>NZ_JBEXQA010000003.1:0-286655 GCF_040612395.1 Streptomyces sp. NPDC006430
AACAAGGACCTCGACAATCCTCATTCTTGCTGGTCAGAGGCACTTTTCGCTTACCTGATCACCTGTCGGACACCGTGCTTCATGAAAGCACGAGGTTAGCGATCACCGTGAAGTCCCAGGTTGCTGCGCCGGGGACGTCCGAGCCGGCATCCAGGCGCCGCAGGACGAACGTCGGCTGTCGCAGCAGTACTCCGCACTGCGCCCGGATCGCCATCGTCTTCTGTCCCACGATCCGCCATGGTGGCTCCGGGCGCGTGTGGTGAACGTCGGAAAAGAGTTGGTCCCGCAGCTCCGAGTACTCAGCGGCCGTCTGAGCCAAGGCTCTTGTGTCCTCGGCCAGCTGACGTCTGGTGTCGCAACTGTCGAGCAGACCGGCCAGTGAGTGCAGTCTGCCCCGGATCCATGGCTTGAGGAAGCGGTCAAGGGCACCCAGCTGGTAGGCGTCCTCGGCAGTCTCGGCAACCAACAGCGCACCACGCGCCAAAGCCTGATGTCTGTCCGCGAGATCCATCAGCTCCCCTACCCGAGACGACAATCACCTCTCACCGTATCGATCAACAAATCGACAGCGAAGGCTGATCGGACAGAACGCGACGGTCCGTTGCAGTGACCCGTGCCCGGCACCCTTGGTGACGAGCAGCGCGCCGATCTTGTGACGCACACTGCGCCGCGGGACTCTGCTCTGCATTTCGCCGGGCGTGCGGGGGTGACCGTGTCGGGGGCTAGCAGCCGCGAGGTGACGGTGGGGTGTCAGGTCTGTCGGTGCCCGCTCAAAACAGTTCCAGGTCCTCGCCGCTGGTGTCCGCGATGACTGGCCGGAACTGGGCAGGGAGGCCGTCCAGGCGGTCAGGACCGGCCGCGGCGGCCACGGCAGGGGCCGTCTCGGCCAGCCAGGCACGAAACCGCTCGGCGGCTTCGCGGTAGGGGACTCGCGCAAGGACACGGTGCTCGCCGGAGGGGCAGAATTCGACGGCGACAGTGAGCAGGCAGGAACGGGGCGCGTTCTGACTGCCCGTCCAGGACACGCGCAGGACACCGCAGGGCTTGCGTCCACGGGGGGCGCGGTGGGTCGGGCGCAGCGATCGGCAGGCTATGTGGGCGGTCCATGCGGCGAGGTGCGGCAGAGGCAGAGTGGTGCGTGCGCGGCAGCCGGGGCAGCGGTGCCAGTGGCGGAGCCAGTCGTCGGTGTCGGTGTGGAAGAGGCGGGTGTAGCGGTTCGCCACGCGGATGTCGTTGCTGTACAGGTGGTCGGGGCGTTCCTGTGTGTTGCAGGACTGGCAGACTGGCGCGCGGACGTAGCCGTGTTCGTGGCAGTGATCGAGCACGGTGGCGGGCGCAGTGCGGCAGACGGCGCACGCCCACCCAGCCACCCTGCGGGAGGTACCGGGCTTCCTGCTGAGCACCGAATACAGCTGGCCTTCCAGCTCTTTGTCATACGGACGCAGTGAGGCGGTGGGGCCCTCGGGGCTCGGCGTCTGCCGACCGCCGACGTGCCGGGCCTGCCGGGGGTGGGAGGGCGGCTCGGTGACGGCTGCGCTTGCCTGGCGGGCCCGCGCGGCTCGCACCCACTGCGTTTCGGCGTGCTCGGCCGCGTCCAGCAGCCTGACCACGGCGCGCGGCAGCCACCACGTCCGCTGCGTCCCGTCGCGGGTCTGCTCCACGAGCATCTGTCGCCACTCGATCCCCGCCAGATGGTACGGCCGGCCGACTTCACCTCGTGCTGCCCGCTCAGGTCCGCCCAGCTCCTGAAGTTCCCCCGTGATGCGCTGGCGCCAACGCAGCGGCGTTTCGTCGTTGCGCTCCTGCCTCGGCGCCCCACGAAACGGACCGATGCGGACCAGGTCCTGCCGATCCATCCCCACCGCGTTCAGTTCCGCGGCCGCCCGGCGCACCTCAACCTCCGGAACACTCCACTGACCGCCGCTCGCCCTCACCGTCGCCACCACATGGCCGCCGAGCAGGACGTACCCCACCTGGGCACGGGCAGGAGAGCAGGTGAACGCCTCAGAAGCCGTCGGCACAGCACTGTCGGCCGTCAAGTCGACCCACAGAGCGTCCGCGGCAACCAGGCTGATCAGGCCGTCCGTGCGACCGGGCATGACACGCTCTGACATACCGACAGGCTACTGAGGTTTTCAGGGTGGCGTCGGTGGGGTGATAGCCAGGCCTGTGGACCCGGCGACGCCGTATCGAGCTGACCGACGCACGCACCGACCGCCGCCCGCCCGTACCCGGCACCCTTCCGCCGGCTTCCCCCAAGACGAGCCCGGGCGCGCGGTCTGCTCCTCGTCGAAGCGCTGGCCAGTCACTGGGGGACGACGTGCGCGGGCCCCTAAATCAAGACGGTCTGGTACGAGGTCGTCCCTCCGGTGACTGTCAGCGCCATCTGGCACGCTGCCGTGCATGACGTGGACGGCATTCAAGGAGCCTTTGCGCCCTCGGAGCGGGGAGGTCGAAGGCGTACGCTAACTCCCCGTCAGGAACTGCGACATGAGGTCGACTAGGGGCGGATTGATGCTGACGTGGATCGAGGCCGTGGCATCCGGGGCGGGCGGTGGACTGATCGCCGAAGCGGTCGTCACCTACGGACGTTTACGCGGCTGGCAAGAGGCGCGACATGCGGCGCGAGCTTCGGACACACCGCTCCCACCGCTCGGCAGGTTCATTGACCCGCTTGCCGACTCGCTCGCCGCACTCGTGCGCGTGGCGCTGGGAGGCGCGGCCGGGTGGCTGCTCCACACCGAGGTCACCGGAATCTACGCAGCGGTGACCGTGGGCGCCTCCGCCCCGGCCCTGCTGGCCCAGATCGGCCGTGCGACCACACCGGCCGAGGCGCTCCGCGCCCCCGGCGAAGCACCGCCGCAGACACCTTCGACCTCGGCGGATCACGGGGGAACGCCTCCCGTCCCGATGGAGGCGTCGTCATGACGTTCGGCTCGGTCGCCCGGCGCTCCTGGCGCTCGTTCACCGGCACCACGTACGCCCACCGCCCCCCGACAGGGGTTCGCGCCCGCGCGGGGTACACACTGTGGCAGCGGCTGTGGGCCTCGTTCATCGGCGCGGACCTGCCCTCCGCACCGCTCGCCACCGCGCCCGTCCTCCCGGGCGGCTACGCCGAGAAGCCCACCGGGAACCGGCATCCGGTTTCCGGGGCCGCACGCGATCGGTCACGCCCGCAGCCGCTTGCTGCGGGTTGGTTTCGTCTCCCACAGCTTCCGAAGACGGGCGGCTTGGCCGCCGCAGGAGGCGACACCGTGCTGCTGGAGGCGTCGTCCCCGGACGGCAGCGCCCGGTTTCTCGTGCGCAGGCACGGGGGCTCCGTCCCCGGGTACAGCCTGGAACTCGTCGTGCACGGCGTCGAGGGCGCCGCGCCACTGATGACGGCGGTCAGGTACGCGGACGGGACCGGTTCCGAGCGCGTGCTGCTCGTGCCTGTGGTGCGGGCGCGTTATGGCCCTGCTGCCTCGTACGTCCGGCTCCCGGGCTACGTCGGGCAGGGGTGGACGGCCTCCGTGACGGTACCCGTGGGTCCGGACAGTACGTGGGACGTCGCGGCGGTCACGTTGTCGGTCGGCGCTTCGCTCAATGACGCGACCCGTGATGCCTGGCGCGAGGTGCGGGCGCTGATTTCGGAGCCCGGTCTTCGTCGCGCCATTGACCAGGAGCTGCGGTGACGGGGGCAGCGGGACCCGGGCACCGCGCGGGTTCTCAGGAAGCAGCCCCCTCACAGGCTGTGGCGACGCGCCGGACGGGCCTGCGCCGGCGGACAACCCGTGGCGGCCCCGCGGCTCGGGCAACGGTCGAGAACGTGCTGGAGCGGGCATCGGGCCCGCAGGCCGCAGTCCGGGAGCTGTTGGGCGAGTCGGCGCTGTGGTGGAGCTGCTGCAGCGAGGCGGTTCGCGACGATCCGGCGTGGCTCGCCGGCCGCAGCTGCGAGGAACTGCGCGCCTGGCTCGGGGCGACCGCGCCGGACCAGGAGCGCGCGGCTGTGTTGCGAGCCGATCACGCCCTCCTGCTGGCCAGAGCGCTCGTCGCACCGAAGTGCGATGCCGAGGAACACGACGGCGCACTCCTACGACTGCTCGAAGCGTGGGAGAGCAGCGGACTGCTGTGCTCCGAGGCCGCTTCCGGGCCCGCGGAGCCCTCCGGCAAGGGACTCGCCGAACTCTCGCCCCGTCTCGCCGGCGGAATCGACACGCTCCTCCAACGGAGCCGGCAGCTGGGTCATGCCGCTGCTCCCGACGGGCCGTCGCCGGCTGCCAAGGGACTGCTGGTGGTCGCCGCGCTCATGATGGCGGGCGTCGCACCGCGCAGACGCCCTGTCGTGCGGGTCCCCGTGGTCTTCGGCCGCTCACCCGGACAGAGCGGGGAGGCCCCGGCCGCCAAGGGCGCCACCGGCATTCTGGAACTGCGCGAGTTCACCCCGGGACCGGCAGGGCTGTATCCCGACCCGCGGACGATGGACGGGGTGCGCAGCCCGAACGCCCAGTTCTCCTCCGCGCTGGCCACGGCCTGGCACCTGGCCGGTGCGCCGGCCGCGGGCCGCTGCGTGGTGTGGCGGATCATCCTGTCCGACGAACCCTCGGCCCCGGAACGGATCGAGGGGCCCTCCCTCGGCGTTGCCTTCGCGCTCGGGCTTCGCACCCTGCTGCGGAGCCGGTCCGGTGCGGGCCGGCTCCGCGACGTCTTCCGCGGACAGCGCCCGCGCACCGTGGTGACCGGCGCCCTCGACACGGACGGTCGCCTGCTCAGGGTCGCGGGCTTGGACGCGAAGCTGCTTGCCGCGCGTCGCAAAGGCTTCCGACTGGTGGCACCCGAGCCGAACCGGCTCGAAGTCTCCGCAACTGCTCCCCGTCCCGGTGACGTGAGGTTCGCCGCCACCCTGCGCGAGGCCGATCGGTACGCCCGACAGTTCCGCAGGGGCCGCATCGCCGTCACAGCGCTCGTCCTCGCCGCCGTGACGACGGGGGCGTTCGCCCTCCACCAGCGCGACCTCGCGCGGACCCAACAGCAGACCGCACTGATCAGCCAGGTCACCGCACGAGCGGACCAGCTACACGCCACCGACCCCTCACTCGCAGCCAGGGTCGACATCGAGGCGTATCGACTGCATCCCACCGGAGACCGCTACACACGCCTGGTCGAAGACGCGAACAAGCCGCTGTCCACCGTCCTGGGCGGTTTCTCCTCCAGCGTCCACAAGGTGGCATTCAGCCCTGACGGCCGTACGCTCGCCGCCGCCGGCCACGACGACGCCAAAGACACGGGCGTAGTGCGGTTCTGGGACATGACGAACCCGGCACAGCCCGTCCCGCTCGGCGAGCCCCTCCGGGTTTCCGGCATCGCCTGGATGGTGTTCAGCCCCGATGGGGGCACACTCGCCACATCCTCCGGCCCGCTCCCCGGCAACGCCGGAGTACGGCTGTGGAACGTCACGGACCCGGCCCGTCCCCGCCCGCTCGGCACCGCCCTCGCGCACACCGCCGGCGGCAGACCACTGGCGTTCAGCCCTGACGGGCACACACTGGCCACCGGCACCGACAGCTACACCGAGGAACAGCTGTGGGACGTGAGGGACTCCGCCCACCCGGTCCCGCTGAGTCAGCCCCTCAAGCACGCCTCCGCAGTCAACGTTGTCACCTTCAGCCCTGACGGTCGGTCCCTCGTCACCTCCTCCGTGGAAGGCGGAGCACGGATGTGGAACGTCACGGACCCCGCCCACCCTGTCCCGCTCGGCACGATCTGGACCGCTCTCGGCGCCGCGATGTTCACTCCGGACGGCCGCACCCTCGCCATCGGCCACGGCGGCGCCGTACAGCTGCTGAACGTGACGGACCCGACGCACGTGGTCGCGTGGGGCGGCCCGGTGACGAGTTACCTCGGCAACATCAGCGCGATGGCGTTGAGCGCGGACGGCCGCACACTCGCCACCCCCGGCGGAGAGCAGACGTTCCGGCTGTGGAACATCGCCGACCCCGCCCATCCGACGTCGATCGCCCCGCCTCTGGCCGGCCGCAACATGGCCGCCATGTCGTTCGCCCGCGACGGCCGCACGGTCGCCACCACCAGCGGTGACCGCACGGTGCAGCTGTGGCACCTGCCCACCGCCCTGCTCACCGGCCACACCAAAGTCGTCACCTCGACCGTGCCCGCTCCCAGCGGCCGCGTCCTCGCCTCTGCCTCCGGCGACAACACCGTGCGACTTTGGAACACCTCGGATCCAGCGCACCCCACCCCCCTCAGCATGATCAAGGACTTCAGCGACACCGTCATATCCCTGGCTTTCAGCCCCGACAGCCGCACCCTCGCCACCCTCGCCAACGGCGAGAGGCGCGTGATCCTCTGGAACCTCGAAGAGCCGACCAAGCCTGCCGTCCTCTCACAGATCAACTTCTCCGTGGGCTCTGGAACCGGCGTCTCGTCAGTGGGGTTCAGCCCCGACGGACGGACCCTCGCCACCGCCACCGGCACCGTCGTCGTCGGCGTCGGCGGCGAACACAGCGTGAGCCTCTGGGACGTGTCCGACCCGGTCCATCCCCGGCTACGCGGCAAACCGATCACCACTGACGGTGACGGCACCAGCAGCTGGATGCAGACCAGCTTCGTCTTCAGCTCCGACGGGCGCACCCTCGCCGTAGCCGGTCGCTATACGTCCGACACGGTGCAGTTGTGGGACGTGACCGATCCGGACCGTCCGACCCGCTCCGGGCCGCCCATCACCGGCGGCGCACGGTGGATGGCACTCAGCCCGGACGGGGACACCCTGGCCACGGTCAGCTCAACCCTGGTCAGTGGCGGCCCAGGAGACGGCGACGTCAAGTTGTGGAACATCTCCGACCACAACCACCCCACGCTCCTCGGGCCGCCGTTGAGCGGCTACACCAGCCGTGTCACCGCCCTGACCTTCAGCCCCGACGGGCACACTCTGGCCACCAGCGGAGACGGTGTGCGCCTGTGGAACGTCACGGACCCGGCCCACCCTGCGGCGATCGGCCAACGCCTCGCGATCAGCACTGCCGAACTCACCTCACTGGCATACGTCCCCCACAGCGCGACCCTGGCCACCGGCGGATGGGACAACACGGTTCGACTGTGGCCGCTGGCCTCGGACGAGAGCGTCCGACAGATCTGCGCCAACACCGATACCCCGACCCGCCCGCAGTGGCAGCAGTACCTGCCCATGCTCCCTTACCACTCCACATGCGGCTGAGTGGCTGCTGCCCCACTGCTTGGGCACAAGGTCACGTGGTCATGGTGGTGTTGAGGAGGGCGAGACCTGCTGAGCTGATGCTGTGCCGAACGTGCTTGTGATCGCGGGTGACGGCGGTGAGGCCGGCATGGCGGAGGATCGTTGCGTGCTCGCTCGCACTGGCGAGAGAGATCTTCGTATGCGCGGCGAGCTGGGTGGTCGTACAGAGTGCGTTGTCGGCGATCACGGTCAGGACGGTGGCTCTGGTACGGCCCAGCAGGGCGATCAGTCCATTGATCAGGCCACAACTGGGCGCCCAGTTCATGCTGTTGCAGGGTAGCGGCGAGGAGCTGCTGTGCGACGAGATGCCGCGGCTCGGGTGGAGTGAGGACCGGTTCGACCCAGCCGCGGCCCCGGAGCAGGAGCAGCCGCGCGGTCAGCAGGAGGGCTTCCTTCCGCGTGTACAGGACCGGCGTCCCCGTCCAGCCGTGGTACTCCGACCCTCGCCGGCACTACCGGCTCACGGTGACGCGCCTCATCTACCAGCTGACGCGGGAGGGAGAGGCCGCTGAGAGGCCCTGACCGCGTACGACGAGGCGCTGGGGCGGGTCCCGGTATCGCGGTCCACGCCGGGCAGCTCAGTTCCCGGAGCCCTCGACGAGTGCCTGGAGTTGGGCCGGGTCGGCACCATGACTTCCCCGTCGGTGCGGAGTCCGGCGACCACCGCAGCCGACCGGGGCGGCACCGAGTTCCTCGTCGGCGCCGCCCCGGCCATCTCTGGTACCACGCGTGTTCACGGTGGCCGCTGACCGGGGTGGCGGCTGCCGCCCCGGTCAGCCGGCCCCGCTCCGGCCCGTGGCTTCCCGGAGCGGTGACCGGCGTGCGGTCAGGGAAGGAGAGGGAAGAGGACGAGTGACAGCGGCGCCGACACGGAGGACGAGGCGTAGCAGCCCGTCCCTGCGAAGGACGCGGTGTAGTTCGACGCTGTGATCACCGTGCTGGGAACCGGCAGCGTCGGCGGGGCCAGTGTCGCCACCCCGCTAGCGTTGGTGAGCGCGGTCCCGAGGACGATGGGGCCGAGCACCGTGTTCGCCTTGAAGGTGACCAGTTGTCCCGCGAGTGGGGCGGCGCTGGAGGTGACCTTGAGCGTGGCGCTCATCGACGGGATGACGAACGTGCCGTTCACCCGCAGACGGATCTGCGCTGGGGCCGCAGTCAGCGTCGTGGGAACGGGGTTCACGGTCAGGTTCGCCGTCGCGGCGGAGGGGCTGTGGCAGGTGCCTCCGTTGTATACGGCGGTCACCGTGCCGCTGGCGCCCGCGGTGGTGGTGACGCAGGCCGTGCCGCTCCCGCCGAGCGTGACGGTCTGACTGAAGCCACCGGGACCGCTGAAGGTCACCGTCCCGGTGGGAGTGCCGCTGCCCGGCGCGATGGTCGTGACGGTGGCACAGAACGTCACCAGCTGGCCGCAGACCGCGGGGCTGGGGGTGACGGTGAGCGCGGTCGTGGTCTGGGCGTTGTTCACGGTCACCGGCGCGGTGCCGGTCGACGGGGTGAAGCATCCGTCGCCGTTGTAGACGGCGGTGATCGTGCCGCTGGTGAGGCTGCTGGTGGTGACGCAGGCGGTGCCGTCGGCGTCGAGGGCCACTGTCACGTTCAGTCCGCCGGGGCCGGTGAAGGTGATCGTTCCGGTGGGGGTGCCGCTGCCTGGTGCCACTGCTGTGACCGTGGCGCACACCGTCACGGACTGGCCACATACCGAGGGGCTCGGGTTCACCGACACGGTGGTGGAGCTGGCTGCTTGGTTGACGGTCACCGCCGCGGTGCCGGTCGACGGGGTGAAGCATCCGTCGCCGTTGTAGACGGCCGTGACCGTGCCGGTTCCCAGCGTGGTGGTGGTGACGCAGGCGGTGCCGTCGGTGTCGAGGGCCACTGTCACGTTCAGTGCGCCGGGGCCGGTGAAGGTGACCGTTCCGGTGGGGGTCCCGCTGCCGGGTGCCACTCCTGTGACCGTGGCACACACCGTCACGGACTGGCCGCAAACCGAGGGGTTCGGGTCGACCGACACCGATACCGCGCTCGACGCCGGGTTCACGGTCACCGACGCGGTGCCCGTCGACGGGGTGAAGCATCCGTCGCCGTTGTAGACGGCCGTGACCGTGCCGGTTCCCAGCGTGGTGGTGGTGACGCAGGCCGTGCCGTCGATGTCGAGGGCCACTGTCGTGTTCAGCCCGGGGCCGGTGAAGGTGACCGTTCCAGTGGGGGTGCCGCTGGCCGCCGCCGTCACCGTGGCGCACACCGTCACGCTCTCGCCGCATACCGACGGGTTGGGGTCCACCGACACGGTGGTGGAGCTGACCGCCTGGTTGACCGTCACGTCGAAGGTCCCGGCCGACCCCGCGAAGCAGGAGTCGCCGTTGTAGGTGGCCGAGTACGTGCCGCTGGTGAGGATGGTGGTGGTGGCGCAGGCGGTGCCGTCGGCGTCGAGGGTCACCGTTTCGTTCAGTCCGGGGCCGGTGAAGCTGAGGGTTCCGGTGGGGGTGCCGCTGCCGGGTGCCACTGCTGTGACCGTGGCGCACACCGTCACGGTCTCACCGCATACCGAGGGGTTCGGGGTCACCGACACGGCGGTGGTGCTGGCTGCTTGGTTGACGATCACCGGCACGGTGCCGGTCGACGGAGTGAAGCATCCGTCGCCGTTGTAGACGGCGGTGATCGTGCCGCTGGTGAGGCTGCTGGTGGTGACGCAGGCCGTGCCGTCGGCGTCGAGGGCCACTGTCGTGTTCAGTCCACCGGGGCCGGTGAAGGTGATCGTTCCAGTGGGGGTGCCGCTGCCTGGTGCCACTGCTGTGACCGTGGCGCACACCGTCACGGTCTCACCGCATACCGAGGGGCTCGGGTCCACCGACACGGTGGTGGAGCTGGCTGCTTGGTTGACGATCACCGGCACGGTGCCGGTCGACGGCAAGAAGCACCCGTCGCCGTTGTAGACGGCGGTGACCGTGCCGCTGGTGAGGCTGGTGGTGGTGACGCAGGCGGTGCCGTCGGCGTCGAGGGTCACCGTCTCGTTCAGCCCGGCCCCGGTGAAGGTGATCGTTCCAGTGGGGGTGCCGCTGCCGGGTGCCACTGCTGTGACCGTGGCGCACACCGTCACCGGCTCACCGCATACCGAGGGATTGGGGTTCACCGACACGGCGGTGGAGCTGGCCGCCTGGTTGACCGTCACGTCGAAGGTCCCGACCGAACCCGTGAAACAGGTGTCCCCGCTGTAGACGGCCGTGACCGTGCCGCTGGTGAGGCTGCTGGTGGTGACGCAGGCGGTGCCGTCGGTGTCGAGGGTCACCGTCTCGTTCAGTCCGGGGCCGGTGAAGGTGATCGTTCCGGTGGGGATGCCGCTGCCGGGTGCCACTGCCGTGACCGCGGCGCACACCGTGACGGTCTCACCGCATACCGACGGGTTGGGGACGACCAGCACCGACACCGTGCTCGACGCCTGGTTGACCGTCACGTCGAAGAGGCCGTCCGAGCCCGCGAAGCAGGAGTCGCCGTCGTAGGTGGCCGTGACCGTGCCGCTGGTGAGGCTGCTGGTGGTGACGCAGGCGGTGCCGTCGGTGTCGAGGGTCACCGTTTCGTTCAGTCCGGGGCCGGTGAAGGTGATCGTTCCGGTGGGGGTGCCGCTGCCGGGTGCCACTGCTGTGACCGTGGCGCAGATCGTGACGGTCTCGCCGCATACCGACGGGTTGGGGACGACCAGCACCGACACCGTGCTCGACGCCGGGTTGACCGTCACGTCCAGCGAGCCCGTCGACGGCAAGAAGCATCCGTCGCCGCTGTAGACCGCAGTGACCGTGCCGCTGGTGAGAGTACTGGTGGTCAGGCACGCCGTGCCGCCGGCGTCCAGCCCGACGACCTGAGTGCTGCCGTCGGGCAGCAGGAAGCTGAGGGTTCCGGTGGGGGTGCCGCTGCCGGGTGCCACTGCTGTGACCGTGGCGCAGATCGTGACGGTCTCGCCGCATACCGACGGGTTGGGGTCGACCGACACCGATACCGCGCTCAACGCCGGGATGACCGCCACGTCCAGCGAGCCCGTCGACGGAGTGAAGCATCCGTCGCCGTTGTAGACGGCGGTGATCGTGCCGCTGGTGAGGCTGGTGGTGGTGATGCAGGCGGTGCCGTCGGCGTCGAGGGCCACTGTCACGTTCAGTCCGCCGGGGCCGGTGAAGGTGATCGTTCCGGTGGGGGTGCCGCTGCCGGGTGCCACTGCCGTGACCGTGGCGCAGACCGTGACGGTCTCGCCGCATACCGAGGGGTTCGGGTCGACCGACACCGATACCGCGCTCAACGCCGGATTGACCGCCACATCCGCGGTGGCGGTCGACGGCAAGAAGCATCCGTCGCCGTTGTAGACGGCGGTGATCGTGCCGCTGGTGAGGCTGGTGGTGGTGATGCAGGCGGTGCCGTCGGCGTCGAGGGCCACTGTCACGTTCAGTCCGCCGGGGCCGGTGAAGGTGATCGTTCCGGTGGGGGTGCCGCTGCCGGGTGCCACTGCCGTGACCGTGGCGCAGACCATCACGGACTCGCCGCATACCGAGGGGTTGGGGGTCACCGACACGGTGGTGGTGCTGGCTGCTTGGTTGACGATCACCGGCACGGTGCCGGTCGACGGCAAGAAGCATCCGTCACCGTAGTAGACGGCGGTGATCGTGCCGCTGGTGAGGCTGGTGGTGGTGATGCAGGCGGTGCCGTCGGCGTCGAGGGTCACCGTCTCGTTCAGCCCGGGGCCGGTGAAGGTGATCGTTCCGGTGGGGGTGCCGCTGCCGGGTGCCACTGCTGTGACCGTGGCGCACACCGTCACGGTCTCACCGCATACCGAGGGGTTCGGGTCGACCGACACCGATACCGCGCTCGACGCCTGGTTGACCGTCACCTCGGAGGTGCCGGTCGACGGCAAGAAGCAGGTGTCGCCCGTGTAGAGGGCGGTGACCGTGCCGGCTTCCAGTGTGTTGGTGGTGACGCATGCCGTGCCGTCGGTGTCGAGGGTCACCGTTTCGTTCAGCCCGGGCCCGGTGAAGGTGATCGTTCCGGTGGGGATGCCGCTGCCGGGTGCCACTGCTGTGACCGTGGCGCAGACCGTGACGGTCTCGCCGCATACCGACGGGCTCGGGTCGACCGACACCGATACCGCGCTCAACGCCGGGATGACCGCCACGTCCAGCGAGCCCGTCGTCGGCAAGAAGCATCCGTCGCCGTTGTAGACGGCGGTGATCGTGCCGCTGGTGAGGCTGCTGGTGGTGACGCAGGCGGTGCCGTCGGCGTCGAGGGCCACTGTCACGTTCAGTCCGCCGGGGCCGGTGAAGGTGACCGTTCCAGTGGGGGTGCCGCTGCCGGGTGCCACTGCTGTGACCGTGGCGCAGACCGTGACGGTCTCGCCGCATACCGAGGGGCTGGGGTCCACCGACACCGATACCGCGCTCGACGCCTGGTTGACCGCCACATCCGTGGTGCCGGTCGCGCTGGCGTAACACTCGTCGCCGCCGTACGAGACGGTGACCGTGCCGGTCTCCAGCACGGTCGTGGTGACGCACGCCTCGCCGCCCGCGTCCAGGGTCACCGTCTCGTTGAGCCCGCCGGGACCGGTGAAGGTCACCGAGCCCGACGGGTTGCCGACGCCCGAGGAGACCGGCGCCACGGTGGTACAGAGCGTCACCGTCTCGCCGCACACCGACGGGTTGGGGACGGCTGAGACGGCGACCGAGACGGGCGCCTGGTTGACGACGTGGACTATCAGGGCGGAGTTCGACCCGTTGAAGTGCGTGTCGCCGGCGTAGAAGACGGCTACCTGGTGGAAGCCGACGCCCAGGTCGCTGACGCTGACCTGTGCCTGCCCGTTCACGTCTACCGGGGCGGTCAGCACCGGACCGTCGTCGCTGATGATGAAGGACACCAGCCCGGTGGGGGTTCCCGCGCCCGGCGGTACGGGGGTCACCTGTGCGGTGAAGGTCACCGTCTCGCCGCAGACCGAGGGTTCGGGGTCGATGGCCAGCGTGGTGGTGGTCTGCGCGAGGGTGACCTCCTGGGTGTCCGCACCCGTGGACGGGGTGTACTCGGCGTCGCCCGAGTAGTTGGCCAGCACCCCGTGGAGACCGACCTCCAGATCGCTGGTCGTGTACTGTGCCTGGCCGCTCAGGTCGAGCGGCACCGTCGTGACGGACACGCCGTCGACGACGAATTCGACGCTGCCGGTCAGGGTGGGGCCGCCAGCGACTTCCGGTTGGACGGTCGCGGTGAAGACGACCGACTCGCCGAAGACGGATGGATCCGGTGCTGAGGTCACGGTGGTGTTCGAACTGGCCATGGTATGGCTCCCTTTCGGATGGCCCACGAAAGCAGGGTGATTTCCTTCTCCCGTATGGCGTGGGGACCGAGCGCGGAACGTACGCGAACACGCTCGTGCGGCGTTCCGGTAAGAGCCCTTATCCAGGCGGAGTCGGGAACATCACCTGCTGATATCAGCAGTAGGCATTCCGAATGGGGCCTTGGGCTAGATGGGCGAACGGAATGCCACCCGTTCAGCTCAGCGCACTCAGGCGCGTGAGAGGCGGTAAACCCGGATCGCCCGGCGCCCTGGCGCACCCTTCTCGCCGTGCTGCTCCGTGGTAGATGAAAAGGCTTCCCTTTCCGCCGTCTTTGCCGGGCGCACAACCGGGCAAGTTCGGGGCGTACTTGCGCGCCCGCGACAGTCCGGCGGACTCGTGGACGGAAAGTGGAGGACTTCACGCTGAGACGAACCGCGGTATTGCTGCGCGGTATCCGGAATTCCGGGGTTGCCACGGCACGCCGCAGCCCCTCGGTACACCGGCTGTCCGGTGTGCCGAGGGGCTGCTGATGAGGGTGTCGCCCTTCCGGCGGTCCGCCGAGGTGGGAGCGGGGTGCATACCGGGTCCGCGCCGCGTCATCGGCGCGGTGGTGCGGTGGTGCGGTGCGGCCTACGGTCCTTTGTACGTCCGTCGCGCCCCTGCGGGGGGCGCGTCCACGTGGGCCGGGCCGCTGCCCGGGGCTGACGGCGGTACTACTGGCGGACCGCCGTGATGGAGCCGCGCCCGCCCGCCCTCCTGTTGGCGGCGTCCGCCTCCTGTCGCGTGGGGTACTGGCGTGTGACCCCGTTGGGGAGGACCAGCCGGTAGACGATCGTGGACCGGCCGGCGCGTCCGCAGTTGCATGCCATGGTCTTCCTCCTTCTGTTCGGCCGCTCCGGCGGCCGGTCAAAGGGGCGGGCCGGGGGAGTTCCGGGGCAGGGTCGAGCCCCCGGCTCGTTCCCTATACCCTTTATCCCCGGGCATCGCAAGCCGACACTCGCCGCCACATAGTCATATATATGCGCGGCGGCGATGGTGAGGATTTCCCGACGCAGCCGTCAGTCAAGCCAGTTGGCTGCCAGGCCGGTGAGGTAGGAAAGGGTAAGCGTCATGGCGCCCGCCTGGAACCACGTTTCCTCACCGGCCCAGTGGGCGAGCGTGGTGACGGCGCCCGCGACCCAGATGCTGACGCACCATCCGCAGGTGACCAGATACGCCGGGTGGGAGTCTTCGCCGAAACGGTCGGCGACCCGGGAGCGGAACCCCGCAGCGAGGGCGTCCTTGGTGAGGAATCGTGTGACGCGACAGACCGTTCCGAGCGACAGGAGGAAGACCAGTGCACTCATGGAATTCATCGTAGGGTTTCCGCTCCCCGCTCCTCTCGCGTTTCCTCGAATCAGGCCGGAAGGCCGGAGCGGCGGTGAATGCCGGGAAGCGCCGGCGTGCCGCACGAGCCGGGAATGCGCGCCCCGCGGGGGTCGGCGGCGCGGGTGTGAATCAGCCAAGTGGCTTCGTCTTCGTCTGCGGCTTCGGTGGCTGAGGGACAATGGCCGGCGATGACCGTTACCACCAGCGCCCCGGGACCACGACCGGACGGCTACAGCCCCTTCGCCCATCTCACCGTGCAGAACACAGCGTTCTACCGTCAGGTGATGCGGGTGTTCGTCATCGCCAAGGAGCGGTTCGCCGTGCACCTGCGGCCGGAGGACGTGCACGCCGCGCTGCCGGCCGAAGCGCGAGCCGTTGAGTTGGACGTCGTGGTCAAAGCGCTGGACAGTCTCGTCGGCTGGGGGAACCTGCGCGCGGATCCCGATACCGCGCGCGTGACCGCCGTCGAGGACTTTTACCGCAAGCGGTTCATCTACCAGCTCACCTGGGCCGGAGAAGCAGCCGAGGAGGCGCTGGGCGTCTACGACGAGGCGCTCGGGCGGCGCGGCGCGCTGCAGGCCGTCGCCCTGCACGACATCGTCACCCAGCTGAGGGCCCTGCTCGTGCTGGCGGCCGAGGAACAGCCGGATCAGGCCAAAACTCACCTTGCGCTTGACACGCTGGCGAGTCGGTTCGCCGCTCTCGCCGACAACGCCCGTGCCTTCATGGGGTCCTTGCAGCGGACCATCGACCTCCACGACGTCGAAGAAGAGGTCTTCCTCGCCTACAAGGACCGGCTCATCCAGTACCTGGAGCGGTTCATCCAGGACCTGATCACCCTCGGCGGGCGCATCGTTCGGCTGATCCTGGAGCTGGAGGACGCCGGGAGCATCGAGCCGCTGCTGCGGGCCGCCGCCGCCCGTGAGGCGGCCGACGCCTCGCCGGAGGAGACCGAGCACGCCGAGCGGGAGGCGTACGAGCGGTGGGCCGGGCGCTGGGCCGGGCTCGCAGCGTGGTTCATCAGCCGGGAGGGGCGCGAGTCACAGGCCAGGCTGCTGCGCGGCCGGGCCCTCGGCGCGATCCCCCAACTGCTGTCCGTCGTACGGTCGCTGAACGAGCGCAGGGCCGGGCGATCGGACCGGTCCGCCGACTTCCGTACCCTAGCCCGCTGGTTCGCCGAGGCCCCCGACGACGACGCGCGGCACCGACTGTGGCGCACCGCCTTCGGGCTGTACCCCGCCCGACACCTCACGGTCGACGCCGACACCCTCGCCGCCCGTGCGGCGCTGCCGGTCCCCGCCGCCACGCCGTGGGCCGACGCCGAGCCGCTGCAGATCAGCCCCCAGCTGCGCCGTACCGGCAGCTACGAGAGGCGCGGCAAGCCCCGCAAGGTCGAGGACCGGCAGGAGTCGCGCCGCCTGCTCGCCGAGGTGGCAGCCAAGCAGACCGCCGAGATCGCGGCGGCACGCGCCAGGCTCGTCACCGACGGCATCACCCGGCTCTCCGGACTCGGCGAACTCGACCCCGTGTCCTTCGGGCTCTTCCTCCAGCTGCTCGGTGACGCGCTGGCCACCTGGCGGCCCGGAATGCGGCACACCGTGGCCACCAGCAACGACGGTTCGATGGAGATCCGGCTCAGCGCCCTCGCCGACGGCGGCACCGCAGAGATCCGGACCCCCGGTGGGGCGTTCCGCGGTCCCGACCACCTCATCGAGATCATCGATCTCACGGACGGAGACGGCGCCCGATGAGCAGTACCCCCCTCGCCGAGGTACTCGACGGGCAGCACGCCGCCGACCTGCGCAAGGCGGCCCGCGCGCTGCTCAAGCAGCCCCTCCTCCTCGCCCGGGGCCGCTACGCGGACGAGTTCCGTCTTGTCCGCCGACACGCCTCCGAGCTCCGCGAATGGTTCGACCGGAACACCGGCTGGTCCCTCCAGACGGATGCCGAGGCCGCCCGCCTGCGCAAGATCCCCGGCGTCCTCACCGATCCCACCCACCCCGCGCGCGAGGTGACCCGTGCAGCCGCCCCCTTCACCCGCCGCCGCTACGTCCTGCTCTGCCTCGCCCTCGCCGCCCTCGAACGCGGCGAGGCCCAGATCGCCCTCGGCCGCCTCGCGCATCAGGTCGTCCTCGACGCCGCCGACCCGCAGCTCGCCCGGGCGGGCATCCAGTTCACCCTGGACCGCCGCGACGAACGCCTCGACCTCGCCGCCGTCGTAAGGCTCCTGCTCGACCTCGGGGTGCTGCGGCGCGTCGCCGGCGACGAGGAGGCGTACGTCAGCGGTGCCGGCGACGTCCTGTACGACGTGGAACGGCGGGTGCTGGCCGGCCTGCTCGCCGCACGCCGCGGCCCCTCCACCGTGCACGCCGACACCCTCCCGGACCGCCTGACCGAACTCGTCGCCGAGACCGCCCTGGACAGCGACGAACTGCGCTTCCGTGCGATACGGCGCTCGCTGACCCGCAGGCTCCTGGACGACCCGGTCCTCTACTACGACGAGCTGAGCGATGCCGAGCTCGGCTACCTCACCCGGCAGCGGGGCTTTCTCACCGCGCGCATCACCGAGCTGACCGGACTGGTCCCCGAAGTGCGCGCCGAAGGCATCGCGATGGTCGACCCCGACGACGACCTCACCGATCTCCGGATGCCCGAGCAGGGCACCCACGGTCACATCACGCTGCTGCTCGCCGAGCACCTGGCCGCGGCGGGCGGCCCCGTCAGCGCCGACCAGTTGGCGCTCCGGGTCCGGGAACTCGCCGCCGAGCACGGCGGATTCTGGGCCAAGTCCGCAAGGGAGCCGGGCATGGAAGCCGAACTCGTGGCACAGGCGGTCGCCCGGCTCGCCGCCCTCGGGCTGGTCTCCCGTACGGCCCACGGCGTGGCGCCGCGCCCGGCCCTCGCCCGGTACGCGATCGGCGAGACCCTCGTCATCGGACCGGGCACCGCACGTATGCCCGCGCAGCGAAAGGCCAGCAAGCCGTGACCCGCCTCCCCGAACCCCTGCGATCCCGCTGGCAGCCCCTGCGCATCGGACTCGTCGACCTCTTCCACTACGACGTGGAGGAATTCCACTTCCGGGACGGGCGCCTGCTCCTGCGCGGCAACAACGGCACCGGCAAGTCCAAGGTGCTCGCCCTGACCCTGCCCTTCCTGCTCGACGGGGACCTCGGCTCGCGCCGCGTCGAACCCGACGGCGACCCGGGCAAGCGGATGGAGTGGAACCTGCTCCTCGGCGGCGAGCACCCGCACCCCGAACGGCTCGGTTACACCTGGATCGAGTTCGGCAGACTCGACGACAACAGCGGCGAGCGGCACTTCCGTACGCTGCTCTGCGGACTCAAGGCCGTCAGCGGCCGGGGCATCGCACGCCACTGGTACGCGCTCACCAGCCAGCGCGTCGACCACGGCCCGGGAACACCCGCGGCGGAGTCCATCAGCCTGCTCGACGGCACCGGCACGGCCCTCTCCCGGGACCGGCTCGCCGAGGCCGTCGCCGGCCACGGCATGGTGTACGACCAGGCCAAGGCCTACCGCAGGGCCGTCGACGAGGCACTCTTCGGACTCGGCGAACAGCGGTACGGCGCCCTGGTCGACCTGCTCATCCAACTGCGCCAACCGCAGCTGTCCAAGCGCCCCAACGAGGCGGCCCTGTCCCGGGCCCTCACCGAAGCCCTGCCGCCCATGGACCAAGCGGTGATCGCCGACGTGGCCGAGGCCTTCCGCTCCCTGGACGAGGAGAAGGAGGAACTGGCTGCGGCCTCCGCCGCCGAGCGGGCCGCCACGGCCTTCCTGGACCACTACCGGCGTTACGCCCGGATCGCCACCCGCCGGCGCGCCCGCCTCCCGCGCGGGGAACACTCCCGCTACGAGCACCTTCAACGCGACCTCACCGAGGCGCAGTCCCAGCAGACCCGCGCCCAGGAGGCGAGGGCGGCGGCCGAGGAGCGGATCGCCGCCCTGGAAGAGACACTGGCGCGCCTACGGGCCCAGGACGCGGCCCTGCGCGAGGGCCCCGAGATGCGCAGCGCCCGGGAGCTGGAGCAGGCAGCCCGGACGGTGGAGCGGACCACCCGCGCCCTGGAGCGGGCCCGCGACGACAGGGACCAGGCCGCAGGTCTGCACACCCGAGTCCTCGGGCGGCTCGGCGCAGCCGAGAACCGGCTGCGCACCGCGGGTCGGATGGCCGAGGACACCTTCCGCCAGGCACACGAGGCGGCTGCCGCCGCACGGATCGAGCTGCCCGGGGACGACGGACTGCCCGAGTCCGAACTGCGGCGCTCGGCCGAGGAATCGACGGACCGCGGGCATCGTGCGCTCGCCCACGTGGAGGACCTCGCGGAGACGGCCGAGCGCGCGGCCGACGGGCAGCGCCGGGCATCCGTCCGCCTCGACGAGGCCGATACCGACCTCGACCAGGCCACCACGGCGCAGGTCCAGGCGGAGGAAGGCGCCGCACGGGCGGGGCAGGCCCTCCTGGACGACGTACGGGAACACGCCCGCGCCTGGACCGAGCTGGACCGCGCCGACCTGGCCGGCCTGCTCGACGAACTCCAGGAGTGGACACGGCACCTCGACGGCCCCTATCCGGCTCGTGCGCACGCAACCCGGGCCCACGGCGCCGCCTCGGCACGACTGGCCGACCAGGCGGCCGAAGCAGCACGCCGGGCCGCGGAGCTCATGGCACGCACCGGCCGGGTCCGCGAGGAGATCACCGCGCTGGAGGCCGGCGGCCAGCGGGGCCCTCAGCCCCCGCCCACCCGCACGCCCGGCCTGCGGGAGCGGCTTTCCGGTGCACCGCTGTGGCGGCTGGTGGACTTCCGCGACGGCCTCCCGGAACAGGAGCGCGCCGGACTGGAGGCGGCGTTGGAAGCCTCCGGACTGCTGGACGCCTGGGTGCTCCCCGACGGCTCCGCCCTCGCCGCGGACGGGCACGACGTACTCCTCTCCCCGACGACCGGACCGGTCACCGGACCCTCGCTCGCCGCCCTGCTGTGCCCGGCCGTGGACGGCGGCGACGCGCAGGCCGCAGCGGTCGGCGAGAACACGGTGGCACGGCTGCTCGCCGCCATCGGCGCGGGAAGGGACGGCGGAGCAGGCACCTGGGCGGGGACGGACGGGCGCTTCCGCATCGGCACGCTGACCGGCCGCTGGACCAAGCCCGCCGCCGAGTACGTCGGCGAGGGCGCCCGGGAGGCGGCGCGACGGGCCCGCATCACCACCCTGCGTAGTGAACTCGACCTGCTCCAGCTGGAGTCGGAGTCGGTCGTGGCGCAGATCGAGGAGCTGGCCGTGCGCCGCCGCACCCTCGATGCCGAGCTCGCCGGCGTACCCGACGAGAGCCCCCTCACCCGGGCGCACGCCCAGGTGACCGCCACCGCCGAGTCGGTGCGCCGGGCCCGCCTGCGGCGCGAGGAGCGTGCCGCCGACCTCCTAGAGGCCGCCGGGCGGGCCGAACGGGCCGCCACCGAACTCGCCGAGACCGCCGGCGCACTGGGCCTGCCCGCCGACCGGGCCGGTCTTGCCGAGGTACGCCGGGCCCACGGCTCCCTCGCCGTGGCCTTGGCCGCACTGTGGCCGACCCTGCGCGAACGCGGCGAGGCGGCC
Source organism: Streptomyces sp. NPDC006430 (assembly GCF_040612395.1). Taxonomy (NCBI): domain Bacteria; kingdom Bacillati; phylum Actinomycetota; class Actinomycetes; order Kitasatosporales; family Streptomycetaceae; genus Streptomyces; species Streptomyces sp. NPDC006430. The sequence goes on from NZ_JBEXQA010000003.1 coordinate 20,521, forward strand.
CGCCGGGCGGAGGAGGAGCGCGCCGAGGCCGCGCGGGCGGGGGAGCGGACCGCCGAACTCACGCTGCGCGCCGAGGAGGCCGGGCGCGAGGCGGCGGCAGCGGACGAGCGCCAGACCACGCTGCGCTCCACCGTCGGCGCGGCCGTCGCCGAACTCGAACGCCGGCTCACCGAGACCGCCGAAGCCCTGCGCGCCTGCGACGTGGACCAGCGGCTCACCCGCAAGCTCCATGCCGAGGCGGACCGGGAGGCGAGCAGGGCCGAAGGCCGCATCGAGCAGTTGGAAAAGGGTCTCGCGGAAGCCGCCGAGGCGCGCGCGGAAGCCATCGCGGGACTCCAACGGTTCACCGCCACCGGCCTGATCGCGGTCGCCCTGCCGGACCTCGCGGTGCCGCCCGCGGGCGACGGCCCCTGGGCGGCCTCCCCGGCGATCGCGCTCGCCCGCGCCATCGAGTCCGGGCTGGCATCGGCCGACGACTCGGACGGCGCGTGGGAACGCGTACAGCGCCGGCTGAGCGAGGAACTCAAGACCTTGCAGGACACCCTCTCCCGGCACGGGCACACCGCCTCCGCCCGGATGGTGGAGGATGGCATGGTCGTCGACATCGTCTACCAGGGCCGCGAGCGTGCCGTACCCGAACTCGCCGAGGCACTCACCGCCGAGGTCGGCGAACTCACCCGCATCCTGTCCGCCCACGAACGGGAGATCCTCGAAACCCACCTGATCACCGAGGTGGCGGGCACCCTCCAGGAACTCATCGGAGCCGCTGAACGACAGGTGCGCGACATGAACGCCGAGCTGGAGAACCGCCCCACGTCCACCGGAATGAAACTGCGCCTGGTCTGGCGGGCCTCCCGCAAGGCCCCGTCCGGCCTCGCCCCGGCCCGTGAACGGCTGCGCCAGTCCGCCGACGCCTGGACGCCGGAGGACCGGACGGCGGTGGGCGAGTTCCTCCAGGCACAGATCGCCCGGCAGCAGAGCGACGACACCTCCGGCAGCTGGCTCGAACACCTCACCGCCGCGCTCGACTACCGTGCCTGGCACGAATTCGGGGTCGAGCGGCACCAGCACGGCCGCTGGGTCCCCGCCACCGGCCCGGCCTCGGGCGGCGAGCGGGTCCTCGCCGTGTCCGTACCGCTGTTCGCCGCCGCCTCCTCGCACTACGCGAGTGCGGGTAGCCCGTACGCTCCGCGCCTGGTCACCCTCGACGAGGCGTTCGCGGGCGTGGACGACGACTCGCGCGCCAAGTGCCTGGGCCTGCTGCACGCGTTCGACCTGGACGTGGTGATGACGAGCGAACGGGAGTGGGCCTGCTATCCGCAGGTACCCGGCGTCGCCATCGCCCAACTCTCGCGGATCGACGAGGTGGCTGCGGTACTCGTGACCCGCTGGGAATGGGACGGCACCCGGCGGCTGCGCCGCGAGGACCCGGTGCGGTCGCAGCGTACGCGTCCGGAAGCGCCCGCCGAGGCGACGGCCGCAACGGAACCGCTGTGGACCTGACTTCCGCCACCGCCCCGGTCGACGATGCCCGACTGCGCCGCCTGCTGGGCGACCCCGGCCTCGACTGGCTGGTCGAGCGGGCGCGCCGGCGCTTGGAGCGCGGACAGCCCCTCACCGGTCCGGTTTCACTCGGCGCGCCCACTGCGGCCCAGCGGGCATCGGCGGAGCGGCTGCTGGGCCGCTCCCCCGGGAGCGGACGCTCCCTGACCGTCCGGCTCGACGAGGTGGACGCCGTCCTGCGCCGCTCCGGGATCAGCCCCGACGGCCTGTCCGCCGCCGTGGCCGCGCTCACCGGGCCGATCGTCCTGCTCGGCCCGGCCCGTGCGGCCGAGGCACGGGCCTGGCAGGAGGCGTACGCCGTGCTCGACGCCCTCGCGGAGGAGGTTCCGGCCCTTGCCGGCTGGGCCGACCGGATACGGGGCGACGGCCTGGTACGACGCCTCGCCGGTACGCCTGCCGCGGCCCGGGACCTCCTCGGCGGAGTCGCCACTGCCCTCCGCGCCCTCCCCGTGGACCCGCCGGTATCGCTTCCCGCCTTCTCGGCCCGGCTGTTCGGCCATGCCCACGCCCTGGACGACGGCACGCCCCTGGCCACCCTCACGCTGGCCGGAATCCGCGCGCTGACCGGCTTCCCCGACGGCACGGGCGCCGAACGGCGCCGGGAGGCATGGGCATCGGCGGGCCTGCTCCGCGACGAGCTGTCCTCGACGGTCCTGACCCTGAACCTGCGGGGCACGCCCGCCCTGGACTGGATGGCCGACGCGGGCGAGCCGTCCGTCCTGACCCTGCGCCAGCTCGTCCGCTGCTCCCCGCGCGTGCCCGCAGCGGCGCTCCGCATCTGCGAGAACCCGGCGGTGCTCGCGGCGGCAGCCGATGTGCACGGCCCGCACTCCGCGCCGCTGGTCTGCCTCCAGGGCCAGCCGTCGGCCGCCGCCCTCGCCCTCCTGCGCCACCTGCACGAGGGCGGAGCGGCACTCCTCTACCACGGGGACTTCGACTGGGGCGGCCTGCGCATCGCCTCCGCGCTCCTGCGCCGCGTCCCTTGGCGGCCATGGCGCTACACGGCCGCCGACTACCGGGCGGCGGCGCTCGCCCGACCGGGGGGCCCGCCCCTCACCGGTCGGTCGGTCGAGGCTCCCTGGGACCCCGAGCTGCCCCGAGCACTGGAGGAACGGGGCGTCCGCGTCGAGGAGGAGACGCTCCTCGACGTCCTCCTGTCCGACCTGGCGTGATGTCGGGGCCGGGAGGCGGCCACCCCCACCGTCGGGCTACAGGCCGTGCTGGTCGAGCAGGGCCGTCAGTTTGCGCTTGCGTTTCTGGCCGGCGCGCAGAGTGGTCATGTAGGCGGTGAACGCGTCCTGCGTGTCCAGTGCGCGGTGGCAGGCCCGGGTGGAGAGCAGCAGCTCGGTCAGGTGCTCGTACGTGGCATCGCCGGTTCGGGTGAGGAGGGGGTCGATCAGGCGCAGGTACACGCGCAGGGCGTCGGCCGGGCGGCGGTCCCGGACGTGGTCGGCGAGCGCGAGCCACTGACGGTCGTCGGCGAAGCCTTCGGCGGCTGCCGCCCAGGCGGCGTCGTGGTCGCCGTCGTCCATCAGGGCGTCGACCAGGACCGATCCGGGGTGGCCGAGGCTCTTGCGGGGCCGGGTGTCGGCGCGGAGCGCGTCCAGGGCCCGGGCCCGTTCGGTCTCGTCCCAGCAGCCGGCCGTGCGGGCTGCCGTACGCAGGCCCTGGTACGCGGCGAGGGTGCGGCGGCGCAGCAGCACGTCGCGGTGGACGGCCACCACGTCGGCCGGTCGGCCGGCCCGGGTGTAGCGCTCGCAGACGAACTCCACCAGACGGCTGTCCGGGCCGCGGTCGGGCTCGGCTTCCCGCAGGCCGCGTTCGGCCCAGTCCAGGGCTTCGGCCGCCCGGTTCGCCCGTTCCAACTCCTGGGCGATCACCAGGTGCGTGGCGCCCGTCGGAGACAGGTCCGCCGCGTGGACGGCGATCAGCGCGTCCACACCGCCCTGCGTCTTCAGTAGCTGCTCCATGAGGTACTTCTCCGACCAGCCCTTGGGGTTGTTCCGCCAGGCCGCGGTCGCCAGCTCGTGCGCCCTGGCCAGGCCCGCCTCGCCCAGGACGTCCGCATAGTCGGACACGACGATGTCGGTGGCGTGGTTCAGGTCCCCCAGGAGGTGGTCCACCAGCCAGTCGGCGGTTCGTACCGGGTCGGGGCGGGCTGCCGCACAGGCGTTCAGGTGCACCTCGGCCAGCCCGCTCGCCACGTCGCCGAGCACGCCGTCCGAGTCGTCGATCTCCCCGTAGGTCCGGCCGAGGGCGACGATGGCCTCCCGGGCCACCTCCACCGCGTCCGCCGCCCTGCCGGTCTCCGTCAGGGTGCGCAGCGCGGAAACCGCCTCGGCGGCCTGGAGTCCGTAGGCGCGGGTGTCCGCGTACTCGACGTAGCCGTAACGGGCAAAGGGCCGGGTGTCGAGGAGGCCCCTGATGCGCTCGCGCACCGAGTCGAGGTCGTCCCCGCTGGTGGCCGCCCGTAGTTCCAGCCGGCGGCGCAGGGTGCGGTCGCCCGCGAGGTGTTCCCGTACCAGGGAGAGGAGTTCTTCCCGGCTCCTCGACTCCAGCCAGGTGTCCAGCTGTTGGGTCCTGGATGCGGCGGCGGCCCGTTGCCGGGGCACCGACTCCGCCTGCGCCAGTACGGTCAGGCCCACCGCCACGCAGTGCTTGCAGAAGTTGCCTTCCTGTCCGTACGGGCAGTCGCACCAGCCGGTGAGCCCGTCCTCGTGGTTCGTCAGCTCGACCTCGTAGGCGTCGGTGCCGTCGACGGTCGCCGCGATCGTCCCGTCCCCGATCTCCAGCGCGGACACGGCGGACAGGTAGCCGAGGCCACGGTCGAACGAGCGTGATCCGGCGAGCCGGCGCAGGTCGTCCTCGCCGAAGCCCGGTGCGTTTCCCATGGCGGCCATTCAACCGGATCGGGCCGAAGGCCCGCAGGCGCTGCCGAACATGTACCGGCTCGCGAGCACGCGACGGGACAGGGGTTTACGATTAGGTAAGGCTTACCTAAGTCATTGGTTCGTCGACCTCTGCTGTGGAGCTGACATGTCCGCTTCCCAGATCGCGCTCCTCGGGGCCATCGCGGGTCTGACCATCTTCCTCGGGCTGCCGCTCGGGCGGCTGCGTACTGCGTCGCCCCGGCTGAAGGCCGGGCTCAATGCCGTGGCGATCGGCATTCTGGTCTTCCTCCTGTGGGACATCCTCGCCCACGCCTGGGAGCCGGTCGACGAGGCGCTCGCCGACGGGGACCCGGGTGCCTCGGTCCGGGGAGGGCTGGTGTTGTCCGTAGGGCTCGCGGTGGGACTCCTCGGGCTCGTGTACTACGCCCGGTGGGCCGGGCGGCGGCGGGCCGGGGCGGGTCCGCACGCAGGGCCCGGCGCCGCGACGGCCTCGGAGCTCGCTCCCGGCGTGCGCTCCCAGGCCGGCCGGCTCGCGCTGATGATCGCCACCGGGATCGGCCTGCACAACTTCGCCGAGGGTCTGGCCATCGGGAACTCCGCCGCGCAGGGCGAGATCTCGCTCGCCGTCCTGCTCGTGATCGGCTTCGGCCTGCACAACGCCACCGAGGGCTTCGGTATCGTCGCCCCGTTCAACGCCGCGGGGGAGCGGCCACCCTGGGGCACCCTCCTGTTGCTGGGCCTCATCGGCGGCGGACCCACCTTCCTCGGGACCCTGCTCGGGCAGCGCGTGGTCAACGACCTGCTGTCGATCGCCTTCCTCGGTCTCGCCGCCGGATCGATCCTGTACGTCGTCATCGAGCTGCTCGCCGTGGCCCGGCGCAGCGCGGCGACCAAGGAGCTGACGTCCTGGTGCATCCTGCTCGGCCTGCTGCTCGGCTTCGCGACCGACGCGGTGATCACCGCCGCGGGGGTGTGATCGCCGCCGCCGGCAGGAGTTCAGGGTTCGGGGCGCTCGCCCTGGGCGACTTCGATGCTCGTGTGCAGGTCGCCGGCGGCCTCCAGGGCCGACGCGGTCGACAGGGCGAGGCAGGCCAGCAGGGCCGAGGCGATCACGGCGCCGGCCGTCCGCCCGCTCCCTGCCACCTCGGCCCGCTCTTCGAGGAGGGCCGCGACCCGTCGCGGGACGGGGCCCGCAGTCGCGGCCAGGGCCGGGCCGGGCCGCCGCCCGGCGTGGCGGGCCGCCAGTGCCGCCTTGCCGATCGCCCGGGCCGTCAGCCGCCGGTCGCCGACGGCGCGGGCGGCGTCCTCGTCGGCGCAGCGCTCCAGGGCGTACGCGAGCGGCTCGCGCAGCGTGCCCAGCGCGGGATGGCACAGGGCGGACAGCTCCATCACCGCCGTGAACCGGTGGTGGCGACCCCGCAGATGGGCGCGTTCGTGGGCGAGCAACGCCTCGCGTTCCGCGGCCGACAGCGCACGGAGCATTCCGGCGGTCACCACGATCCGGCCCGGGCGCCCGGGCAGCGCGTAGGCGTCGGCGGTCTCGTCCGGCAGTACGAGGAGCTCCCCGGCAGTGCGGCCGGCCAGCCGCTTCGCCCGCGCCGACTGGGCCCAGCGCCGGTGCAGCCCTCGTACGAGCAGCGCGGTGCACAGCAGGAGGAGGGTCAGGGCCATGACGGCGGCGACCGTCACCACCGTGTCGGGCGACCCCGTCGCGAGCGGGGTGAGCAGTCGGCCCAAGGCGGCGACGGCGTGCAGATGGGTGGCCCCGGGCACGACGAGCAGCGCGAGGGCGGTGGTACTGGCGGCGGCGAGGCCCGCCGCCGTGACGGTCAGCAGCCATGCGGCCTGCCGCGGGGGCAGGCGGGAGACGAGTCGGGGGCCCACCGGCCCGGCCAGGAAGGGGAGGAGTAGCGGCAGCCACACCGCGGCGATCACTCGGGTCCGCCTTCGAGGAGGGAGCGCAGGATCCGCTCGTCCTCGTCGCTCAGCTGGGAGACGAAGCGGGAGAGCACGGCGCCCCGGTCCTCGTTCCGCACCAGTTCCGAGTGCATGCGCCGGGCAGTCAGACCGGACGCGTCCTCGGTCGGGAGGTAGGCGTACCCGCGGCCGGCTCGCGTCCGGGTGACGGTGCCCTTCTCGTACAGGCGGGACAGGATCGTGGTGACGGTCGTCCGGGCGTGGGAGGTGTTCAGCGCCTCCTGCACCTGCCCGGGGGTCAGCGGACCGTCGGCGGCCCACAGCGCCGCCAGCACGCTCGCTTCCAGCTCGCCGGAAGCGAGCCGCTCGGCGTTCGCGTCACCCATGAGGACGTTCCTCCGCATGTCGTCGATCATCGTCTACAGTGAGTAGACCGTCTACACGACTGTAGTCGATCGTGCGTTTGACCTGCCCACCACTCCATCCTGCCCACCCACCTGATGGGAGCAGTACATGACGGCCACTTCCGCCTTCGCGGCCGCGCCGCAGGCCGTGAACCTCCTGGACGCGGGCTCGCTCCTGTCCACCTTCGGCGCCCTCGGCATCGCCGTCGTCCTGTTCGCCGAGACCGGGCTCCTCGTCGGCTTCTTCCTGCCCGGAGATTCCCTGCTCTTCACAGCGGGGCTGCTGTCCGTACCCGGCGCGCACGGGCCGGTGCACCTCTCCCTCCCGCAGGTGCTGGCCGCCGCCGTCGGCGGCGCCCTGCTGGGGGCGCAGGTCGGTTACCTGCTGGGCCGGCGCGGAGGCCGGGCGCTCCTGTCCCGCAGCCGCAGCCGCAAACTCCACGAGGGCGCCGGGCGCGCGGAGGACATGCTGGGTCGGTACGGCCACGCCAAGGCCATCGTGCTGGCCCGGTTCGTGCCCATCGTGCGGACCGTTCTCAACCCGCTCGCCGGGGCCCTGAACGTACCTGCCCGCGTCTTCACCCTCTGGCAGGTCCTGGGCGGGCTGGTCTGGACCGTCGGCCTCGTGCTCGCCGGATACGGGCTCGGCTCCTCGGTGCCGAACGTCGACCGCTACCTGCTGCCGATCGTCGCCCTGCTCCTGGTCGTTTCCCTCGCCCCCCTGGCCGTGGAGCTGGTCCGCTCGCGCTCCCGCCAGCCGCGCACCCCGAACGGGAGCTCTCGTTGAGCCTGCTCGCCCTGGACGGCCCGTCCGTCGACGGACCCGTCTACACCCGGATCACCGATCTCGCCGGGCGGGCTCCGCACTGGCTGGACGGGCTGGTGTCGCTCTGGACGACCTACGGTCTGGGGCTCTTCGCGGTGCTGATGCTGGTGGCCTGGTGGCGGGCCCGGCCGGCCGGCCCGCAGCGGACGGCCACGGCGCTGGCCGCGCCCGCCGTCGTGGTGGCGGCCTTCCTCACGGACACCCTGCTCAAATCGCTGATCCGGGAGCAGCGGCCCTGCCGGACCCTGCACACCCTCACGCTGGAGGTCTGCCCGCCCCCGGGCGACTGGTCCTTCCCCAGCAACCACGCCGCCATCGCCGCCGCGGCGGCGACGGCCCTGTGGCTCACCGACCGGCGCATCGGCGCGCTCGCGGTTCCGGCAGCCCTGCTGATGGCCTTCTCGCGGGTGTGGGTGGGCGTCCACTACCCCCACGACGTCGTCTTCGGCGTGCTGGTCGGTGCGACGGTCGCCTGGCCCCTGACCCTGCTGGCCCGACGCTGCGCCCCGGTCGTCGAGAGGCTACGCGCCACGCCGCTGCGCCCGCTGGTGGCGCAGCGGTGAGCCAGAGCCCGGCGCCGGCGAGCCGGCCCGGAGCGCTCCCGCTCGCCGCGGGCGCGTGCGCCGTCCTGTTCGCCGTGCTGTTGGCCGTGCTGACCGTCCTCGTGTGCGCCCGGCACGGCCGGCCCTTCGCCGTGGACCGCAGCCTGCACCTGTGGTCCGTACACCACCGCCCCGCCGGCGCGCTCGTGGTCGCGCGCGCCGTCACCGCCACCGGCTCGGGTGCCTTCCCGTACGTGTGCGCAGTGGCGGCCGGTCTCATCGCGGGACGCGATGCGCGTGGACGCTGGTGGCTGGCGGCGAGCACGCTGGGGCTCCTGCTGCTCGCACAGGCCACCCGCTACGGGCTGATCCGCCTCGTCGGACGCGCGCGGCCCGACGAAGCGGACTGGGCCGCTCCGGCCTCGAACTTCGCCTTCCCGTCCGGCCACACCGTCACCTCCGCGCTGGTGGCCGGCATGCTGGTCTGGGCCCTCGCCCGCCGGTACGGCCCCGCCGTAGCGGGCATCGGCGGCGTGCTCGTGGTGTGCTGGGCGCTCGCCGTCGGGCTGAGCCGGATCTACCTCGGAATGCACTGGCCGAGCGACGTCCTGGGGGGCTGGCTGTACGCCGCCACCTGGCTCGGCATCGGCGCCGTACTGGCGCGGACGCGCCCTCTCAGCCGTTGGAGTTGAGGAAGCCGATCACGACCGCGCCCCACCAACACACCTGCGACACGAGCGCGGTGGCCCGCCCCAGGCCAGCATCCCGCGACCGATCGGCCCGGCGGCGGTCGCGAGGCTGCGGCCGAGGAACCCGGCCTGGAGGCCGTTGAACGTCAGCACGAGCACGAGCCCGACCTTGATCAGCGTCAGCGGACGGGCCGGTCGGTCAGACGGGCAGGCCGGTCGGTTCCTTGATCCGCTTCATGATGATCTGCGAGTTGACCTCGGTGACCCCGGAGAGCGCGGTCAGTTTTTCGATCCAGAGGCGCTCGTACGCGCGCAGGTCCGCGACGGCGATCCGCAGCAGGCAGCCGGGGCTTCCGAAGAGCCGGTACGCCTCGATGACGTCGGGAATGTCCTGCAAGGCCGCCTCGAAGGCCTCGACGGCCGCGCGGTCGCGGCGCACCTCGACCGAGACCAGCACCTCGAAGCCGCGGCCGACCGCCTCCGGGGCGATCACGGCGCGATAGCCCTGGATCACCCCGTCCTGTTCCAGCTGGCGCACCCGGCGCATGCAGGGGGAAGGGGTCAGGCCGACGCGCTGGGCCAGCTCCTGGTTGCTGAGACGGCCGTCGGCCTGGAGCTGACGCAAGATTTCACGGTCGATGGCATCCACTGGGCAATTGTCACCCGCTGTGCTTCGCGAAGCAGCTGAAACTGGCAATCGCATTGCGCGTAGACCTCACTATCATTGCGGTCTTCAGTCATTTGCACATCTGTACGAGGTATCACCCGTACGTGGGAAAGGGTGGCCATGGGACGGATCGTCGTCATCAGCACCGGCGGCACGATAGCCAGCCGCTGGCAGGGCTCCGGCTTCGCGGCCGACGCCGACGGACGCGAGGTCATGGCCACCGCGCCGCTGCCCGAGGACATCACCGTCGAGGTGGTGGACCTGTTCAGCGTCAACAGCCCCCGGCTCACCACCGCCCACCAGCTCACCCTGCTGCGCACCGTGCACGAGGTGCTCGCCGACCCCGACGTGGACGGCATCGTCATCACGCACGGCACCGACACCCTGGAGGAGTCGGCCTTCCTGGTCGACCTTCACCACCACGACCCGCGGACCGTGGTGTTCACCGGCTCGCAGCGCCCCATGGGCACCGCGGACGGAGACGGCCCGGGCAACCTGTACGACGCACTGCTCACCGCGGCGAGCACCCGGGGCCTCGGTGTGCTGATCGCCTTCGCGGGCCGGGTGCATGCGGCGCGCGGCACGGTCAAGACCCAGGCGGTGGAGCTCGACGCGTTCGCCGACCCCTCGAAGGAACTGCTCGGGAAGATCGGCTTCGGCAAGGTCACGATGCTGCGCACCCCGCAGCGCCCGCAGCCGCTGCGGCTGCCGGCGCTGCCGCAGCTCGCGCCGCGGGTGGACATGGTGATGCACCACGCGGACGGCGACCCGGTGCTGCTGAACGCCGCCGTCGCAGCAGGGGCGCGGGGCATCGTGCTGATCGGCACCGGGGCCGGCAACGCCACCCCGGAGATCGTGGACGCGGTGAAGGCGGCCGTCGCCCGCGGCGTCCTGGTCGCGCTGACCACTCGTGTCGCCGCAGGCCCGGTCACCGAGATCTACACGCACGGCGGCGCCGTGGACCTGGTGGCGGCGGGGGCCGTCGCGACGGGCACCCTGCGCGCCCCGCAGGCCCGCATCGCCGTCCTCTCGGCGCTCCTGGCCTCGGACGACCCCGAGATCCAGCTCCGCACCCTCCGTCAGGCCCTGACCCCGACCGTCTCCGCCCTGGTCGAGGCCTGACCCCGACCGACTCCGCCCTGGTGGTCTGACTCCGACCGTCTACGCCCTGGTCGAGGCCTGACCTCGACCGCGCCTGCGTCCCGGTCGAGGTCCGGCCTCGGTGCAGCCGCTACGGGCGGCCGAAGGCCGCGAGGATGCGGTCCGCCGCCAGCGTCGGGGTCAGGGAGCCCTCCCTGACCGCGGCTTCGAGGGCCGGGGCCAGGTCGCGCACCGCCGGGTCGGCCCTGAGCTGCTCCAGCAGTTCGTCGCGGACCATCGACCAGGTCCACTCCACCTGCTGAGCGGCCCGCTTCGCGGCCAGCCGGCCACCCGCCTCCAGGAGCTTGCGGTGCTGCTCCAGGCGGTTCCACACCTCGTCCAGCCCCGCGGACTCCCGCGCACTACACGTCAGGACCGGCGGGGTCCAGGCCGCGTCGGCGGGATGCATCAGCCGTAGCGCGCCGGACAGTTCGCGCGCCGCCGCCTTCGCGTCCCGCTCGTGCGGGCCGTCCGCCTTGTTCACGGCCAGGACGTCCGCAAGCTCCAGGACGCCCTTCTTGATGCCCTGCAGCTGGTCGCCCGTACGGGCCAGGGAGAGCAGCAGGAAGGAGTCCACCATTCCCGCGACCGTGGTCTCCGACTGGCCCACGCCGACCGTTTCGACGAGGACCACGTCGTAGCCCGCCGCCTCCATCACGATCATCGACTCGCGGGTCGCCTTCGCGACCCCGCCCAGGGTCCCGGCCGAGGGCGACGGGCGGACGAACGCCGCCGGATCGACCGCCAGCCGCTCCATCCGCGTCTTGTCGCCGAGGATGGAGCCGCCCGTACGGGTGGACGAGGGATCGACGGCCAGGACCGCCACCCGGTGCCCCAGCGACGTCAGCATCGTCCCGAACGCGTCGATGAACGTGGACTTGCCCACGCCCGGCACACCGCTGATCCCGATCCGCCGGGCCCGCCCCGCATGCGGCAGCAGCTCCGTCAACAAACCCTGCGCCAGGGCCCGGTGCGCAGGCAGGGTGGACTCGACGAGAGTGATCGCGCGCGCGATGAACGCACGCTTCCCATCGAGCACCCCCTTCGCGTACGCCTCGATGTCGATCTTCGGCATCGTCCCGCGCCCGCCTACAGCTCGTGGCCCAGATCCGCGGCCAGCCGCGTCACCAGGTCGTGCGCCGCGTCCGGAATGACCGTGCCGGGCGGGAACACCGCCGTCGCACCCATCTCCAGCAGCGTCGGCACGTCGGCCGGCGGAATCACCCCGCCCACCACGATCATGATGTCTTCGCGCCCCTCCTCCGCCAACTGCTCGCGCAGCGCCGGTACGAGGGTCAGGTGGCCGGCCGCCAGCGACGAGACGCCCACCACGTGGACGTCCGCCTCGACGGCCTGGCGGGCCACCTCCGCGGGGGTCTGGAACAGCGGGCCGACGTCCACGTCGAAGCCCAGGTCGGCGAAGGCCGTCGCGATCACCTTCTGGCCGCGGTCGTGCCCGTCCTGGCCCATCTTGGCGACCAGGATGCGCGGACGGCGTCCCTCCGCCTCCTCGAACCGGTCGACGAGCCCACGGGTGCGCTCCACGGACGGGGACTCGCCTGCTTCGGTGCGGTACACACCCGAGATCGTACGGATCTGGCTCGCGTGCCGCCCGTACACCTTCTCCAGTGCGTCGGAGATCTCACCCACGGTGGCCTTCGCGCGGGCCGCGTCCACCGCCAGCGCGAGGAGGTTCCCCTCCAGCCCCTGGCCGGCGCCCCGCTCCGCCGCGTTCGTCAGCGCCCGCAGCGCGTCCTGCGTGACCGCCTCGTCGCGCTCCTCGCGCAGCCGCCGCAGCTTCTCGATCTGCTGCGAGCGCACCGAGGAGTTGTCGACCTTGAGCACGTCGATCTGTTCGTCGTTCTCCACCCGGTACTTGTTCACGCCGATCACCGGCTGCCGCCCGGAGTCGATGCGCGCCTGGGTGCGGGCCGCAGCCTCCTCCACGCGCAGCTTCGGGATGCCCGCGTCGATGGCCTGCGCCATGCCGCCGGCCGCCTCGACCTCCTGGATGTGCTGCCAGGCCCGGCGCGCCAGGTCGTACGTCAGCTTCTCCACGTACGCACTGCCGCCCCACGGGTCGATCGACCGGCAGGTCCCCGACTCCTGTTGGAGCAGCAGCTGGGTGTTGCGGGCGATGCGCGCCGAGAAGTCGGTCGGCAGCGCGAGCGCCTCGTCGAGGGCGTTGGTGTGCAGCGACTGGGTGTGGCCCTGGGTGGCCGCCATCGCCTCGATGCACGTGCGCGTCACGTTGTTGAACACGTCCTGCGCGGTCAGCGACCAACCGGAGGTCTGCGAGTGGGTGCGCAGCGACAGCGACTTGGCGTTCTGCGGGTCGAACTGCTTGACCAGCCGCGCCCACAACAGCCGGGCGGCGCGCAGCTTCGCGACCTCCATGAAGAAGTTCATGCCTATCGCCCAGAAGAACGACAGCCGCGGCGCGAAGGCGTCCACGTTCAGCCCGACGGCCTGCCCGGCGCGCAGGTACTCCACGCCGTCCGCGAGCGTGTACGCGAGCTCCAGGTCGGCGGTGGCCCCAGCCTCCTGGATGTGGTACCCGGAGATCGAGATGGAGTTGTACCGCGGCATCTTCTGCGAGGTGAACGAGAAGATGTCGGAGATGATCCGCATCGAGGGCTTGGGCGGATAGATGTAGGTGTTGCGGACCATGAACTCTTTGAGGATGTCGTTCTGGATGGTCCCGGCGAGCTTGTCGGGGGAGACGCCCTGCTCCTCCGCCGCCACGATGTAGAGCGCGAGGACCGGCAGCACCGCGCCGTTCATCGTCATCGACACCGTCATCTTGTCCAGCGGGATGCCGTCGAAGAGCTGCCGCATGTCGTAGATCGAGTCGATCGCCACGCCCGCCATGCCGACGTCGCCCGTGACGCGCGGGTGGTCGCTGTCGTAGCCGCGGTGCGTCGGCAGGTCAAAGGCGATGGACAGGCCCTTCTGGCCGGCCGCGAGGTTGCGCCGGTAGAAGGCGTTCGACTCCTCGGCCGTGGAGAAGCCCGCGTACTGGCGGATCGTCCAGGGCTGGTTGACGTACATGGTCGGGTACGGGCCGCGCAGGTACGGGGCCACGCCCGGGTAGGTCTGCAGGAAGTCCAGGCCCTCCAGGTCCCGCCCCGTGTACAGCGGCTTCACCCCGATGCCCTCGGGGGTTTCCCACAGCAGGTCGCCGGCGGCGGTCCCAGTGGACTCCTTCACTGCCGCACGCCACTGGTCCTCGGACCCCGCGGCGGCGGAGCCGCCCAGCGCGAGCCCGGAGAAATCGGGGATGCTCAAGACGCGACTCCCATCCGGTCGAGAACGGAGGACAGCACGGCGACGGCGTCACAGCCGGCGAAGACGTACTCGTCCACGGCTGCGGCCGACGTGCCGGGCTTGCCCGCGAGGAACACGGTCGTCGCGCCGGCCGCGCGCAGGGCCTCGGCCACCGCCTCGGCCTGCTCTTCGTACAGCGTGTCGCTGGAGCACAGCACGGCCATGCCGTCCGCACCGCTCGCGGTGTAGGCCCCGGCAGCCGTCGCCGGGTCCACCGACACCGGGTTGTGCACCGCCTCGACGCCGCCCGCCTGGAACAGGTTCGCGGCGAAGGTGGCGCGCGCGGTGTGCGCCGCTGCCGGACCCAGGGCGGCCAGGAAGATCCTCGGCCGGGACCCGGTCGCGGCCAGATGCGCGTCGCTGCGGGCGCGCAGCGCCTCGTACGCCTCGTCGCGCCGTACCCGGGGCAGGCCGCCGGTGGGACCCGCCGGGGCGGGTTCGCGGTCGAGGGGCTTCTCCGAGAGCAGCGGGAACTCGCTGACGCCGGTGATGGGTTCGCGGCGCTTGGCGAGCTTCTTGGAACGCTCGGCCCAGGTACCGGCGAGCCGGTCGGCCACCAGCCCGGAGCGCAGGGCCGCGGCCAGACCGCCGGCCTTCTCGACCGTCTGGAAGAACTCCCACGCAGCGTGCGCGAGTTCGTCGGTGAGCTGCTCCACGTAGTACGAGCCGCCGGCCGGGTCGATGACGCGCGCCAGGTGCGACTCCTCCAACAGGATGGTGGAGGTGTTGCGGGCGATACGGCGCGCGAAGGCGTCCGGCAGGCCCAGTTCGTGGTCGAAGGGGAGCACGGTGACCGAGTCCGCCCCGCCCACGCCCGCAGCCATGCAGGCGACGGTCGTGCGCAGCATGTTCACCCAGGGGTCGCGACGGGTCATCATCACCGGCGAGGTGACGGCGTGCTGGCGCTGCGCGCCCGCCTCTGGGGTCCCACAGGCCTCGGCGACCCTGGCCCACAGGCGGCGTGCGGCCCGGAACTTCGCGATCGTCAGGAACTGGTCGGCCGTCGCGGCGTAGCGGAACTCCAGCTGGCCGAGAGCGGCCTCGATGCCGAGCCCGCCGTCCGTGAGGGCACGCAGGTACGCGACTCCGGTGGCCAGTGACAGGCCCAGTTCCTCGGCGGCCGAGCCGCCCGCCTCGTGGTAGGGCAGGGCATCGACGGCGAGGGTGCGGATTCCGGGCCAGTGGGCGGCGGCCTCCCGGGCGAGCTCGACGGCGCCGGCGAGGTCCAGGACGTCACCCGTACGGGCCTCGTGACCCAGCGGGTCGGCGCCGAGGCAGGCACGGGCGACCTCGGGAGCGATCTCGCGTTCGGCGTACAGGCCCAGCAACGCGCGTGCGGCGTCGGCGTATTCGGCGCCGGCGTCGAGGGAGACGGGTGCGAGGTCGAGGTAGACCCCGTCAAGGGCGCGGGGGAGCGCGTCGACCGGGAGTCCGCCCCGACCGCCCACGGACAACCAGAGGGAGCTGACCCCGTTCTCCAGATCGGCGAGGACGGCCTCGTTCACCCGTACGGGGTCGTGGCCGAGGTGCCGCTGCCGTACGTCCCAACCACCGGCGGCACCGCCCGCAGGGCTGCCTCCGCGGACGAAGGGGGCGAACCCGGGGAATCCGGTGTCTGCCGCCACTTCGGGCGCCGTGTACAGCGGGCGAGTGGTGAGCCCGTCTTCGAGTTTCGTGGACAACGCGTCTTCAGCAGCTGCGCCGGATACGTCCTTGCCGGACTTGCGTAGAACGCCCTCTACCAGGCGCTGCCACTGCTCATGCGTCGCGTCAGGGAACTCGGCGGCCAAGGAGAGCCCGTCATCAGGCAGGACCGTCATGGCTCGAATGCTAGGGGGGTCACCTTGCGAACGACTATAACCACCAGATGTGATCTCGCCCTCTCATGTGAGACGGCATGGGGCGCGGACGAGCGGGCAAGCCGGGGTGGCGGGTCCGCTGTACGGTGCGCCGGTCCCGGTCCTGGTTGCGGTCCTGGTTGCGGTGCTGGTCCCGGTTCCGGTTTCCGGTCCCGGTCCTGGTCGCGGTGTGTTGCTTCTCCGGCTGCCGGTTTCGCGGCCCCGGGGACCGCACGGTGCAGCCGTACGGGGAGGGGCCCGGTACGGCGGACGCGTGCCGTCGCATTGCAGGAGTGTGAAATCCGGCCACGAGTTTCGGCCGTTCCAGGGTGTGGGGTGGCGCCCATGAGGCCGGGGAAAGGCCAGGTCACGGCGGTGTGATGGGGTGTGCGGTGGGTTCGGGCATGGCCCGATCCGCGCGTTGGACATGGCTTGACCCCGTACCGGGGGCGCTGACAGGCTCCGAGCCATGACCGCGTTCGAGCTCCTCGTCCCGCGGCTCCACACCTCCGGCCCCTGTACCGCGCCGCGTTCGTGTCCGGGCCGCTGTCCGGCCCCGCACCGCCCCTGAGCCGCACCCCGGCCAGCCGCCTCCAGGCCACCTGATACCCAGCCAGCCGGCCCGCGGCCTGCCCGCCGCTCGGCCACCCGGCGTCGATCCACCGGCTTGTGGTCCCGATCGTCCGGCTTCGGGTCACCAGCTCCCAGCTCTCCGGCTTCGGGGCACTTGGCCTGGACCCGGTGGTCCGCGTCCCGCCTGATCAGCCCCGAGACCGTCCCGGACCCGGCTTCGGTATCCCGCCCGCACCTTCCCCCGTACGACGCCCGAGGAGCCCCCGTGCCCACCTTGCTCGCCCTCTCCGGCAGCCCCTCCCCCCACTCCCGCACCGCCGTTGTGGCCGATCACGTGCTCCGCCGCCTCTCCCATGCCGGCTTCGACACCGCGCACCTCGCCGTCCGTGGGCTCCCCGCCGCCGACCTCCTCGCCGCCCGCCGCGGTGAGCCGGAGATCCGCCGGGCCCTCGAAGCCGTTGCGGAGGCCGACGGGATCATCGTTGCGACCCCGGTCTACAAGGCGTCGTACACCGGCCTGCTCAAGGCCTTCCTCGATCTGCTCCCGCAGGACGGGCTGGCCGGCAAAACGGTTCTGCCGCTCGCCACCGGCGGCAGCCTCGCCCACGTCCTGACCCTCGACTACGCCCTGCGCCCGGTGCTCGCTGCCCTGGGCGCCCGGCACGTCACTGCCGGCCGCTTCGTCCTGGACTCCTCCGTGGAGCGCGGGGCCGGCCCCGACCGGCTGCGGCCCGAGGCGGAGCTGGACCTCTTCCAGGCCGTTGACGAGTTCGCCGAGGCCTTGCGCGCCGCCGCCCCCGCCGTCCCCACCGCACACCGCGCCGCCCTCGCGACCGCCCCGTAACGAGACCGGCACCGACACCTGCGCCAGTTCGCGCATCGGACACGGAATCGGCATGCCCGCAGGCTTTCCATAGGAGTGCCCGGGGCCTATTCCTCACGCGGGCAGGCTGTTGCGGTGCGAGCGCCGCCGGGCCGCGCTGAACAGGGCCTGGATCTGCACCCCGGACTGTTCGACGTCGTCGAGCGGCGAGGGGAAGGGCAGCCGCGCGTCTCGGTGGCCGTCCCGCTCCTCCAGGCGCAGGGTGATCCCGTAGCGGTCCATGGCGAGCGGCAGCACGCGCACGATCGGGGTCGCGGGCAGCGGCTGGACCAGGCGCAGCAGCAGGGTGACGAGTTCGGCGTGCTCGTCGAGGAGGTGCGTGAGCATGCCGGCCTCGTACGGGGCGAGGGGGTCGGGGCGGGCCGCTTCGAGCTCTTCGAGGCCGACGTACGAGCGGCCGTCCGTGGTTTCCAGAACGGCGTGGACGAACTCGACGCAGGTGGAACCGCCCCCTTCCGCCCCTTTCGTTCCACCCGTCGCGTCCGGGACGTACGGCGTGAGCAGGCGGCCCAGGATCGTGACGCGGGATCGCACCCGCTCCCGTACGGGGGTGGGTGCGACGTCGGTGAACTCCATCCGGATCGCGGGCCGGTGCTCCGATCCGCTACCGGGCTCGGCGGGATGCAGGTGTAGGCGGCCCATGGGGTCCGTTCCGTCGAGGTGGCGGACCTCGCTGCACAGCCCGTCGGTGACGACGGTCATCGAGTGGGCGGCGACCAGGACCGACCGGACCCGCTCGGCGTCGGTGGGCCGGCCGGCGGCCGGGGAGGCGGGGGCAGCACCGGACATGCGCATGCGGATCTCTCCATCGTCCTGAGCGAGTGACTTAGGTATGCCTAACCTAACTTATTTGCTTCTGGGGGTGTACCCCGCGTCCCTTCGTGTCGTTGTTGGGCTGAACGGGTGAAACACGAGAGGATGGGGGGATGCACATGAAGCGCACGGCCGAGGCGGCCCGGTGAGCAGGTACGACGTCACGGACGAACAGTGGGAGGGGCTCGCGCAGGTGGTCCCCCTGCGCAGTCGCAACGAGTGGCCCTCCCGGGTCGACCACCGCACGATTCCCGCGACGCCGGGAGCGTCTGCAGCGGAACAGCGGCGCTTCGTCGTGATCCGGGTCCAGATCTTCGCCGATGCCCGGGAGGTGGCCGAGTACCTGATCGCACAGATCCCGGTGCTGCTCGACCTCACCGGCGCGGACAGCGAAGTGGCCAAGCGGATCCTTGACTTCAGCAGTGGTGTGGTCTTCGGGCTGGGGAGCGGAATGCACCGGGTCGACCGGAACGTCTTCCTGCTGGCGCCCGTCGGGACCGAGGTCGAGGGGATCGCGGCCGCCGCCGTCCCCCGATCGTAGGAAGGTGGCCGCGACGGAACGGTTCGCCGCGTCCACCGGGGGGCCGGCGGCCCGTACCGTCCGGCGCATGGACGCCACCCTGGACGCGGCGGGGGTCTCGGACCCCGGCGCGTTAGCCGATGTCGCTGTAGCTGCGGATGCGGATGCCGATGCCGTTGCCGGGTCGCCCGATGCCTCTGCCGCGCCAGCTGGTGCGCCCGCGGCGTCGACCGGCGCCCGGCCCCTCGTGCACCACCGGCCCGCCGTCACCGAGTTGCGGCTGTCCGCCTTCGGCGCGCACCGTGCGGCCGCCTTCCCGCTCGGGCCCGTCAGCTTCCTCACCGGACCGAGCGGTAGCGGCAAGTCGCAGGTCCTGGCCGCTTACGAGGCCCTCGCCGGCCTCGGGTCCGGCGCCACCCTGGAGGAGGCCTTCCCCGACCCGCACGCCCGCATCCCAGAGCGGGCCCTGCCCGACGAGCAGCGGCGGCGCGGATTCCGCATCGGCTGCACAGTGGACGGCCCCGCCGGGCCGGTCCGCCTCGACCTCGCCGTGCAGGTCGAGCCGGCGCTGCGGATCGTCGGTGAACGGCTCTCGGCGGACGGGCAGGTGCTGCTCAGCACCGCGCTGCGCGACCCCGGCCGGCCTTCCGTGCAGGCCTCCTGGCTGACCGGCGGGGCCGTCGGCGTCACTCGGGCCCCACTGCCCGACGACCGGCTCGGCACCGCGCTGCTCCCGTTGCGCGTGGCCGGATCCACGGCCGGCCAGCGACAGGTCCTCGCCGCCGCCGAACAGGTGGTCGTGGCACTGCGCTCGGTGTTCCCCTGTGACCCACGCCCCGACCGGATGCGCGCTCCCGTCCTACCGGGCGAGGGCAGGCTGGCGGGGGACTGTGCCAACCTGGCCGACGTCCTGCGCAGGACCCGCCACGAATGCGGCACCCGGCACGCCCTGTTGGCCGCTGCGGCGGGGGCCGGCTGTGCGGGCCCGGTACGCGGCCTGGACGTACGGGCTCCCGGAGGCGGCCCGGTCACCGCGCTGCTGGACCGCGGCGCGGCCCGGCCCGCCACGGAACTGGGCCGGCTCGGCTCGGGCGAGCTGCGCTTCCTCGCGCTGGCGCTGGTCCTGCTGACCGGCCCGGGGGTGCTGGCCATGGACCCGGCGGCCGAACTACTCTCCGCCCGGCAGGCGCTGACCGTCCTCGCCGACGGCTTCGACCGCGGTCTGGACCGGCGGCAGAACGCCGAGCTGCTGCGCCTGGCCCTGCTGTCCTGCGGTCGTGGCCACGTCCGCCTGTTCGCGGCGGTGGGGGAGGAAGCGGCCACGGCCGCCCGCGGGACCCCGGGAGTCGCGGTGGTAGACCTGACCCATGAGTGACACGCGCGACACGCACGAAGCGGACGAGCCCCGGCGGGATGGGCCGCAGTCGGACGAGCCCACGGGTGAGCGGCTGCACCGACTCCAGAGGAGGTTGGCCGAGTTCGCCGCGGCGCGGGGCTGGGGGCCTTACCACACGCCCAAGAACCTGGCCGTGGCGCTGAGCGTGGAGGCGGCCGAACTGGTCGAAATCTTCCAATGGTTGACTCCGGAGCAGTCGGCGAAGGTCATGGAGAAGCCGGAAACCGCGCACCGCGTGGCCGATGAAGTGGCCGACGTGCTCGCGTATCTGCTGCAGTTCTGTGAGGTTCTCGGGGTGGATGTGTTGGATGCGCTCGCCGCGAAGATCGAGAGGAACGAACTCCGCTTCCCGGTGACGGGTCCTCCGACATCAAATTGTCACTCTTCGGAGTGATGGCGTCGTCCACAACCATGTTTGTGTCCACAGATTTCCGAATACCCCTGGCTTTACTGGCCCCTTGCCTTCACTCTGGGTAGTGGCGAGAACGGCGGGATGTCGTGCGGACGGGGGACGGCATATGGATGCGGTACGGCTCATCGCGGCTGGCCGGCACGCGCTGGCACAGAGCGGGGCGGCGATGGACATCGTGGGCGAGGCCTGGCAGGCCCAGGCGCTCACGCAGGGGATAGGGAGCTGGCTGGCGGTCACCGGGCCGCCGGAGCTGAGATCGGAGGCACGGGGGCTGGGTGAAGCAGGGGGCAGGGGCTGCGGGGTGCTCGATAGAGCCGCCCTACACGGAGAGGGCAGCGCGCCCGACTATCCGCCGAGAGCGGCACAACTGACCCAGGTGGCGGACGTCCGCCAAGCCCTGCTCGGGTTGCAGGCGCTGCTCGGCGAAGTGGGGATAGCCCTGGTCGGGGTGGCCTGCGCGACGGACGACGAAGGCCTCTACTGGCAGTGCATAGAGTCCATCGACGCGGCCGACGAATCGAGCGACCGGGTCCGGGCCGTCCTGCGCCGGCTGACGGTTCGCGAGCGGGGGTCCGCCTCTGGCGTGGCCTGACGGGGAGATCGAGGTCGTGGGTCCCGCGTGCACGACGGGACCCGCACGGTCAGAACGACCGGTAGGACGGGCGCTCACCGTCGAGGGTGTGGCTGCCCGGGGTCCAGCGGGGTGCCGGAGGTGCGGTCCGTGGAGGGCTGGAGGTCCGCGTCGAGCTGCGACAGGTCAGCGTTCAGGGCCCCCATCAACTCTTCCAGCTGCTGCAGCAGACCCTTCGGCGCGCCTGCCGCGGGCTCCTGACGCGCATGGTCGTGTGCTGCCTGTCCGGTCTGTCCGGTCTGTTCGCTGTGTCGGGGAGTCTCCGGCGCGGCCTCGTGGGACATGGCGGCCTCCTCGGGCCCTGGCCCTTCCAAGCCGGAAGGGGGCGGTGGGCGCACTGGCGGAAGGCCGCCTGCGCGCGGGCCGGGCGGTCCGGCTCCGTCCGAGCCAACGATCC
Source organism: Streptomyces sp. NPDC006430 (assembly GCF_040612395.1). Lineage (NCBI taxonomy): Bacteria > Bacillati > Actinomycetota > Actinomycetes > Kitasatosporales > Streptomycetaceae > Streptomyces > Streptomyces sp. NPDC006430. Next base: position 41,950 of record NZ_JBEXQA010000003.1, read on the forward strand.
CCATCCTGGCCGGTCACTGACCGGCCAGGGGTGGAGCATCCGGTTGACGCAGATTCACCCTGCCGGGGTGGGGGCGGGGCACCTCCGTGGGCGTCCTCCCGGACGGAGCCCGGGAGAGGTGGCGGCGAGGCAGGATGGGAGTCATGGATCTGCGTATTTTCACCGAGCCTCAGCAGGGCGCGAGCTACGACACCCTCCTGGCCGTCGCCAAGGCCACCGAGGACCTGGGATTCGATGCGTTCTTCCGGTCCGACCACTACCTGCGGATGGGCGCGGCGGACGGTCTGCCCGGGCCCACCGACGCCTGGATCACCCTCGCGGGACTGGCCCGCGAGACGCGGCGGATCCGGCTGGGCACGCTGATGACGGCCGGTACCTTCCGGCTGCCCGGCGTACTCGCCATCCAGGTGGCCCAGGTCGACCAGATGTCCGGAGGTCGCGTCGAACTGGGCCTGGGCGCAGGCTGGTTCGAGGAGGAGCACAAGGCGTACGGGATCCCCTTCCCGGGGGAGCGGATGGCCCGGCTGGAGGAGCAGCTGGCCATCGTCACCGGGCTGTGGGCGACCCCACCGGGCGGCACCTTCGACTACGCGGGCACCCACTACCAGCTGGAGAACTCCCCGGCGCTGCCCAAGCCGGCCCAGGCCAAGGTGCCGGTGCTCATCGGCGGCCACGGCGCGAAGCGCACCCCGCGCCTCGCCGCCCGGTACGCCGACGAGTTCAACATGCCGTTCGCGTCGATCGAGGACAGCGAGCGGCAGTTCGGCCGGGTGCGCCGGGCCGTCGAGGAGGCCGGCCGCAAGGCCGACGAGCTCGTCTACTCCAACGCCCTCGTGGTGTGCGTCGGCAAGGACGACGCGGAAGTCGCCCGCCGTGCCGCCGCGATCGGCCGCGACGTGGACGAGCTCAAGGCCAACGGGCTGGCCGGCTCACCGGCCGAGGTCGTCGAGAAGATCGGCGCCTACGGGGCCATCGGATGCTCCCGCGTCTACCTCCAGCTCCTCGACCTCGACGACCTGGACCACCTGGAGCTGATCTCCGGCCAGGTGCTGTCCCAGCTCGGCTGAGAAGGGCGGACCCGATGCCCCGCGCGACCAGCCCGCTCGCCGAAGCCCTGGCCCGCAGGACCGTGATCCTGGACGGCGGGCTGAGCAACCAGCTCGCCGACCAGGGTTGCGACCTGTCCGGCGGGCTCTGGTCGGGCCGGGTGCTCGCCGAGCGGCCGGACCAGGTGGAGGCTGCCCACCGGGCGTACGCGCGGGCCGGCGCCGAGGTGCTGATCACCGCGAGCTACCAGGTGGGGTACGAGGCGTTCGCCGGCCACGGGTACGACCGCGCCGAGACCACCGCGCTGCTGCACCGCAGCGTCTCGCTCGCCGCCCGGGCGGCCGAGGCGGCGGACCACGAGGTCTGGGTCGCCGCCTCGGTCGGGCCGTACGGGGCGGTGCTCGCGGACGGCTCCGAGTACCGGGGGCGGTACGGCCTGAGCGTGCGCGAGCTCGCCGCCTTCCACCGCCCCCGCATCGAAGCCCTGCTCGCCGCGGGCCCCGACGTCCTGGCCCTGGAGACCGTCCCGGACCCCGACGAGGCCGAGGCCCTCCTCACCGTCCTCGCCGAGACCGGAGCAGCCGCCTGGCTGAGCTACACCGTTGCCGACGCCCGCACGCGCGCCGGCCGGCCCCTCCCCGAGGCCTTCGCCCTCGCGGCCGGGGCTGCGGAGGTCATCGCCCTCGGCGTCAACTGCTGCGACCCGGTCGAGGTGCAGCCCGCCCTGGAAGCGGCGGCCTCCGTCACCGACAAGCCGCTCCTGGCCTACCCCAACGACGGCTCGGTCTGGGACGCGGCCACCCGCAGCTGGCACGCCCCCGAGACCCCCACCCCCTGGCCCACCGAGAGCTGGCAGCGCACAGGAGCCCGTCTCATCGGCGGCTGCTGCCGCATCGGCCCGGACCGCATCGCGCGGCTGGCCGCCGGAAAATAGGGGGCAGAACAGAAGGGTGACCAGCAAGAATCGGTCGTGTGTTCCTGACGATCTCCACCACCGGTTCCCCCGAGCGACCCGCCACGGACCTGGGCTTCCTGCTGCACAAGCATCCCGGCAAGGCGCAGGCGTTCTCCACCTCCCACGGCACCGCCCACGTGTTCTACCCCGAGGCCACGGCCGAGCGGTGCACGGCGGCCCTGCTGCTGGAGGTGGATCCCGTCGCACTCGTGCGGCGCGGTCAGGGCAAGGGTCGGGGTGGTGCTCCCGATGCCGCGCTCGCGCAGTACGTCAACGACCGTCCGTACGCCGCCTCCTCGCTGCTCGCCGTCGCGCTCAGCGGGGTCTTCCGCAGCGCCCTGAAGGGCCAGTGCGCCGCCCGCCCGGAGCTGCCGGAGCAGGCCCGCCCGCTGCGGATCGAGATCCCGGCGCTGCCGGCGCGCGGTGGTGCGGCCCTGGTACACCGGTTGTTCGATCCGCTCGGCTGGGACCTGGTCCAGGCCGAACCCGTGCCGCTCGACGAGCAGTTCCCCGAGTGGGGGGACTCCCGGTACGTGCGGCTCGTCCTGGAAGGCGAGCTGCGCCTCGCGGACGCGCTGAGGCAGGTCTACGTCCTACTGCCCGTGCTCGACGACGCCAAGCACTACTGGATCGCCCCCGACGAGGTGGACAAACTGCTGCGCGCCGGGGACGGCTGGCTCGCCGCGCACCCCGAGAACGCCCTGATCACCTCCCGCTACCTGGCCCGCCACAAGCGGCTGACCCAGGACGCCCTGGAGCGTCTGGAGCTGGTCCGGCTGGCCGAGGTCGACGGCAGCGAGATCGAGGAACTCGACAACGCCGTCGACGAGAACAGCGACACCGAGGACAGGCCCGTACCGCTCGCGGTGCAGCGGCGTGAGGCGATCCTCGCCGCGCTGCGCGCCGCGGGCGCTGCCCGGGTCCTCGACCTCGGTTGCGGACAGGGCCAGCTGGTGCAGGCCCTCCTCAAGGACGTGTCCTTCACCGAGATCGTCGGCGTCGACGTGTCGATGCGGGCCCTTGGGACGGCTGCCAAGCGACTGCGGCTGGAACGGATGGGGGAGCGGCAGAGCAGCCGCGTGCAGGTGCTCCAGGGCTCGCTGGCGTACACCGACAAACGGCTGGCCGGCTACGACGCGGCCGTGCTCAGCGAGGTCATCGAACACGTGGATCTCCCGAGGCTGCCGGCCCTGGAGTACGCGGTGTTCGGCGCGGCCCGGCCCCGCACGGTCCTCATCACCACCCCCAACGTGGAGTACAACGTCCGCTGGGAGACCCTGCCCGCCGGGCACGTGCGGCACGGCGACCACCGCTTCGAATGGACCCGTGCGCAGTTCCGCACCTGGGCCGCCGGGGTCGCCGACCGGCACGGGTACTCCGTGGAGTTCACGCCCGTCGGGGACGACGATCCCGAGGTGGGCCCGCCGACCCAGATGGCCGTCTTCACCCAGTCCGTTCCGCGGACCCCCGCCGAGACCCCGAAGGAGGGCGAGGCAGCATGACCAACGAGACCGAGACCGAGACCGAGACCGAGACCGAGACCCGGACGCACCGCGTGCTTCCTGTCACCGACCTGTCCCTCGTCGTCCTGATCGGGGCCACCGGATCGGGGAAGTCCACCTTCGCGCGCCGGCACTTCAAGCCCACCGAGGTCATCTCCTCCGACTACTGCCGGGGCCTCGTCGCCGACGACGAGAACGACCAGAGCGCGAGCAAGGACGCCTTCGACGTCCTGCACTACATCGCGGGCAAGCGCTTGGCCGCCGGCCGCCTCACGGTCGTGGACGCCACCAGCGTCCAGCAGGAGGCGCGCCGCCAGCTGGTCCAGCTCGCCCGTGCCCACGACGTGCTGCCCATCGCGATCGTCCTCGACATGCCGGAGGCGGTCTGCGCCGAGCGCAACGCCGCCCGCCCCGACCGGGCCGGTCTGCCCCGCGCCGTCATCCAGCGGCACCGTCGCGACCTGCGCCGTTCGCTGCGCGGTCTGGAGCGCGAAGGCTTCCGCAAGGTGCACGTGCTGCGCTCCGTCGAGGAGGTCGAGACCGCAGAAGTCGTCCTGGAGAAGCGCTTCAACGACCTCACTCACCTCACCGGCCCGTTCGACATCATCGGTGACGTCCACGGCTGTTCCTCCGAGCTGGAGAGCCTGCTCGCCAAACTCGGGTACGAGGACGGCGTCCACCCCGAGGGCCGCACCGCCGTCTTCGTGGGCGACCTCGTCGACCGGGGCCCGGACAGCCCCGGCGTGCTGCGCCGGGTCATGGGCATGGTCGGCTCGGGCAACGCCCTGTGCGTGCCCGGGAACCACGAGAACAAGCTCGGCCGCTACCTCAAGGGCTCCAAGGTCCAGCAGACGCACGGCCTCGCCGAGACGATCGAACAGCTGGGCCGGGAACCGGAGGAGTTCGTCCAGGAAGTCCGGACGTTCATCGCCGGCCTCGTCAGCCACTACGTCCTCGACGGTGGCAAGCTGGTCGTCTGCCACGCCGGCCTGCCCGAGAAGTACCACGGCCGCACCTCCGGCCGGGTCCGCTCGCACGCCCTGTACGGGGAGACCACCGGTGAGACCGACGAGTTCGGCCTGCCCGTGCGCTACCCGTGGGCCGAGGACTACCGCGGCAAGGCGGTCGTGGTCTACGGCCACACCCCGGTCCCGAACACCACCTGGATCAACAACACCATCTGCCTCGACACGGGCGCCGTGTTCGGCGGGAGGATGACCGCCCTGCGCTGGCCCGAGCGCGAGCTGGTCGACGTACCGGCCGAGAAGGTCTGGTACGAACCGGTCAAGCCGCTCGCCGCCGACCTGCCCGCGGAGGCCGCGGGGGAGTCCGGGGCGGGCCGCCCGCTCGATCTGGGCGACGTGTACGGGCGCCGGATCGTCGAGACCCGGCACCTGGGCAACGTCACCGTCCGCGAGGAGAACGCGGCGGCGGCCCTGGAGGTCATGAGCCGCTTCGCGGTGGACCCGCGGCTGGTCCCGTACCTGCCGCCCACCATGGCGCCCACGGCCACCTCGGACATGGACGGCTATCTGGAGCACCCGGCCGAGGCCTTCGCCCAGTACCGCAAGGACGGGGTCGCCCAGGTCGTGTGCGAGGAGAAGCACATGGGCTCCCGCGCCACCGTCCTGGTGTGCAAGGACGCCGAGCGGGCCCGCGAGCACTTCGGCGTGGAGGGCCCGACCGGTTCCGTCTACACCCGCACCGGCCGACCGTTCTTCCATGATCCGCAGGTCACCGAGGAGGTCCTCACGCGGCTGCGCGGCGCCGTCACCGACGCGGGCCTGTGGGAGGAGCTGGGCACGGACTGGCTGCTGCTCGACGGAGAGCTGCTGCCCTGGTCGCTGAAGTCCGCCGGCCTGCTGCGCAATCAGTACGCCGCCGTGGGCGCGGCCTCCCGGGCCGTCTTCCCCGACGCCCTCGCCGCCCTGGCCGCGGCTGCCGAACGGGGCGTCGACACCGGCGATCTGGCGGCCCGCCAGCGGGAACGGGCGGCCGACGCAGAGAAGTTCACGGACGCCTACCGCCGCTACTGCTGGACCACCGACGGGCTGGACGGCGTACGGTTCGCGCCCTTCCAGCTCCTGGCGGCAGCCGGGCGCTCCCTGGCGGCCGTTCCGCACGACGAGCAGCTGTTCTGGCTCGACCGCCTGGTCGCCGCCGACGAGGCGGCCGGCACCGGCCTGTTGCGCCGCACCGGCCGGATCCTCGTCGACACCGCCGACGAGGAATCCGTACGGGCGGGCACCGACTGGTGGCTGCGGCTCACGGCCGCGGGCGGCGAGGGCATGGTCGTCAAGCCGCTCCAGGCGTACGTCCGGGACGGCAAGGGCCGCTTGGTCCAGCCCGGGGTCAAGGTGCGCGGACGCGAGTACCTGCGGATCATCTACGGTCCGGAGTACACGCGTCCGGAGCAGCTGGAGAAGCTGCGCCAGCGCTTCCTGGGGCACAAGCGCTCGCTGGCGCTGCGCGAGTACGCGCTGGGGCTGGAGGCGCTGGACCGGCTGGTGGGAGGGGAGCCGCTGTGGCGGGTGCACGAGGCGGTCTTCGCCGTCCTCGCCCTGGAGTCCGAGCCGGTCGACCCCCGGTTGTGACGCCGCGCGGCGGGGTCTCGTAAATCTGGCGCCCCCGTACGGCCTCGAATTCGGTCGTACGGGGGAACTTTCCCCGAGAACTCCGGGAAAGCCACCAGCGGGATCGTTCATCCAGGGCAGCGGAATGTCCGCGAACCCGGAAGGACGGAACGTCACCTATGAAGATGACCGCGCGCGGAAGTACTGCGGCACTCATGACCTGTATGGCCGCGGTCGGCGCGGCCACCCCGGCCGTGGCCGCCGCGGTGCCGGTGGATGTCCCCCTGGGCGCCGCGAGGACCACGCTGGGCGTGGACGCTCCGCGTGTGGCCACCGCGGTGCCGGTGCCGGTCGTCGGCGCGCCGGAGGCCCCCCGCCACCACACGGGCGACCTGCTCCCGGCGTCGCTCCTTCCGGTGCTGCCGGTCGGCGCCGAATCGGGCAGCACCCTGGTGAGCTCTCCGGTACCGAACCTGCTCGGCGACCCGAAGACAGACGGCGAGGGCTCGCTGGAGGCCCCGGCCACCGATCTGTTCGCCCGTACCCCCGGTGTGGTGGTCGGCGCCCCCCTGACGGGGCCGAACGGCAGCAACTACGGGATCCCGAACCTGACCGCCCCCACGTTGGGCCTGACCGCCCCGGAACTGATCGGCGCTCCGACGGCGCTCATCGGGCTGCGCTGACGCGACAGGTCTGCGCGATCTTCTCGGTCAACGCCACGTCAAAGAGCCGTCCGGTCTGCCACCGTGTACGGCATGGGATTCCATGTCGATTCCGAGACCGGGCGGCTTCGCCGCGTCATCCTCCACCGGCCCGACCTGGAGCTGAAGCGGCTCACACCGAGCAACAAGGACGCGTTGCTCTTCGACGACGTGCTGTGGGTGCGCCGGGCCCGCCAGGAGCACGACGGCTTCGCCGACGTACTGCGCGACCGGGGCGTGGAGGTGTACCTCTTCGGTGACCTGCTGTGCGAGGCCCTGGACATCCCGGAGGCGAGACACCTCGTACTGGACCGGGTGTTCGACGAGAAGGAGTACGGGCCGCTCGCCGCCGACCACCTGCGCGCCGTCTTCGACGGACTGCCGTCGGCGGTCCTGGCCGAGGCACTGATCGGCGGGATGACCAAGCGGGAGTTCCTGGAGCGGCACGTCGAGCCGGTGTCGGTCCGCTTCCACGCCATGGAGCTGGACGACTTCCTGCTGGGGCCGCTGCCCAACCACCTGTTCACCCGGGACACCTCCGCCTGGATCTACGACGGGGTGTCCATCAACGCCATGCGCTGGCCGGCCCGGCAGCGCGAGACCGTGCACTTCGAGGCGATCTACAAGCACCACCCGCTCTTCACCGCCTCCGAGCCCTTCCACTACTGGTCGCAGGGGCAGGCGGACTACCCCTCGACCATCGAGGGCGGGGACGTGCTCGTCATCGGCAACGGTGCGGTGCTGATCGGGATGAGCGAGCGGACCACCCCGCAGGCGGTGGAGATGTTGGCGCGGGGCCTGTTCGCGGCCGGGTCGGCGACCAGCATCGTCGCGCTCGACATGCCGAAGCGGCGGGCGTTCATGCACCTGGACACGGTGATGACCATGGTCGATGGAGATACGTTCACTCAGTACGCGGGCCTGGGCATGCTGCGGTCCTACACGATCGAGCCGGGCGCGGGACTCCAGGAGCTGAAGGTGACCGACCACCCACCGGAGCACATGCACCGGGCGATCGCCGCGTCCCTCGGGCTGGACTCGATCCGGGTGCTGACCCCCACGCAGGACGTGCGCGCGGCGGAGCGCGAGCAGTGGGACGACGGCTGCAACGTGCTCGCGGTCGAACCGGGCGTGGTGGTGGCGTACGAGCGGAACGTGACGACCAACACGCACCTGCGGAAGATGGGCATCGAGGTGATCGAGATCCCGGGCAGTGAGCTCGGCCGGGGCCGGGGCGGGCCGCGCTGCATGAGCTGCCCGGTGCAGCGGGACGCCGTCTGACCGGGGAGGATCCGCGGGAGGGGAAACGAAGGGGCTGTATAGCAATGCAGTCCATCGTATAGAGTTCCATCATCCCCTGTCAGCGTCCCCCTGGAGCGTCCCCATGGCCACCGACCTCGTCGGCCGCAGTTTCCTCAAGGAGCTCGACTTCACTGCCGCCGAGTTCCGCGGCCTGATCGAGCTCGCCGCCGACCTCAAGGCGGCCAAGAAGGCCGGGGCCGAGCAGCGGCGCCTCCAGGGCAGGAACATCGCGCTGATCTTCGAGAAGACCTCGACCCGCACCCGCTGCGCGTTCGAGGTCGCCGCCGCGGACCAGGGCGCCCGCACCACCTACCTCGACCCGGCCGGCTCCCAGATGGGCCACAAGGAGTCCGTCAAGGACACCGCGCGGGTGCTCGGCAGGATGTTCGACGGGATCGAGTACCGCGGCGACAGTCAAGAGGCGGTCGAGGAGCTCGCCGCCCACTCCGGCGTGCCCGTCTTCAACGGACTCACCGACGACTGGCACCCCACCCAGATGCTGGCCGACGTGCTCACCATGACCGAGCACTGCGCCAAGCCGCTGGACCGCATCGCCTTCGCCTACCTCGGCGACGCCCGCTTCAACATGGGCAACTCCTACCTGGTGACCGGCGCCCTGCTCGGCATGGACGTACGCATCGTCGCGCCGAAGGCCTACTGGCCGGCCGAAGCCGTGGTGGCCCAGGCGCGCGAGCTCGCGGATGCCAGCGGGGCCCGGATCACGCTGACGGAGCAGGTGGCCGAGGGCGTGGCCGGGGCGGACTTCGTCGCCACCGACGTATGGGTCTCCATGGGCGAGCCCAAGGAGGTCTGGGACGAGCGGATCGCCGCCCTGGCGCCGTACGCCGTGACCATGGAGGTGCTGCGCGCGACCGGAAACCCGGACGTGAAGTTCCTGCACTGCCTGCCGGCCTTCCATGACCTGGGCACCGCGGTCGGCCGGGAGATCCACGAGCGGCACGGGCTGGACTCGCTGGAGGTGACGGACGAGGTGTTCGAATCCGCACACTCCGTCGTCTTCGACGAGGCCGAGAACCGGCTGCACACGATCAAGGCCGTACTCGTCGCGACGCTCGCCCGCCCGACCGTCCAACCCGCATAGTCATGCGGATCGCGCCGCCCCGGTGAACCACGCGGCCTCGCCGCGCCCGGTGCGGCGGGTCAGGGGCGGGGGCGGGGCCCTTCGGTGGAGCGGGCGCACCCGCGCCCTCTTCACTCGACTGTCGCGTCTTCGTGACGGTGGTCACGATGCGGTGATACCGTCGATCGGGTGAGCCCCTTCATCGGTTCCACAGCAGCGACCGAACGGTGGCGCCACCTGCGGGTGGCCCGGCAGGACGGCGTGGCCACCGTCACCCTCGACCGCCCCGAAAAACTCAACGCCCTCACCTTCGGCGCCTACGCCGACCTGCGCGACCTGCTCGCCGAGCTCTCCCGGGAGCGGTCCGTACGCGCCCTCGTGCTCGGCGGCGAGGGGCGCGGCTTCTGTTCCGGCGGAGACGTGGACGAGATCATCGGCGCCACCCTCGCCATGGACACCGCCCAGCTCCTCGACTTCAACCGGATGACCGGCCAGGTGGTGCGGGCGCTGCGCGAATGCCCCTTCCCGGTGATCGCCGCGGTCCACGGCGTCGCCGCCGGCGCCGGCGCCGTCCTCGCCCTCGCCGCCGACTTCCGGATCGCCGACCCCACCGCCCGCTTCGCCTTCCTGTTCACCCGCGTCGGCCTCTCCGGAGGCGACATGGGCGCCGCGTACCTGCTGCCCCGCGTCGTCGGCCTCGGCCACGCCACCCGGCTACTGATGCTCGGAGAACCCGTCCGTGCTCCGGAGGCCGAGCGCATCGGCCTGCTCAGCGAACTCACCGAGGAGGGCCAGGCCGACGCACGGGCCGCCGAACTCGCCGCCCACCTGGCCGCCGGGCCCGCCCTCGCCTTCGCCCAGACCAAGGCGCTGCTGACGGCAGAGCTCGACATGCCGCTGGCCGCTTCGGTCGAGCTGGACGCCAACACCCAGGCCCTGCTGATGAACGGCCGGGACTACGCCGAGTTCCACGCCGCCTTCACCGCGAAGCGGCCCCCGGAGTGGAAGGGCAGGTAGCCGCATGTCCGCTCGCGCCATGCCGGTCGAGGCCCCCCGGCGCGTCCTGCGGGTCGCCGTCGTGGGCGGCGGGCCGGGAGGACTGTACGCCGCCGCACTCCTGGCCCGGCAGGGCCACACGGTCGAGGTGTGGGAGCGGGGCACCCCCGAGGACACCTTCGGCTTCGGCGTGGTGCTCTCCGACGAGACCCTCGGTGGCATCGAGCAGGCCGACACCGCGGTCTACGCCGCCCTCAGCGCGGAGTTCGTGCGCTGGGACGACATCCAGATCGTGCACCGGGGACGGTTGCTCACCTCCGGCGGCCACGGCTTCGCGGCCCTGGGCCGGCGCAGACTGCTGGAGATCCTGTACGAGCGCTGCGCCGGACTCGGGGTGAAGCTCCACTTCCGCGCCGCGGCGCCCGCCGCCGAACTACTGGCGGCCTGCTACGACCTGGTCGTCGCGGCCGACGGAGTGCACAGCGCGACCCGGCAGAGCGGGGCCGCTCACTTCCGGCCGACGCTGACGAGCGGGCGCTGCCGCTACATCTGGCTGGCCGCCGACTTCGCCTTCGACGCCTTCCGCTTCGAGATCGCGGAGACCGAGCACGGCGTGGTGCAACTGCACGCGTACCCGTACTCCGCGGACGCCTCCACCGTGATCGTGGAGATGCGGGAGGAGGTGTGGCGGGCCGCCGCCTTCGACCGGTGCGACGAGAACGAGTCGGCCGCCCGCTGCGCCAAGCTCTTCGGCGAGGCCCTGCGCGGCCGACCGCTGCACGGCAACCGCTCGGCGTGGACGCAGTTCCGCACCGTCGTCAACGAGCGCTGGTCACACGGCAACGTGGTGCTGCTCGGCGACGCCGCACACACCGCGCACTTCTCCATCGGCTCCGGCACCAAGCTGGCCGTGGAGGACGCGCTCGCGCTCGCCGAAGCCGTGGGCGCGCGGTCGGACGTGCCCGCCGCCCTGGCCGCGTACGAGGCCGCCCGGCGACCGGCGGTGGCCTCGACCCAGCGCGCCGCCGCCGCCAGCATGCGGTGGTTCGAGGAGCTCTCCGGATACGTCGAGCAGCCGGCCCGGCAGTTCGCCTTCAACCTGCTCACCCGCAGCCGCCGGGTGACCCACGACAACCTGCGGCTGCGCGACGAACGCTTCACCCGGGCCGTGGAACGGGACTTCGGCTGCCCGGACGAGGCGACCCCGCCGATGTTCACCCCGATGCGGCTACGCGGGCTGACCCTGCGCAACCGGGTCGTGGTCTCCCCGATGGACATGTACTCGGCGCAGCACGAGGACGGGGTGCCCGGAGACTTCCACCTGGTGCACCTGGGCGCGCGGGCCCTCGGCGGAGCCGCCCTGGTGATGACCGAGATGGTGTGCGTGTCCGCGGAGGGCCGGATCACCCCCGGCTGCACCGGGCTGTACACGGCGGAGCAGGCGGCAGCCTGGACCCGGATCACGGACTTCGTCCACACCTCGGCGCCCGGTACCGCGCTCGGGGTCCAACTCGGGCACTCCGGCCGCAAGGGCTCCACGCGGCTGATGTGGGAAGGGATGGACGATCCCCTCCCGGAGGGAAACTGGCCCGTGGCCGCCGCTTCGGAACTGCCCTACCGGCCGGGCGTCTCGGCGATCCCCCGCGCGCTCACGGCGGCCGACCTCGCGTCGATCCGCTCCCAGTTCGCGGCAGCCGCCGTACGGGCCGCGGGCTGCGGATTCGACCTGCTGGAACTGCACTGCGCCCACGGCTACCTGCTGTCCGGCTTTCTGTCCCCGTTGACCAACCACCGCGGCGACGCCTACGGGGGGACGCTGGAGAACCGGCTCCGCTTCCCGCTGGAGGTCTTCGACGCGGTCCGTGCCGTCTGGCCCGACGACCGTCCGATGACCGTCCGCATCTCGGCGACCGACTGGGCGCCGGGCGGCACCCGTGCCGAGGACGCGGTCCACATCGCCGACGCCTTCGCCGCCCACGGCGCCGACGCCATCGACGTGTCGACCGGCCAGGTGGTGGCGGACGAGGCCCCCGAATACGGGCGCTCGTACCAGACCCCCTACGCGGACCGGATCCGCAACGCACTCGGCGTTCCGGTCATCGCCGTGGGCGCCATCTCCTCCTGGGACGACGTGAACTCCCTGCTGCTGGCCGGCCGCGCCGACCTCTGCGCGATCGGCCGCCCCCACCTGTACGACCCGCACTGGACCCTGCACGCCGCCGCCGACCAGTCCTACGAAGGCCCGGCCGCCCCCTGGCCGGCCCCGTACCGGGCCGGCAGCCGCAAACCGCCGACCGGCCGCGGCTGAGGCGGGATCGCCCGCCGCCGAGCGCCAGGCACTCGTGGCACAGCGCCGCCATTGCACGACGTTCGCGGCCGTACCCGCAGGAGTTCTGGGGGTGCGCCGGATTCCGGCGGGGCGCTCACACGGCGGCCACCACGACGCGGTCCTCGACCGGGGTGTAGCCCAGGCGCTGGTAGATGGCGTTGCTGGTCGGGTTGGCCAGGTCCGTGAAGAGCAGCACCTCCGAGGCGCCGGCCGCGTACGCCGCTTCGCTCACCGCGTGCGTGACCCCGGCGGCGTACCCGCGACCGCGCAGCTCCGGCGGGGTGTACACCGGGCCGACGCGGGAGACCGCGCCGATCGCGCGGAAGAACCCGGCCATCGACACCGGAGTCCCGGCGTCCTCCCAGAGCAGCATGCCCCCGTACGAGAGCCGGTCGCGCAGGAAGGCTTCGGAGGGGCCTCCCGGCTCCCCGGTCTCCCGCTTGAAGGCGCCGGCCCAGTCCATCAGCAGCGGCAGGTCGGCCGGGGTGGCGGCCCGGGCCTGCCCGGCCGGCGCGGGATCCGGGGCGAGGAGTCCGGCGAGCCGGTACAGCCGGTTCTCCTCGGTGACCTCGCTCCGCTTCCCCCAGGCCGCGGCCAGCGCCTGCACATCGTGGCGGCGGGCGTTCAGCGCGTCGACCCCGGCGAGCAGCGGCTCGGCGGCGAGCGCGGTCCCCAGCGCGCGGACGGCCTTCTGCGGCAGCGCCCCGATCAGCAGCGGATGCGGCGGGGTGCACAGCAGGGCGCCGCTGACGTTCCCGTCGGCGGCGGTCCACCAGCCGAAGAACGGCTCGACGGACCCGTAGGCGTTCGGGCCGCGCCGCTCCAGCGCGTCCGTCACGGTCAGCAGGGTGGTGTTGGCGACGGGCTCGCCGGCCACGGCCGGGCCCGCCGCGGCCAGATAGGCCGCCAGGTCATGGGTGAAGGTCCACGTCATGGCTCATGATGGCGCCGGATCGGCTCCCCCGCACATGAGTATGACGCAGGCGGCCAGGCCGGCCACCACGGGAACGCAGGCCGCCGCGGGGACGGGAGCGGCGGTGGGGGCGGAGGACGATCAGGAGGCGTCACACCCCCTCGTGGCGCCGCCCCCGGCGGCTAGGGTTCCACGAACTCCGCGCCGACGTCCCGCAGCCGGGAGTGCAGTTCGGCGAAGACGGCCGCCGCCCGGTCGCCCGGCCAGTCCGCGGGCAGCAGCTCGCTCGGCAGGCCCGGGTCGGCGTACGGGAGGCGGCGCCAGCTGTCCAGGGCGAGGAGGTAGCTGCGGTAGGCCTCCTCGGGGGTGGGGGCCGGACCCGTCTGGAGGGCGCGCAGCACCGGTTCGTGCAGGTCGAGGAACTCCTCGTGCTGCTTGGCCAGGGAGGCCAGGTCCCACCAGCGGGCCACCGCCTCGACGGTCGGGGCGAAGCCGAGGTGGCCGCCGCGGAAGAGCTCCACGTACGCCGTCAGGTGCAGCCGGTCCAGGGTGTGCCCGGTCTCCTCGTACAGGTGGGCGGGGGCGATCCACACCCCCGGCGCCACCGCGCCGAAGCCGAGCCGGGCGAGCCGCGAGCGCAGCAGGTGCCGCTTGTGCCGCTCCTGCTCCGGTACGGAGAACACCGCCAGCAGCCATTCCCCCGACGGGTGCGCGTCGCGCTGCCCGTAGATCCGCCGGTCGCCGTCGTCCAGCAGCTGCCGGGCCTCCGGGGACAGCTCGTAGCCCGCCGAGCCGTCCCCGGCGCGCGCGGGCAGCAGGAAGCCGCGCCGCTTCAGTCGGGACACCGACGAGCGGACCGACGGAGCGTCCACGCCGGCCACGCCCAGCAGGCGGATCAGCGCGGACACCGGGACCGGGCCTTCGAAGGCCCGCCCGTAGGCTCCGTAGAACGTGACGATCAGGGATCGCGGGGTGTGCTGCTCGACCACGGGTTCACTCTAGATCGCGCAGCCGGAACCGTTGCAGTTTCCCCGTCGCGGTCCTGGGCAGCGATTGCAGGAAGACGAAGGCGCGGGGGCACTTGTGCGGTGCCAGTTCGGCCCGCATGAACGCGCGCAGGGCCTCCTCCGTCAGTGCCGAACCGACCCGCGTGACGGTGTAGGCCACCACGATCTGCCCGCGTCGCTCGTCCGGGCGGCCCACCACCGCGGCCTCCACCACGTCCGGGTGGCGCATCAGGGCTTCCTCCACCTCCGGGCCTGCGATGTTGTAGCCCGCCGAGACGATCATGTCGTCGGCGCGGGCGACGTAGCGGAAATAGCCCTCCGGGTCGCGGACGTAGGTGTCCCCGGTGAGGTTCCAGCCGTTGCGCACGTACTCCGCCTGCCGCGGATCCGCCAGATATCGGCAGCCCACCGGGCCGCGGACGGCCAGCAGCCCCGGCACGTTGTCCGCGACCGGGCGTCCGGAGCCGTCGACCACCTGCGCCTGCCAGCCCGGGACCACCCGGCCGGTCGCACCCGGACGGATGTCCGCGTCGGCCGCGGAGATGAAGATGTGCAGGAGCTCGGTGGCCCCGATGCCGTTGATGATCCGCAGGCCGGTGCGTTCGAACCAGGCCCGCCAGGTGGCGGCCGGGAGGTTCTCGCCCGCCGAGACGCAGCGGCGCAGGGCGGACAGGTCGTACGCACCCACGTCGTACGGGCCCAGGTCGTCCAGCATCGCCCGGTACGCGGTGGGTGCGGTGAACAGCACCGTGACCCGGTGCTCGGCGAGGGCGGGCAGCAACCTGCGCGGGACCGCCTGGTCCAGCAGCAGTGCACAGGCCCCGGCGCGCAGCGGGAAGACGAGCAGGCCGCCGAGGCCGAAGGTGAAGCCGAGCGGGGGACTGCCCGCGAAGACGTCGTCGGGGCGGGGGCGCAGGACGTTGCGGGAGAAGGTGTCGGCGATGGAGAGCAGGTCGCGGTGGAAGTGCATGCAGCCCTTGGGGCGGCCGGTGGTGCCCGAGGTGAACGCGATCAGGGCCACGTCGTCGGCGGAGGTCTCGACGGCGGCGAAGGCCCCTTCGTGCCGCTCGGCCAGGTGGACCAGGTCGTCGGGGGTCGCACCGCCGTACGGGGTGATCCGCAGGCCCGGCACCTCGGCCTTGGCCAGATCGTCCAGCACGCTCACGTGGCACAGGGCGTACTGCACCCGGGCCATTGCGCAGACCGTGGCCAGCTCGTGCGCCCGCTGCTGCGGCAGGACGGTCACGGCCACCGCACCCGCCTTCACCACCGCCAGCCAGCAGGCTGCGAGCCAGGGGCCGGTGGGGCCGCGCAGGAGCACCCGGTTGCCGGGGACCACGCCGAGATCGACCGTGAGGACACGGGCGAGGCGGTCCACGCGCTCGCGCAGCTCCCCGTACGTCCACACCTCGCCGGCGCCGCTGCGGAAGGCCGGGCGGTCGGGCCCGAACCGGGCGATGGTGGCGTCGAGCAGTTCGGCGCCGCAGTTGAGCCGGTCCGGATAGGCCAGCTCGGGGAGCTCGAAGAGGAGTTCCGGCCAGGCGTGGGCCGGCGGAAGGTGGTCGCGCGCGAAGGTGTCGGCGTGGGCGGATGGCTTGAGCTCCAAGGCGGGTTCGCCCCCCTTGCAACGGCAGCGGCCCCGGGCGGGGGACCGAAGTGGTGGAGCAGGCCGTGCGGTTGGTCTCCCGGCCACGGCTGGGAGGCGCCCCATGAGCGTATCGTGATGGTGACGGCAGTCAATGGGACGCGATAGAAGCGGGGATATTCGGATGACCGGATTCGCGCTCGGGGCGGAACAAGAAGAGTGGTGCGGGCAACTGCGCGCGCTGGCGGTCGATCGGCTGCGGCCGCTCGCCGAGAAGGGCGAGCCGGGACGGGTCAACCGCCCGTTGCTCGCGGCACTGGGCGAGCTGGGCCTGCTGGAGCGGGTCTTCACCTCGGGGGCGTTGGAACTGTGCCTGCTGCGCGAATCCCTCGCGTACGGGTGCACGGAGGCGGAGACGGCCCTCGCCCTCCAAGGATTGGGGGCGTACCCGGTGCTCCGCTCGGGGACGTCGGAGCAGCGGACGCGCTGGCTGGCACGGGTGCGCACGGGCCGCGCGGTGGCGGCCTTCGCGCTGAGCGAGCCGGGGGCGGGCTCGGACGCGGCGGCGCTGGCCCTGGTGGCCGCCCCCGCGGGGGAGGGGTGGCGGCTCAGCGGCGAGAAGTGCTGGATCTCCAATGCCCCGGAGGCGGATTTCTACACCGTGTTCGCCCGAACGGGTGAAGGGCCGGGTGCAAAGGGCGTCACCGCCTTCCTGGTCCCGGCCGATCGTCCCGGAGTGTCGGGGGAGTCCCTGGACATGCTCTCCCCCCACCCGATCGGCCGGCTCTCGTTCGACGGGGTCCCGGTCGGTGCGCAGGACCTGCTGGGCGAGCCCGGCCGGGGTTTCCGGGTGGCGATGGACACCCTGAACCTCTTCCGGCCGAGCGTGGGCGCCTTCGCGGTCGGTATGGCCCGGGCCGCACTGGACGCGACGCTGGCGTACACGGCGGCGCGGCCCGCCTTCGGGGGTGTGCTGGGCGACCTCCAGGCGGTGGGCCACCGGGTCGCCGAGATGGCCACCCGTACCGAGGCCGCCCGGCTCCTGGTCTATGCGGCGGCGGGCGCGTACGACGCCGGCTCTGCGGACGTTCCGCGCCGGGCCGCGATGGCGAAGCTCCTCGCGACGGAGACCGCACAGTACGTGGTGGACCACGCCGTGCAGTTGCACGGGGCCGTCGCCCTGCAGCGCGGCCACCTGTTGGAGCACCTGTACCGGGAGGTGCGGGCTCCGCGGATCTACGAGGGTGCGAGCGAGGTCCAACGCACGATCATCGCGAAGGAGCTCTACCGGTGAGTATCGAGAGGATCAATCCGGCGGAGCTCTCCCCGCCGGCGGGCTTCTCCCACGCAGTGGCCGCGAGCGGCTCCCGGCTGGTCTTCCTGGCCGGCCAGACCGCGCTCGACGCTTCGGGCAAAGTGGTGGGGGACACCCTGCCCGAGCAGTTCGAACGCGCCCTGGGCAACCTCCTCGCGGCGCTCGTCGCCGCCGGCGGCACCCCGGCGGACCTGGCCCGGGTGACGGTCTATGCGGTGGACGTGGACGCGTACCGCACCCACGCGCCCGAACTCGGCCGCATCTGGCGGCGGATGGCCGGCCGCCAGTATCCGGCCATGGCCGTCATCGGTGTGGTCCGGCTCTGGGACGACACTGCCCTGGTCGAACTGGATGGTATCGCCGTGCTCGACGCACCGCCGCCCTGACTGCCGCACCGTCGCCCCGTTCAGGTCCAGGTGCTGTTGCCGGCATCACGGTGCGGGGCGGCGGCTCCGGCTTTTGACACGGGTGGGGATCAGAGGGAGGGTGGAAATGACCCTTTTTGTAAGGAACGTCATCAATGCTCGGAGGTGCATCACCATGCGCCGTGGGATCATCACAGCAGCTGTTGCCGGGGCAGCCGGCATCACGCTGGGTTTGATGCCCGTTAGCGGGGCCTTCGCGGCAGGCCCTTCGCAGGCCCCGCAGACCTCGCAGACCTCGCAGAACAACCAGTGGTGCCGCGACCACTGGCGCGACAACGACAGCTGGCGTTACCGCTACTGCTGCGACCCCCACCGCTGGAACAACCGGCACGACAGGCCGTACTGGTGCTGGGACCTGGACTCGTGGTACGACGGCCGCCACCACAACTATTGGAATGACAACGGCCGGTACAACAACCATTGGAATGACGACGGCCGATACAACAACAATTGGAATGACGGCCGGCACGACTCCAACGGCGGCCGCGACAACGGTGGCCGGGGCGGCGACGGCGGCTACGACAACGGCGGCGGCGGTGGCGGTAACGGCGGCCACGACAGCGGTGGCAACGGCGGTGGCAACGGCGGCGGTGACGGCGGCGGTGGCGGCGGTAACGGCGGCGGCGGTGACGGCGGCGGCGGTGGCGGCGGTAACGGCGGTAACGGCGGCGGCGGTGGCGGTAACGGCGGTAACGGCCGCTAGTACAACCCCTCCGTGAGCGGGCCCGGGGCCTCCGTGAGGCGGTAGCACCGGTGCCCGCCGGTCGGTGGGGCGGACGCTCAGCCGGCCATGAGAGTCCCCATCCACTCTTCGATGCCCGCCACCGTGCGCGGCAAGGCGCCCGACATCAGTCGGGCGCCCTTTGCTGTGATGACCAGGTCGTCCTCGATGCGCACGCCGATGCCGCGCAGCTCCGCGGGCAGGGTTTCGTCGTCCGGCTGGAGGTACAGGCCGGGCTCGACCGTCAACACCTGACCCTCTTCCAGGACCCCGTCCAGGTAAGTCCGTGCCCGCGCCTTCGCGCAGTCGTGGACGTCCAGTCCCAGCATGTGACCGCTGCTGCACAGCGTGTACCGCCGGTGCAGATCGCCCTCCGCGTGCTTCAGGACCCCCCATTCCGCCAGGCCCTCCGCGATCACCCGCATTCCGGCCCGGTGGAAGTCCCTGAAGCTCGCCCCGGGGCGCAGCGCTGCCATGCCCGCCTCCTGGGCGGCCAGCACCAGTTCGTACACCTGCCGCTGCACCGGGGAGAAGCGCCCCGACAGCGGGACGGTGCGCGTGATGTCCGCCGTGTAGAGCGTGTCGGTCTCCACGCCCGCGTCCAGTAGGAGGAGCTCGTCCCGGTCGAGCCGGCCGTCGTTGCGGATCCAGTGCAGGACGCACGCGTGCGCGCCCGACGCCGCGATCGTGTCGTACCCGGTGCCGTTGCCCTCCGCCCGGGCGCGCAGGCCGAAGACCCCCTCGATCCACCGCTCGCCGCGCGGGTGCGCCAGGGCGCGCGGCAGCGCCCGTACGACGTCCTCGAAGCCGGCCGCCGTGTGGTCGACGGCGAGTTGGAGCTGTTCGACTTCCCAGGCGTCCTTCACCAGGCGCAGTTCGGAGAGCGCTGCGGCCAGTTCCGGGTCCGTCGCGGCGTTGCGGCCCACCGGGGAGCCGAGGGAATCCAGGTGGGCGCAGCGCAGGCCCGTCAGGCGCTCCGCCTCCGCCAGGTCGGGGCGGCGGCCGACCCAGAACTCCCCGTACCGGCGGTCGCGGTAGAACTCTTCGTTCCCGTCCGCGCGCGGGGAGCGGGGGCGCAGGTACAGGACGGCTTCGTGGCCGTGCGGCCCCGAGGGTTCCAGTACGAGGACGTGGCCCACCTGGTCCTCACCCGTCAGTCCGGTCAGCCAGGCGTACGCGCTGTGCGGGCGGAAGCGGTGGTCGCAGTCGTTGGAGCGGACCTTGAGCTCGCCGGCCGGGACGATCAGTCGCTCGCCCGGGAAGCGCGCCGAGAGCCGGGTGCGGCGGGCCGGGGTGACGGCGTACGCGGGCACGCGTGCGGCGTCGGGGAGGGGTGTCGCGGCCCAGTCGGCAGCCATGAAGCGGGACAACTCTGCTGATACCGGCAGGTCGTGGCTGCCGATGTTGAGGCGGGAGGGGGTGTCGGCCATGAGGGCTCCCTCAAGAAGATGTGAACTGGTGGGCGCACAGGTCTTGTCAGTGCAATTTCACATTACTATGTTACAGCTCACACCGCGGCACGTTAATACCCGTCAAACGCCGTGTGACACAAGGCGGTTCACGCATCACGCCTAGCGCGCCATGTCCCCCACCTCCCTTCCCCACAGGAGTCCTTGGTGTCCCAGCACAGAGCTGTGCGTACGTCCCTCCTCTCCGCCGCCGTGGCGGTCACCCTCCTCGCCACTGCAGGCCAGGCCGTGACCCAGGCCGCCGAGCGGGCTCCCGCGGTCGCCCCCGCCCCGGCCGCCGCGCCCGGAACCTTCACCTCCGGCGCCCCCGGAGCGAACCCGTTCGACGAGGTCGACCACCTCGCGTCGCCCAAGGAGGCCGTCGCGGCGCCCTCCCAGGCTCCCGGCGGGATCGCCCTCGACGGCCGCACCCCCGGGGCCCACCCTGCCGCCGCTGCGACCGCCGCCCGCACCGAGAAGGGCGGCAAACCCGCGGCCTCCCAGGCCGCGCCCACCGGGAAGACCCTCGCCGCCGGCGTCCCCTGCACCCTCGACGGGATCACGAACCTCACCCCGGAGCAGCTCGCCGACTTCCTCGGAGACCAGGCCGTCACCGCCGAAGGTTGTCTGCGCGGCCTGATCTGGACCTGGGACGCCCGCCTGGCCCCGGTCATGTCCGACGCGCACGTGCAGGCCGTCTCCCGGCGGATATCCGCCCTGTCCGCCGCCCACGACGGCCGCAACTCCTCCCGCCTGGAGGAGATGTTCACGTACCTGCACGCCGTCGTCTACCACGACTACTCGCGTTCCGAGATCGACGTCACCGATGCCCCGACGGTGGACGCCATGCGACAGGCCGTCGCCGACTTCGGGAACGCGGCCCACACCTTCGACGTCACCGCCTCGAACGCCCGGACCCTGCGCGAGGCCCTCTACGCCGCCAGCGCACCCGGCCTGCGCCAGCACCAACTGGGGCTCATCAAGAAGGTCCTGGCCACCATGGACCCGGCCCACACCGCCACCAACCAGGACGGTTCCTGGGCGGGCGCGGCCCTCGCCGCCCTGTCCGTCAACTACCTGGGCGTCTACCCGGGCAACCGCGACTCCGCGTTCCACGCGGCGGTGGCCGCCGACGCCTCGTACCGCGCAGCCTTCAAGGCCTTCGCCACGTACACCCACCTCAAGGGGACGAACAACGCCTGGGTGGCCCGCGACGCCCTCGGCGAGTACGGCCGCTTCGGCCAGGTGGAGGGCCTCAGGGACCCGATCGTCGCGGACCTCGGCGTCCTGCTGTCGCAGGTCAAGTCCACCTTCGGTGACGGCAGCGAGCCGTGGGCCAAGATCGTCTCGTGGCTCAACACCTACGACGCCTGCAAGCAGTACGGGGTGTGCAAGGAGGACATCGAGAAGCAGCTCTTCCCGAACACCTTCACCTACGACAACGGCGCCATCAAGGTCCGCACCGCGCTCGACCGGGCGGCAGTCGACCAGCTGTACTACGCGAGCAAGCAGGTCAAGACGCAGTTCCACCGCGTCCTGGGCACCGACCAGCCGCTGGCCGGCGACCCCAACGCCACGCTGAACATCGTGCTGTACGCCTCCCGTGCCGACTACGTGAACTACCAGCCGATCCTGACCGGTTACGGCACCAACAACGGCGGCATGTACATCGAGAACGGCGCCACCTTCTACACGTACCAGCGGCGCGTCCCGCAGGACTCCAGCCTCACCCTCGAAGAGCTCTTCCGCCACGAGTACACGCACTACCTCAACGGCCGCTTCGCCGTCCCCGGCTTCTTCGGGGAGGGTCCCTGGTACGAGGGCGACCGGACCACCGCCATGGACGAGGGCACGGCCGAGTTCTTCGACGGCGCCACCCGCGACAACGGCATCGCCGTCCGCAAGTCCCTGGTCAAGAGCATCATCAGCGACACGTCCGGCGGTGGGCCCCGGATGACCGTCGAGCAACTGCTCAACGCGACGTACGACGGCGACGGCTTCCGCTTCTACAGCTACGCGGGCACCTTCTTCGAGTTCCTGTGGACCGAGAAGCCCTCGCTGCTGCGGGAGATGTACACCCACCTGCGCAACAACGACGTCGCGGCGTACGACGCCTGGCGCCACCGGATGGGCTCGGACACCTACCTCCAGCGCGACTACGACCGCTTCCTGGACGCGCAGATCGCCAAGGTGGACCAGCTCTACGTGCCGAACACCTCGTTCACGCCCAACGGCCAGCTGCGCGACTCCGCGCTGGCGGACGTGAAGTCCACCTTCGCGACGGCCACGTACAACACCCCCGACTGCGTGGAGAACGGGGACCCGGGCAAGCGCCGGTTCACCTGCACCGGCCGGATCAGCGCCAACCTGAAGAACTGGCGCAGCGACGACCAGAACTTCAAGGACATGTCGGAGACGGTGGACTACTTCATCCTCGACCGGGCGGGCGCGGCCTCCAACAACCTGGCCGACATGAACTGCTCCTTCGGGCCGGTGGAGATCTGGTCC
The DNA here is from genome assembly GCF_040612395.1 of Streptomyces sp. NPDC006430. Lineage (NCBI taxonomy): Bacteria > Bacillati > Actinomycetota > Actinomycetes > Kitasatosporales > Streptomycetaceae > Streptomyces > Streptomyces sp. NPDC006430. The sequence continues at coordinate 64,358 of NZ_JBEXQA010000003.1, forward strand.
AACCACGTTGCGGGAACGTCGAGCTACAGCTGTGAAGGTCCGCTGCGCAGCTGATCCCGCGGCCGGGTCGGTCCCTCACCTGAACGGGGGGAGGGACCGACCCGGCCGACCCTAGGCACCCAATAAAGAATGTGACATATTACTGCCGTGCCCAAGAGACATCCCCTGGACGTCGTGATCATCGGCGCCGGCGTCGTCGGAGCCGCGTGCGCCTACTACGCGGCCCGCTCCGGACTCTCCGTGGCCGTCGTCGACCGCGGCCCCGTCGCAGGCGGCACGACCGGTGCCGGGGAGGGCAACCTCCTCGTCTCCGACAAGGAGGCCGGCCCGGAACTCGACCTGGCCCTGCTGTCGGCCGGGCTGTGGCGCGAACTCGCGGCGCTCCTCCCGCCGGAGATCGAGTACGAGGCCAAGGGCGGGCTCGTCGTCGCCCCGGACGGGGCCACCCTGAAGGCGTTGCGCGGCTTCGCCGACGGCCAGCGCGCCGCCGGGGTCGATGCGATCGAGGCGGGCCCCGCCGACCTGCGCGAGCTGGAGCCGCACCTCGCCCCGGGCCGGGCGGGCGGCTTCCTCTACCCGCAGGACGCCCAGGTCCAGCCGGCCCAGGCGGCGGCCAGGCTGCTCGCCGCCTCGGGGGCACAGGTCCACCTCGGTGAGGAGGTCACCGGGATCGTGCTGGCGCACGGCGTCGTACGGGGGGTCCGCACCTCGCGCCGTCAGCTTTCGGCCCCCGCGGTGGTGAACGCGGCCGGCACCTGGGGCGGTCGCATCGCAGAACTGGCCGGGGTGTCCCTCCCTGTGCTCCCGCGCCGCGGGTTCGTCCTGGTGACGGAGCCCCTGCCGAGGGTGGTCCGGCACAAGGTCTACGCAGCCGACTACATCGCGGACGTGGCCAGCGGATCGGCGGCCCTGCAGTCCTCGGCCGTGGTCGAGGGCACCCCCTCGGGCCCGGTGCTGATCGGCGCGACCCGGGAGCGGGTCGGCTTCGACCGGTCCCTGTCGACGGAGGCCTTGCGGCGCCTCGCCGCCCAAGCGGCCGAGCTGTTCCCGGTCCTGGCCGACGTCCGGGTGCTGCGGACCTACCACGGCTTCCGCCCGTACCTCCCCGACCACCTCCCGGCCATCGGCCCGGACCCCCGGGTCCCGGGCCTGCTGCACGCCTGCGGCCACGAGGGCGCGGGCATCGGCCTCGCCCCCGCAACGGGCCTGCTGATCGCTTCCGCCCTGACCGGTTCCGAACCCCCACTGGATCCCGGGCCGTTCCGCCCCGACCGCTTCCCGACGGAGGCGGAGGCGGGCACGGAAGAGACAGGAGCGCAGACGGCCCCGAAGCCGGCGGCCGGACCCCGCTGCGCCCCGGCCCCGGAGCGCCACCGCCCCGACGGCCCCGACGCTCCCGCCGCCCGTGCCCGCACACCGAAGGAGAACGGACGATGACCCACCCCGCCGGAGCCGGCGTGCCGCAGCGGCGCCGCTCGCCCCGCGACCTCGTCGGGGGCGCCGCGCAGGCCACGTACGTCCTCCGCTTCGACGGCCGTGAGCTGACCGCGCAGGCCGGTCAGAGCATCGCCGCCGTGCTCTGGGGCGCGGGGATCCTCGCCTGGCGGACCACGCGCGAGGGCGGCGCCCCGCGGGGGGCGTTCTGCGGGATCGGCAGCTGCTACGACTGCCTCGTCACCGTCAACGGCCGCCCGAACCAGCGCGCCTGCCTCGTCCCCGCGTGTCCCGGGGACACCGTCACCACCCAGGAGGGAACCGGCCGTGCCGACCTCGCAGTCTGACCCCGACGCGACCGGCCGCGCGACGACCGACCTCGCGATCGTCGGCGCCGGCCCCGCCGGGCTCGCCGCCGCCGTCACGGCCGCCGACCTCGGCCTGCGGGTCACCGTCCTGGACGCGGGGGAGCGCCCCGGCGGCCAGTTCTACCGCCACCCGGCCCCCGGACTCGGCGCCGCCCACCCCGAGGCCCTGCACCACGGCTGGGCCGCCTTCGCCTCCCGCGAAGCCGCCCTGCGCGCCCACGCGTCGGCCGGCCGGATCACGTACCTGCCCGGACACCACGTCTGGACCGTCGTCCCGGACGCCACCGCCTGGCAGCTGCACGCCGTCGCCGACCGCGAGGAGAGGGCGGCGACCGTCCGCGCCCGGGCCGTACTCCTGGCCACCGGAGCCTACGAACGACAACTCCCCTTCCCCGGCTGGACCCTGCCGGGGGTCGTCGGGGCCGGCGGAGCGCAGGCCATGCTCAAGAGCGGACTCGTGCTCCCCGGCCGGCGGGTGGTCGTCGCGGGGAGCGGGCCGCTGCTGCTCGCCGTCGCCGGCTCGCTCGCCGCCGCCGGGGCCCGGGTGCCGGCCGTCGTCGAGGCCGCGGCCTACACCGGCTACGTCGGCCACGTGCCCGCGCTGCTGCGCAACCCCGGCAAGTTCGTCGAGGCCGCCACGTACGGCAGCGCCCTGCTCCGGCGGCACGTCCGTCTGCTCACCCGGCACGCGGTGACCGAGGCCCACGGCACCGACCGGGTCGAGGCCGTGACCGTGGCCCGGCTGGACGACACCTGGCGGCCCCTGCCCGGTACTGCCCGCCGGATCCCCTGCGACGCCCTCGCCGTCGGCCACGGGCTCGTGCCCCAGCTGGAGCTGGCCACCGGGCTCGGCTGCGCCACCCGCCGCAGTAGCGACGGCACCTTCGCCCTGGAGTTGGACGAAGGGCAGCGCACCTCGGTGCCCGGCATTTGGTCGGCCGGGGAGACCGGTGGCATCGGCGGCGCCCAACTGGCCCTGACGGAAGGGGAGATCGCTGCCCACGCGGTCGCCGGGCGACCCGCTCCCGCTGCACTCGCCCGCCGCCGTGCGCGGCTCCGCGCCTTCGCCGACGCGATGGGCTGCGCCCACCGTCCGGGCGCGGGTTGGACCGGATGGTTGCGGGACGACACCGACGTGTGCCGCTGCGAGGAGGTCCCGGCCGGCCGGATCCGCGAGGCGGTCGCCGACCTCGGCGCACGGGACGCCCGTACGGTCAAACTCCTCACCCGCTCCGGCATGGGGTGGTGCCAGGGCCGCATGTGCGGACCGGCCGTCGCCGCTCTGGCCGGGGAGGGGTCCTCCTCCGACGGCGACGCGCCCGACCGCAGGCCCCTGTCCTGCCCGGTTCCGCTGCGCCACCTTGCCGAACTGCCCCCGGCGGACGACTGATCCGGCGGTCCGGGCCCTTGTGGCCGACTCGTACCCACTAGTAAAATGTCACACATCACTCTAGGGAGCTCTCTCATGACCCACGCGCACACCCACGTGCCCACCCCGCCCCGCACCCGCCCCTGGCACGGCATCATGGTCGCCACCGCACTGCCCCTGCGCGAGGACCTGACCGTCGACTACGACGCCTACGCCGAGCACGTGGCCTGGCTGATCGCCAACGGCTGCGACGGCGTGGTCCCCAACGGCTCCCTCGGGGAGTACCAGACCCTCACCGACGAGGAGCGGGCGCGCGTCGTGCGGACCGCCGTCGAAGCGGCCGGCGGAGACGGGGACCGCGTCATGCCCGGCGTCGCCGCCTACGGCAGCGCCGAGGCCCGCCGCTGGGCCGAGCAGGCCGCCGAAGCCGGGGCCGGCTCCGTCCTGCTGTTGCCGCCCAACGCCTTCAGGGCCGACGAGGAGGTCGTACGCGCCCACTACGCCGAGGTCGCCCGCGTCGGGCTGCCCGTCGTCGCGTACAACAACCCCATCGACACCAAGGTGGACCTGACCCCCGCCCTGCTCGCCCGCCTGCACGGCGACGGCAGCATCGTCGCGGTCAAGGAGTTCAGCGGGGACGTCCGGCGCGCCTACGAGATCGCCGAACTCGCACCGGGACTCGACCTCCTCGTCGGCGCCGACGACGTCCTGCTCGAACTCGCCCTCGCCGGCGCGGTCGGCTGGATCGCCGGCTACCCCAACGCGCTGCCCCGGGCCTGCGCCGACCTCTACCGGGCCGCCGTCCGCGCCGACCTCGCCACCGCGCTGCCGCTGTACAAGTCCCTGCACCCCCTGCTCCGCTGGGACTCCAAGACCGAGTTCGTCCAGGCCATCAAGCTCTCCATGGATCTCGCGGGACGCCCGGGCGGCGCCACCCGTCCGCCGCGCTTCCCGCTGACCGGGGAGACCGAGGCGGCCGTCCGCGCCGCCACCGAGAAGGCCCTCGCCGAGGGCCTCGTCTAACTACCCGGGAGACCCCATGCGCACGCGCCACATCTACCACGCGGTGGACTCGCACACCGAGGGCATGCCGACCCGGGTGATCACCGGGGGCGTCGGGGTGATCCCCGGCGCCACCATGGCCGAGAAGCGGCTCCACTTCATCGAGCACACGGACCACGTCCGGACCCTGCTCATGTACGAGCCGCGCGGCCACTCCGCGATGAGCGGCGCGATCCTTCAGCCTCCCACGCGGCCCGACGCCGACTTCGGCGTGCTCTACATCGAGGTGTCGGGCCTGCTCCCCATGTGCGGGCACGGGACCATCGGGGTCGCCACCGTCCTGGTCGAGACGGGCATGGTGGAGGTCGTCGAGCCGGTCACCACCGTCCGGCTCGACACCCCGGCCGGACTGGTGAGCGTCGACGTCCGCGTCGAGGACGGGGCGGCCACCGCCGTCACCCTCACCAACGTCCCCTCCTACTGCGTCGGGCTCGACCTGAAGGCCGAGGTCCCCGGATACGGCACGGTCACCTACGACCTCGCCTACGGCGGGAACTTCTACGCCTTCGTCGAACTCGACTCCCTCGGGCTCCCCTTCGACCGGGACCGCAAGGACGACCTGCTGGCCGCCGGACTCGCCGTCATGGACGCGATCAACGCCTCCGACGACCGGCCCGTCCACCCCGAGAACCCCTCCATCGCCGGGGTCAAGCACGTCTACCTCGCCGCCCCCGGCTCCGACGCCCACCGCTCCCGGCACGCCATGGCCATCCACCCGGGCTGGTTCGACCGCTCGCCCTGCGGTACGGGAACCAGCGCGCGCATGGCCCAGCTGCATGCCCGCGGCCTCCTCGGGATCGGCGCCGACTTCGTCAACGAGTCGTTCATCGGCACCGAGTTCACCGGGCGACTGGTCGGCCAGACCACGGTCGGCGGGTTGCCGGCCGTCGTGCCCACCGTGACCGGGCGGGCCTGGATCACCGGTACCGCCCAGTACTTCCTCGACCCGTCCGACCCCTTCCCCGGAGGATTCCTCCTGTGACCGGTGAGACTCATGCAACCGGTGTGACCCGCGTGGCCAGCGTTCGGACCGCCGACTACCACACGGCCGGCGAGCCGTTCCGCATCGTCGACGTCGCCTCCACGGGCCTGGCGCCACTGCCGGGGGACACCGTCGCCGAGCGCTGCGCCACCGCCATCGGCCCCGGCGGCTCCGGGACGGCCCCCCGCCGGGGCCTGCTGGACGACGTGCGCCGGCTCCTCGTCCAGGAGCCGCGCGGGCACGCCGGAATGTACGGCGGCTTCATCGTGCCCCCCGACGACGACGGGGCCCACTTCGGAGTGCTGTTCTGGCACAAGGACGGCTACTCCACCGCCTGCGGCCACGGCACCATGGCGCTCGGCGCCTGGGCCGTGGACACCGGCAGGGTCGCCGCACCGGACGACGGGGACGCGCAGGTGAGGATCGACGTGCCGTCCGGGCGGGTCGCCGCCACCGTGCACCGCACCGGCGGCCGCACCACCGGCGTCACCTTCCGCAACGTCCCCGCCCGGGTCAGCGCCCGCAAGGTGCCGGTGGCGACCACCCTCGGCATGGCCGAGGTGGACATCGCGCACGCCGGCGCCTGCTACGCGTCGGTCCGCGCCCGGGACCTCGGCCTGGAGGTGTCCCGGGCCGCGCTGCCCGAGCTCGTACGGGCGGGGCAGGAGGTACGGGCCGCACTGGCCACCCACCCCGGGACCTGGCACCCCGGCGGACCGCTGCTCTCCGGGGTGTACGGGGTGATCCTCTACGAGGAACTGCCCGACACTCCCCGAGCTTCCGCCGGGGGGACCCCCACCCTTGGGCTGCACCAGCGCAACGTCACCGTCTTCGCCGACGGCCAGATCGACCGCTCGCCCTGCGGGTCCGGGACCTCGGCGCGGCTCGCGCTGCTGGCGGAGGACGGGCGGCTCGGGGCGGGCGAGGACCTGCTCCACGAGTCGGTGGTGGGCACGGTGTTCACCGGCCGGGTGGTCCCCGGCGGCTCCGGCGGACCGGGCGACGGCCTGGTCACGGAGGTCACCGGCACGGCCTACCGCACCGGCGAGCACACCTTCGTACTGGATCCGCAGGACGCCCTCGGCGCGGGGTTCCTGCTGTGATCCCCCAGTTCGGGGCGGACGAGACGGCCGGACTGCTGACCCCGGCCGCAGCCGCCGACGCGCTGGCCGACGCACTGCGCAACGGGCTCGACCCGGAGACCTGCCCGCAGCGCACCGCCCTGCCCGTACCCGGCGGTGAACTGTTGCTCATGCCGGCCGCGTCGGGGGCGTACGCCGGAGTGAAGATCGCCGGTGTGGCGCCCGGCAACCCGGCCCTCGGACTGCCCCGCATCACCGGCTCCTACCTGCTGCTGGACGGGCCGACGCTGCGCCCGCTGGCCCTGTTCGACGGGGCGGCGCTGACCACCGTGCGCACCCCAGCGGTCTCGGCGCTCGCGCTGCGGTACCTGGCGCCGGCCGGGCGGGCCCTGCGGCTGGTGCTCTTCGGTGCCGGTCCCCAGGCGTACGGACATCTCGAAGCGGTGCGGGGCGTACGGGAGGTGGCGGGGGTGACGGTCGTCGCCCGCAACCCGGCCGCCGCGGAGAAACTCGTGGTGCACGCCCGCACCCTCGGGGTCCCGGCCCGCGCGGGCACCCCGACGGATGTGGCGGAGGCGGACCTGGTGGTCTGCTGCACCACGGCCCGCGAACCCCTCTTCGACGGGCGGTTGGTGGCGCCGGGGGCAACGGTGGTGGCCGTCGGCTCCCACGAGCCGAACGCCCGGGAGACGGACACCTCCCTGGTGCGGCGGGCCGCCGTGTACGTGGAGTCGCGCGCGGCGGCCCTGCGGGAGGCGGGGGACCTGCTGGTGCCGGAGGCCGAGGGCGCCATCGGAGCCGGTCATATCAGCGGCACCCTGGCTGACCTGGTGTCGGGTCGGATGCCGGCGGGTGCACCGTCGAGTTGTCCACAGCTCTTCAAGAGCGTGGGCATGGCCTGGGAAGATCTTGCGGTGGCGGTGGCGATGTACCGCGCCACAGGAGAGTACAGCGAAACGTGACATTGTACGCTGTCCTCTGCGTGTCGACGGTGTGCGGTGTCTCGGAGGAAAAGCAATGGGTGACCTGAAGCAGCACAGTCTCATCAAGGCCCAGGAACGGCTCCGCGACCAGGTCGGCCACGCCCTTCGAGCAGCTCTGATAGCGGGTGAACTGCGCCCGGGCAGCGTCTACTCGGCGCCGGGACTGGCCGCCGAACTCGGCGTCTCGGCCACACCGGTCCGCGAGGCGATGCTCGACCTCGCCCGGGAAGGCCTCGTGGAGCCGGTCCGCAACAAGGGCTTCCGGATCACCGAGGTCAGCGAACGGGACCTGGACCAGTACACCGAACTGCGCACGATGATCGAGGTCCCGACCATCGGCCGGATCACGAAGATCGCCACGGCGGAGCAGCTGGAGGCCCTGCGCCCCATCGCCGAGGAGATCGTCACCAGCGCGCGCGAGCACAACCTCATCGGCTACCTGGAGGCGGACCGCCGCTTCCACCTCACCCTGCTCGGCCTCGCGGGCAACGATCGCCTGGTCGAGACGGTCGGTGACCTGCGCAAGCGGTCCCGGCTGTACGGGCTGACGGGCCTGGACGAGGCCGGAAAGCTGGTCTCCTCCGCCCAGGAGCACGTCGAGCTGCTGGACCTGATGCTCAGCGGGGACGCGGAGGCGGCTCAGGCCTGCATGGTCCGCCACCTCGGCCACGTCCGCTCCCTGTGGGCTCAGGGCCGCGACGAACCGGTCGGCCGTACCCCGGGAGGCCTCGGCTCCGGCGTCTCGTGATCAGACCGGGAAGGTTCGGGCCGATGAGTTCGGCCTTCCCGGGCAGTCTCCACGTCATCGACGACGCAGGAGGCAACACGTGCAGCAGCTGCTGAGGGTCCAGAACTTCAACGTCTCATGTGACGGATTCGGTGCCGGTGAGCACCAGAGCTTGGAGAGGCCGTTCGGTCACGCCGACCCCGGGGACCTGTTCTCCTGGGCCGGAGCCACGGCGAGCTGGCCCATGCGGACCGACCCCGGGGGCAGCCGCGGCCTCGACGACTACTTCACGCGGGACTTCGCACGCAACATCGGTGCCGAGATCATGGGACGCAACAAGTTCGGACCCCAGCGCGGGCCCTGGCGCGACCACGACTGGCGCGGATGGTGGGGTGCCGAGCCCCCGTTCCACACTCCGGTGTTCGTCATGACCCACCACGAGCGTCCTTCGTTCACGCTCTCCGACACCACGTTCCACTTCGTCGCCGGCGACCCAACGACGGTTCTCGAACAAGCGCGCGAGGCGGCCCGGGGCAAGGACGTCCGACTCGGCGGCGGGGCCACCACCATCCGGCAGTTCCTCGACGCCGACCTCGTCGACACCCTGCACGTGGCGGTCTCGCCGGTGCGGCTCGGCTCCGGGGTGCGACTTTGGGAGTCCCCCGACGAGCTGCTCGACCGGTTCCACCTGGAGGTCGTGCCCAGCCCGAGCGGTGTGACGCACCATCTGTTCTGGCGCAGGTGATGCGCGTCCTGATCCGCCGGCCCGCCGACCCGACCGGCTCTGCCCGCACCGACCCGAGGGTGCGCCGGCAGGGCGGGCGGGGGCGGTGGGTCCTGCGCCGGGCGGGTGGACCTCGTGGCGCCCGAGGGTGACTGTTGCGGACAACGGTGGGTTCCACCCGGATTCCGTCTACGAACACTGGGTCATGTGCGTCGAGTGATGGGTTGTCCGACCATGTTGAAGAATGCGTTTCGGATCGCTTCCGCCACGGCCCTGGTCACCGTTTCGTTGGCGTTCGGCTCACCCGCCGGTGCCGCGACGGACCCGTACCCGGGCACCCCGGAGCAGATCCGTGATACCGGCCCCTGCGGCCCGACCGGCGCCTACCGCGCGTCGGAGTGGGCGCAGACCACGACGGACCGCGGGCTGCGACCGCAGGTGGACCTCGCCGCACTGCGCGAGGACTGGTACTGGCGGCACGACGGGAACACATTGTGGCGGGGGGACACCCGGCCGGACCCGGAGGTCATCTTCCGCAGCGGCTTCACCCCGCTGGGTACGGATCTCACCCCGCTGGCGAAGTGGATCACCGGCGGCGGTGGGCAGAACACTGCGCACGTGAGCACCAGTTGTGAGCGGTGGGTGGCGCAGGGGTTCGCCACGTCGGGCGGGAACGACGGCTGGGTCTACGCGATCCAGGCGCCCGGCGGGATCGACGTGAACGCCACCGCGCGGCAGACCGGCATCGAGTCGCCCTACCTGTGGAACAAGGAGATCGACTTCCCCGGCGGCGTCCAGGGGAGGTACATCCAGGGGGCCTGCCGGTACCACTGGGCCGGCCAGGACCCGCAGACGAACGCCAACATCTACCAGAACCTCGGCTGTGTGACGAACAGTCACTTCCGCCCGGTCCGGAACACGCAGGAGGACATGGTCGGTTCGCCGCACTGACCTGATCTCCCGCCGGGCAGTCGCCGCACCGCGACTGCCCGGCAGCCTCGACTCGCCTTCGTGGGAACGGATTTGGGCACGGCTGGATAACGACGCCACCAACCTCTTGTCAGTGCAATTTCACATTACTATGTTACCGGTCACATCATAGAGCGCGGCCCTTCACTGGAGTGACCCATGACCAAGCGCACCCAACTCGCCCTCGCCACCGCCCTGGTGGCGGCACTCGCACTCGGTGCCTCGGGCTGCTCCGACCCCAAGAAGGGCTCCACCGGCGGCGGCGCGGCCAACCCCGCCGCCGCCAACGACGGAAAGGTCCTCGGCGGCACCCCGGTCAAGGGCGGCACCCTCACGGTCCTTTCCAACCAGGACTTCGCCCACCTCGACCCCGCCCGCAACTGGGTCATGCCGACCATGGACTTCGGCACCCGGCTCCTCTACCGCACGCTCGTCACCTTCAAGGCCGAGCCCGGCAAGGCCGGCAGCGAGCTCGTCCCCGACCTCGCCACCGATCTCGGCACCCCCTCCAACGGCGGGAAGACCTGGACCTTCACCCTCAAAGAGGGCGTGAAGTACGAGGACGGATCGCCGATCAAGGCCCAGGACATCAAGTACAACGTCGAGCGCTCCTTCGCCCCCGACCTCACCGGCGGCCCCGACTACGCCGCCCAGTACCTGGCCGGCACCGAGGGCTACAAGGGCCCCCTCCAGGGCCAGCACCTCGACTCCGTCAAGACCCCGGACGACCGCACCATCGTCTTCGAACTCAAGCGGCCCGTCGCCGAGTTCTCCGCGACGGCCACCCTCCCCACCTTCGCGCCCGTCCCGCAGTCCCAGGAGAAGGGCACCCAGTACGACGCCCGCCCGTTCTCCTCCGGCCCGTACAAGATCGAGTCGTACGACCGGGACAAGAAGCTGGTGCTCGTCCGCAACGAGCACTGGGACCCGAAGACGGACACCGTGCGCAAGGCCTATCCGGACAAGTTCGTCGTAGTCATGGGCCTCAAGGGCGGCCAGATCGACGACCGGATCATCGCCGGGGAGGGCGCCGACGCCTCCGCCGTCGAATACGCCGACATGCGCCCCGAGAGCGCCCCCAAGGTGCTGCCGAAGCCGGAGATCAAGGCACGGCTCCTCGCCGAGTCCCAGGGGTGCACCGAGATGCTCCACCTGAACAACTCCCGCGCCCCCTTCAACGACCCCAAGGTCCGCGAGGCCCTCCAGTACGCCGTCGACAAGGAAGCCGTGGTCACCGCGGGCGGCGGCCCCGCCCTCAACGAGGTCGCCACCGCCTACCTGCCCCCGGCCCTCTCCGGCGGCAAGCAGGCCGACACCCTGAAGATCGCCCCGGCCGGTGACCCCGCCAAGGCCAAGGAACTCCTCAAGGCGGCGGGCAAGGAGACCCTGAAGGTCTCCCTCGCCGTCTCCACCGGAGACAAGGGCAAGGCCGAAGCCATCCAGCAGGGGCTGTCCCGTGTCGGCATCGAGGTCGTCATCGACACCATCGACCCCGGCGCGTACTACGACGTCATCGGTGACCTGTCCACCACCCCCGACATGACGCTCGCCGGTTGGTGCCCGGACTACCCCTCCGGTTCCACCTGGATCCCCTTCGTCTTCGACGGGCGCACCATCAAGGACAAGGGCAACCAGGGCAACTACGCCCAGTTCCGCGACGAGGCCACCACGAAGCGGATCGACGAGATCAACGCCATGGCCGACGCGAAGCAGGCCAACCAGGCCTGGATCGACCTGGACGCCGACATCATGAAGAAGTCCCCCTCCGTCCCGATCCTGCTGGAGCGCAAGCCGCTGCTCGTCGGCCCCAACATCGCCGGCGCCTTCGGCCACCCCGTGTGGACCGGCACCATCGACTACGGGACCGTGGGACTCAAGGACCCGTCGAAGAGCCAGGGCTGAGGAACCCCGAGGCCCCGCACCCATGACCACCACCACCGCACCCGCAGCAGGCGCACCGGTCAAGGAAGGCCCCCCGGGCAGCAGCCCCTGGCAGCTCGCCCGGCGGGAGCTCCGCCGCCGCCCCGCCGTCCGCATCAGCCTCTGCGTCGTCCTCCTCTTCGTCCTGATGGCCGTCTGCGCCCCCTGGCTGGGCGCACTCGGCGGATGGTCCCCCGAGGATTTCGACAAGGCAGCCATCGACCCCTACCTCGGCGGCCAGCCGCTCGGCTCCCTGGGCGGGATCAGCCCCGAGCACTGGCTCGGAGTCGAACCCGTCACCGGCCGCGACCTGTTCGCCCGCGTCATCCACGGCGCCCAGGTCTCCCTGCTCATCGCCTTCGCCGCCACCGCCATCGTGGTGGTCACCGGCACCACCGCCGGGATCGTGGCCGGCTACTTCGGTGGCCGCATCGACGCGGTCCTGTCCCGCGTGATGGACCTGACGATGTCCTTCCCCTCCCTCATCTTCATGATCGCGATGCTGTCGGTGGCCAAGGACGTCAACCGGATCGTGCTCATGACCGCCGTCATCGGCGTGTTCGGCTGGCCCGGCGTCGCCCGCGTGGTCCGCGGCCAGACGCTCTCCCTCAAGCACCGCGAGTACGTCGACGCCGCACGCGTCGCCGGATCGAGCTCCTGGCGGATCCTGACCCGCGACATCCTCCCGGGCGTCTCGGGGCCGGTCATCGCCTACACCACCCTCCTCATACCCGGCATGATCAGCACCGAGGCCGCCCTCAGCTACCTCGGTGTCGGCGTGCGCCCGCCCACCCCGTCCTGGGGCCAGATGATCGCCGAGTCCGTGGCCTTCTACGAGACCGACCCCATGTACTTCGTCATCCCGAGCACCTTCCTCTTCCTCGCGGTACTCGCCTTCACCCTGCTCGGCGACGCCCTGCGCGACATCCTCGACCCGAGGGGCGGCCGCACGTGATCCTCTACCTCGCGCGCCGACTGCTCGCCCTGGTCGGTGTCCTGCTCGCCATCGCCGCCGTCACCTTCCTCATCTTCTACGTCCTGCCCTCCGACCCGGCCGCAGCCGCCTGCGGCAAGACCTGCAGCGCCGAACGCGTGGCCGACGTACGGGAGTACCTGGGCCTGGACCAGCCGCTGTGGCGGCAGTTCGCCGACTTCCTCACCGGCATCTTCACCGGCCGCACCCTGGGCACCGGCCAGTACGCCGTCCAGTGCGACTTCCCCTGCCTGGGCTACTCGTACGAGAACTCCCTGCCCGTGTGGGACCTCTTGATGGACCGGCTCCCGGTCTCCGCCTCCCTCGCCGTCGGTGCCGCCGCGCTCTGGCTCGTCCTCGGCCTCGGCGCCGGGGTCACCGCCGCCCTGCGCAAGGACACCGTCACCGACAAGGCCCTGATGGTCGGCGCGGTCGCCGCAGCCTCGCTGCCGGTGTACTTCACCTCCGTCATGCTCATCTACGGGGTCATCCGCATCGCCGGCATCCTGCCCTACCCCAGCTACCAGGCCTTCGGCGACGACCCGCTCGGCTGGGCCACGAACCTGCTGCTGCCCTGGACCGCGCTCGCCCTGCTGTACGCGGCCATGTACGCACGCCAGAGCCGGGGCTCGATGATCGAAGCCATGGCCGAGCCGTACATCCGCACCGCCCGAGCCAAGGGAATGCCCGAGCGTACGGTCGTCGTCAAACACGGCCTGCGCTCCGGGATGACCCCGATCCTCACCATCTTCGGCATGGACCTCGGCGGGCTGCTCGCCGGCGCCGTCATCACCGAGTCCATCTTCGGACTCCCGGGCATCGGAAGACTGTTCTACGGGGCCCTGGTCAGCTCGGACCAGCCGGTCGTCCTCGGGGTCACGCTGCTCGCCGCCTTCTTCATCGTCGTCGCCAATCTCGCGGTCGACCTCCTGTACGCCGTCATCGACCCGAGGGTGAGGTACTGATGGCCGCCGCACCACCGCCACTGCTCGACGTGCGCGATCTGTCCGTCACGTTCACCACCCCGCGCGGCTCCGTACGCGCCGTCGACCAACTCGGGTTCACCGTGGAAGCCGGACGGACCCTCGGCATCGTCGGGGAGTCCGGGTCCGGCAAGTCGGTCACCTCGCTCGCCGTCATGGGCCTGCACCGGGGCGCCGAGGTCGGCGGCTCCATCGCCCTCGCCGGGCAGGAGCTCACCGCGATGTCCGAGCGCGAGCTGTCCCGGTTGCGCGGCCGGAAGATGGCCATGATCTTCCAGGACCCGCTCTCCAGCCTGCACCCGTACTACACGGTCGGGGAGCAGATCGCCGAGCACGTCCGCGTGCACTTCAAGGCGGGCCGGGCGACCGCGCGCAGACGTGCGGTCGAGATGCTCGGCGAGGTCGGCATCCCGGAACCGGCCCGCCGGGCGGGGGAGTACCCGCACCAGTTCTCCGGCGGCATGCGCCAGCGCGCGATGATCGCCATGGCGCTGGCCTGCGAGCCGGACCTGCTGATCGCCGACGAGCCCACCACCGCCCTCGACGTGACCGTGCAGGCCCAGATCCTGGAACTCCTCGCGCGCCTCCAGCAGGAGCGCGGCCTGGGCATCGTGATGATCACCCATGACCTGGGCGTGGTCGCCCGCGTCGCCCATGAGGTGCTGGTCATGTACGGGGGGCGGGCGGTGGAACGGGCCCTCGTCGACGAGCTGTTCGCCGACCCCGCCCACCCGTACACCCGGGGACTGCTCGACTCGCTGCCGCGGCTCGACGACAACGACGACGAGCCCCTGCGGGCCATTCCCGGCTCCCCACCCTCCCTGCTCGCGCCCGCTCCGGGCTGTGCGTTCGCCCCGCGCTGCCACCTCGCCGCCGCGGGCACTCCGGAGCAGCGGAGCCGCTGTGTCACCGAGCGCCCCCAGCTCCGGCCCCAAGGGAGCGCCCGGCGCACCGCCGCATGCCACCTCGCGGGGGCCGGCGCCGTGCCGGGCGCTGCGTCCGCCCCGTCCGCTGCGTCCGCCCCGGAGGCGTCCCGATGACCGTAGAGGCCCGCCCCCCGGACACCACCGCAGAGCCGGCCGGGGCCGGTACGCAGCCGGCCCCGCCCGCGCCGCTGCTGTCCGTACGCGATCTCTCGATGGCCTTCCCGGGCAGGCGCTCCGCGTCCGGGCGCCGGGGGGCGCCCGTGCGCGCCGTCGACGGGATCTCCTTCGAACTCGCGGCGGGCGAAACCCTCGGCCTGGTGGGCGAGTCGGGCTGTGGGAAGTCCACCACCGGCCGGATGCTGGTGAGGCTGCTGGAGCCCACCTCCGGCAGCGTCTCCTTCGACGGACGGGACATCACCAGGCTGTCCCAAGGCGCACTCCGCCCGCTCCGGCGGCACCTCCAGATGGTCTTCCAGGACCCGCACTCCTCCCTCAACCCCCGCCAGACGGTGGCCCGGATTATCTCCGACCCCTTGCTGGTGCAGGGTTGGTCGGCTTCCGACGCGCGCCGTCGGGCGGCCGAGCTGATGGAGCTGGTCGGGCTGATCCCCGAGCACATCGACCGTTACCCGCACGAGTTCTCCGGCGGCCAGGCCCAGCGCATCGGGATCGCCCGCTCGCTGGCCACCAGTCCCCGGCTGATCGTCGCCGACGAACCCGTTTCCGCCCTCGACGTCTCCGTACAGGCCCAGATCGTCAACCTGATGGAACGGCTGCGCGCCGAACTGGGCCTGGCCTACGTGTTCATCGCGCACGACCTGTCCGTGGTCAAACGGGTCAGTGACCGGGTCGCGGTGATGTACCTCGGCCGGATCGTCGAGATCGGTGACCGGCAGGCCCTCTACGGGAACCCGCAACACCCGTACACCCGGGCGCTGCTGTCCGCCGTGCCGTTGCCGGACCCGGCGGCCGAGCGGCGGCGCGAGCGGATCGTGCTGCTCGGTGACCCGCCGAGCCCGGCTGCCCCGCCCCCGG
Source organism: Streptomyces sp. NPDC006430 (assembly GCF_040612395.1). Classification (NCBI taxonomy): domain Bacteria; kingdom Bacillati; phylum Actinomycetota; class Actinomycetes; order Kitasatosporales; family Streptomycetaceae; genus Streptomyces; species Streptomyces sp. NPDC006430. The sequence goes on from NZ_JBEXQA010000003.1 coordinate 79,895, forward strand.
GCTGCACCTTCCATCCGCGCTGCCCCAAGGCGCAGGAGGTGTGCCGTACGGAAAGGCCGCTGTTGAGGACCGCCGCCTCGCGCGAGGTGGCCTGTCACTTCCCGGGGGACTGACGGGAACCCCGGGAAAGAAGGGACCCCGGAGCCGACACGATCGGCTCCGGGGTCCTTCCCTTGCGGGGCGTCCGTCAGGCGAGCTCCTTGCGGAAGAACTCCAGTTCCAGCGCCATGAGCTTCTCCCTCGTCCCGTTCGGGGTCATGTGGGTGACCCCGGGCAGGGCCAGGAGTTGGTGCGGGCGGCCCGCGTCGGTCAGGGCCTGGGACAGGCGCAGGGTGTGCGAGGGGTGGACGTTGTCGTCGGCCAGGCCAGTGATCAGCAGCAGCGGTCGGATCAGTTGCGGGGCGTCCGGGATCAGCGAGTCCTGCTCGTACACCTCGGGGTGTTCCTGGGGCAGCCCGAGATAGCGCTCGGTGTACGCCGTGTCGTAGTACCGGAAGTCGGTCGGGGCGGCCCCGGCGGCGGCTGCGTGGAAGACGTCGGGGCGGCGCAGCACCGCCATGGCGGACAGGTAGCCGCCGTACGACCAGCCGCGTACGCCGACTCGGTCCAGGTCGAGGTCCGGGTGGCGTTCGCCGAGCGCGTGCAGGGCCGCGACCTGGTCTTCGAGGGTGACCTCGGAGAACCCGCGGTACACGGCGTGGGTGAAGGCGGGCGAGACGTACGGGGTCCCGCGGTTGTCGACGGTCACCACCGCGAAGCCCCGGTCGGCCCACCACTGCCGGTGTTGCCAGCGGCGCGGTTCGGCGGACACGTCCTGGAAGCCGGGCCCGCCGTAACTGTCCATGAGGACGGGCAGCCGCCGGCCGGGGACGTGGCCGCGGGGGAAGACCACCGAGGTGGGGACGGCGTGCTCGGTGACCCGTTCGAGCACCGGCACCACCCGGTACGGCAGCGGCTCGGAGAGGTCGAGCGGGACGAACTCCCTTCCGTCGGCGGTGCGCACGATCCTACGCACCCCGTCGGCATCGGCGGAGGTCAGCAGCAGAGCCCCGGCGGAGGCCTGGACGCTGTGTACCCCGGGGCCGTCCGCCAGCGGGGTCAACTCCCCGGTGGTGGGGTCGAGGAGCAGGACCTGCTGCTCGGAGGGGTCGCGCTGCCCGGCCTCGATGAGCAGCTGGGCCCCGTGGGTACCGGCCACCCGGCGGACCTGGATCGAGTCCCCGGTGATCAGGCGCCCGTCGACGGCTAGGGCGCGCGCGGCGCCGCAGGTGAGGGCGCCCCCGACGGTGGCGGGGGGAGTCTCGGCGGCGGTCAGCATCCGCCCGTCGGGCAGCCGGGCCGGGGTGCCGGGCAGCATCGGGTCGACCCACTGGGGGTGCGTGGTGCGGGACAGTTCACGGGTCCGGCCGGTGGTCGGGTCGGCGGAGAGCAGCAGGACGCGTTGCTGGAGCCGGTCCTGCACGGTCAGCAGGATCTCTTCGGTCGACTCCCAGTCGGCGTCGCTGACGTAGGGGTACGTTTCGGCATCCCAGTCGAGGCGCGTCCGGGCGCCGTTCGGGCCGAGCACCCACAGCTGCACCTCGGCGTTGGGCCCGCCGGCCTCGGGATAGGCGAAGTCCTCGGCCGGCAGTTCGGGGTGTGCGGGGTCGGCGAAGTGGCGACGCTGGAGGGCGGATTCGCAGACGCGGGCGGCCAGCAGGGTTTCCCCGTCGGGGGACCACCAGTGGCCCCGGGCCCGCCCGAGTTCCTCGGCGGCGACGAACTCCGCCACGCCCCAACGGGCCCCGTCGGCGGGGCTGACCCGGCCGCCCGGGGCGGTGTGGAGGGCGTCGTCGGCCACGTACGCGGTACGGGTGCCGTCGGCGTTGAGGCGGGGGTCCAGGACGGGCCCGGCGGTGGGGGTCTCCTCGGGCCGTCCGCCCGGCTGTCCGCCCGGCTGTCCGGTCGGCTGCCCGGTCGCGTCGGGTGCGCCCTCGTACGTGACCCGGTACAGCCGCCCGAACAGCGGGAAGACCGCGCTCCGGCCGTCGCCGGAGAGTGCGTACGAGCCGATCCCCGCGGCGACGAGCCGGATCCGCTCGCGCAGCCGGCGCTCGCCGGTCGGCAGGACGCCCGGCTCGGGGGACAGTTCGCGGGGATCGGCGAGGCGGGTCTCGGTGCCGGTGGCGGTGTCCAGGACCCAGAGGCTGTCGAAGGGGTCGGTGGGGCCGGTGGAGCGGAGGAACCAGAGCAGCCGGCCGTCGTCCCCGAAGGAGAACGCGCGCGGGGCGCCGTGCGTGAAGCGGGCCGTGCTCGCGGAGAGCCTGAGGAAGTCATCCATGATCGGAGTGTGTCATGTGAAATGGCACACTGTATATGTCATGCAGCCTAGGCCATTCGAGTGGTGTGCCCCCGGGTGCAGGTTTAGCGTCGAAAGGTGGACCGGAACGCATCGCCGACCAGCACCGGGACCGACGGCAAGGTCCGAGGAAGCGGAAACGGGCTCGCCCTGTTCGTCATCGCCTCTTGCCAGCTCATGGTCGTTCTCGACATCACCATCGTGAACATCGCGCTGCCGCACATCCAGACCGCCCTCGGCTTCTCCACCGAGAGCCTGTCCTGGGTCGTCAACGCCTACACCCTCACCTTCGGTGGACTGCTGCTCCTCGGTGGACGCGCCGGTGACATCCTCGGCCGCAAGCGCGTCTTCATCTCCGGCGTCCTGCTCTTCGGCCTGGCCTCGCTCCTGGGCGGGTTCGCGCAGAGCGAGGGCCAGTTGATGGGCGCTCGGGCCCTACAGGGTGTCGGCGGTGCCATCGCCTCCCCGACTGCACTGGCACTGATCACCACCACCTTCCGCGAAGGCCCGGCGCGCAACCGGGCGTTCGGCGTGTTCGCCGCGGTCTCGGCCGGCGGCGGCGCGATCGGGCTGCTGGCCGGCGGCATCCTGGTCGAATGGCTCGACTGGCGCTGGGTGTTCTTCGTCAACGTCCCGATCGCCCTGGCCATCGCACTGACGGCCACACGGGTCATCCGCGAGTCCGCACGCCATCCCGGACACTTCGACCTCGCGGGCGCACTGCTGTCCACCCTGGGCATGGTTTCGCTCGTCTACGGCTTCATCCGCGCGTCCCAGGAGGGTTGGCGCGACCCCTTCACGCTCGCCTCCTTCGGCGTCGCCGTGGTCCTGCTGCTGCTCTTCTTCCTCAACGAACGGCGCTCGCCGCAGCCGATCACCCCGCTGCACATGTTCGCCGACCGCAACCGGGCCGGCACGTACGGGATCATGCTCTTCCTCGCCTGCGCGATGTTCGGCATGTTCTTCTTCCTGACCCTGTTCGTGCAGAACGTACTGGGCTTCAGTCCGCTCCAGGCGGGCTTCGCCTTCCTGCCGGTGAGCGCCGTCATCGGCGTCGGCGCGGGCGTCACCTCCCAGCTCCTGCCCAAGTTCGGACCGAAGCCCTTCATGGTGACGGGCGCCCTGCTCTCGGCTGCCGGGCTGGCCTGGCTGACGCAGACCGACGTCGACTCGACGTACCTGGGCAGCATCCTGGGCCCCATGCTCGTCTTCAGCCTCGGCATGGGCATGCAGTTCGTGTCGCTGACCCTCATGGCCCTGTCCAACGTCCCCGACCGCGAATCCGGTGCGGCGTCCGGGCTGCTCAACACGACCCAGCAGGTGGGCGGTTCGCTGGGCCTGTCCATCCTGGTCACGGTCTTCGGCACGGCCAGCCGCAACGAGGCCCACCAGCAGGTCCCGGCCTTCTTGAGTTCGGCCAACCCCGAACAGAAGGCCGTCTTCCTGCGCACCGGCCAGCTTCCGGACCCCTGGGGCGACCAGGTGCTGACCTCGGGCGTGAGCGCTGCGTTCATCGTCGCGGCGCTCTTCGCCCTGGTCGCGGCGACCATCGCGCTGTTCGCGATCCAGGTCCGCCCGTCGGACCTCCAGCGACTCCAGGGCAACCACACGCCGACGGCCGTCTGACCATCCCGTCCGCAGCGGAGCCGTCCGTCCCGGAGCGGGTCCGTCGCGGGTGGGCGCCCGCCCCAACGGACCTGGACCCGTCAGTCGGCCAGGGCGCGGATCCGGCAGCGCATCGGGCCGTCCACCCGCAACGTGATCCCGGCGCTGACCGGTACCTCGGTGTCCACGGCCTCGAACGCGTACGAGCGCAGGATCATCGCCAACGCGACCACCGACTCCAGCATCGAGAAGTGCTGCCCTATGCAGGCGCGGGGGCCGCCGCCGAAGGGGAACCAGGCGTAGCGGGGGCGGCCGGCCTCCGCCTCCGGCGTGAAACGGTCCGGATCGAAGCGGTCCGGGTCGGGCCAGTACCGGGGATGGCGGTGCGTCACCCACGGGGCCAGGATCACGTTCGCGCCCGCCGGGACGGTGTGGCCCCCGACCTCGGTGGCGGCGACGGCGCTGCGGCCGATGACCGGGGCCGCCGGGTAGAGCCGCATCGCCTCCTTGAGGACCTGCATGAGGTAGGGAAGCCGGTCCAGATCGGCGGCCTCGGGCGGACGGCCGCCCAGGACCCGGGAGACCTCCTCGCGGGCCCGCGCCTGCTGCTCGGGGTGGCGGGCCAGCAGGTGCAAGGAGAAGGCGAGCGAGGTGGCGGTCGTCTCGTGCCCGGCGAGCAGGAAGATCAGCACCTGGTCGCGCAGCTCTGCCGCGTCGAACTCGAGGTCGTCTGCGCTCGTGGCGGCGGCGAGCAGGCTCAACAGGTCATCGCCCCGGGCCGCGGCCCCGCCCCGCCGCTCGCTGATGATCCCGTCGCACACCGCGTACAGCTCGTCCATGGCGGTGGCGGCCCGCTTGTTGCCCGGTGTGGGCCAGGTCCGAGGAATGTTGGCGGGGGAGTAGCCGCGGCGCAGCACGTAATCCGTGATGACCGGAAAACACCGGTCGACGACGTCGACGGTAGCGTCCACGTCGATGCCGAACAGGATGCGGGTGACCGCGCGCAGGGCGAGCTGCATCATCTCCTCCCCGACGTCGATCACGCTGCCCGGGGCCTGCTCCCAGGCCGCGACGACGGCCCGGGTCTCGGTGGCGACGGCGCTGGCGTAGCCGTCCACCCGGCGTTTGGTGAACAGCGGCTGCACCAGCCGTCGCTGGCGCAGGTAGTCCTCGTCCTGGCTGGTCAGCAGGCCGTTGCCGAAGGAGTCCCGGACCTCCTGGTAGAAGGCGTTGTCCTTGCGGAAGTTGGCCGACTCCGAGGCCAGGACCTGCTGCGCGCCCTCCGCGGAGAAGATGCAGTGGAGCACGGTCCGCAGCCCCGGCGGGCCGGCGGTGATCCGTACGACGTCGCCGTGGCGCTGCTGGGCGCGCAGATAGGTGCCGAGCGAGTCCGCTTTCAGGTCGAACAGCGAACCGAGCAGCGGCATCCCCTCCAGTGCCGGGGCCTGCGTACCGGTTCCCGTTCGTGTTTCCACAGCCATGGCCGCCCCCTCGACACCGTACCGACGGGCCGATTCTGCACGGCGCGGGCCGGTACCGCCGAGGACCGCTGCGCCAACAGGCCGAAAATCGCCGTTCGGCCCGTGCCTGCCCCGTCTGTTACTTGTCGCAGGCGACGCCGTCCTTGTCGCGGTCGAGGGCGTCCCGGTAGCCGGGCTGGCCTCGGCGCATGGGCGCCGCCCCGGCTGCCCTGGCCTGGGCGCAGTTCTTGTAGTAGACGCTGCCGGCACCACTGCCGCCGCCGTCTCCGCCGGTGGAGCCGCCGTCGGTCGGGGGCGAGGTCTTCGGCTTCGGCGGCGCGGCGGTCGGGCTGGCCTCCGGGGTCCTGGACGGTGCCGAGGTGGCGCCCGCCGTGTCCGGGCAGGCCCGGCCGGGGGGTACGAGCGAGAGCTCGACGGCGGTGGCCGGCGCCACCGGACTCCCGGCAGCCGGGGTCTGGAAGCAGACCGGCCACTGGCCGTGGTCCGCGGCCAACGGGATGTCGCCGAAGCTGCTGCGGGCCTCGACGGGTCTGCTGACCAGCGGCTTGACGGCGGCCTCGGCCTCGCCGAACTTCTGCCCGATCAGCGAGGGCATCGCCGGCGTACTGGGTGAGGGCGAGGGCGCGGCGGCGCCGGCCGTGGTGGCGGCCGGCTTGTCCGCGCCCCGGCCGGACGCGGAATCCTCACAGCTGCTGCCCAGCAGGACGACCGCCCCGACGACCGCAGCCACGGCAAATCCCCGACGGTGGAACATGGATGACCCCCCAAGATCAACGTTATGCAGAACCGCCGCAGCGTACGCGGGTCGATCCACCGCATGTGACGTCGTTTCACGCCACTCTCACCCGACACGAACCGTACGGCCGCACCCGGCCGACCGGTCCCGTAGGACCTACGGCTGCGCCTCCGCCGTGGAGACGACGGACCCCGCCGTGCGGCCCGCGTCGATCGCCTCCGGGCACTCCCGTACGGCGTCGCACTGCCGCGGGGTGCCCCGGGATCCGTGCTCCCGCCGGGGCAGTGCCACGCCTCGCTGGCGTAGGTGGCCCATGCACCGGCCGCCCGAGGGGATCGCCGAAGCCCCGCCGCTCCGGGGAAGGAGGGACGGGGCTGCGGGGCGCGCGGCCGGGCCGCGACCGCTTAGTGCTGTGGCCGGAAGGGTTCACCGGCCACAGCACTAGATGTCGCGGAAGATCTCGATCTGGGCACCCACCGAGTTGAGGCGTTCCGCCAGTTCCTCGTAGCCGCGGTTGATGACGTAGACGTTGCGCAGCACCGAGGTGCCCTCCGCCGCCATCATCGCCAGGAGGACGACCACCGCCGGGCGCAGGGCCGGCGGGCACATCATTTCCGCGGCGCGCCAGCGGGTGGGGCCTTCGACCAGGACGCGGTGCGGGTCGAGGAGTTGGAGGCGGCCACCGAGGCGGTTCAGGTCCGTCAGGTAGATGGCCCGGTTGTCGTACACCCAGTCGTGGATCAGGGTCTGGCCCTGGGCGACGGCGGCGATGGCCGCGAAGAAGGGGACGTTGTCGATGTTCAGCCCGGGGAAGGGCATCGGGTGGATCTTGTCGATCGGGGCTTCGAGCTTCGAGGGGCGGACCGTGAGGTCGACCAGGCGGGTGCGGCCGTTGTCCGCCGTGTACTCCGCCGAGCGGTCGTGGTCGAGGCCCATCTCCTCCAGGACCGCGAGCTCGATCTCCATGAACTCGATCGGGACCCGGCGGATCGTCAGCTCCGACTCCGTGACCACCGCGGCGGCGAGCAGGCTCATCGCCTCGACCGGGTCTTCGGAGGGGGAGTAGTCCACGTCCACGTCGATGTTCGGGACGCCGTGGACGGTCAGGGTGGTCGTGCCGATGCCCTCGACCTTGACGCCGAGCGCTTCGAGGAAGAAGCACAGGTCCTGGACCATGTAGTTGGAGGAGGCGTTGCGGATGACGGTGACGCCGGCATGCCGGGCGGCGGCCAGCAGTGCGTTCTCGGTGACGGTGTCCCCGCGCTCGGTCAGCACGATCGGGCGGCTCGGGGAGACCCCCGGCTCGACCTTCGCGTGGTAGATGCCCTCGGTCGCGGTGATGTCCAGGCCGAAGCGGCGCAGGGCGATCATGTGGGGCTCGATGGTGCGGGTGCCGAGGTCGCAGCCGCCCGCGTACGGCAGGCGGAACTGGTCCATCCGGTGTAGCAGGGGGCCCAGGAACATGATGATGCTCCGGGTCCGGCGGGCCGCGTCCGCGTCCATGGCGTCCATGTCGAGGGCGACCGGCGGGACGATTTCCAGGTCCACGCCGTCGTTGATCCAGCGGGTGCGGACACCGATGGAGTTCAGGACCTCCAGGAGCCGGTAGACCTCCTCGATGCGGGCGACCCGGCGCAGTACCGTACGGCCCCTGTTCAGCAGGGAGGCGCACAGCAGGGCCACGCACGCGTTCTTGCTCGTCTTGACGTCGATGGCGCCGGACAGTCGGCGGCCCCCGACGACGCGCAGGTGCATCGGACCGGCGTAGCCCAGAGAGACGATCTCGCTGTCGAGAGCTTCACCGATTCGGGCGATCATCTCAAGGCTGATGTTCTGGTTGCCGCGCTCGATCCGGTTCACTGCGCTCTGGCTGGTGCCGAGCGCATCCGCGAGCTGACTCTGTGTCCAGCCCCGGTGCTGACGGGCGTCACGGATGAGCTTGCCGATGCGTACGAGGTAGTCGTCTGCCATGGGTGCACCGTATCTCAGATATGAGATGACCCCTGCGTCGGGTGTGGCAGACGGGTGTTATCGACCGTCAGTTCCGGCGTGTCCCGTCCGTGGACCGACGGGTGTGTGGTGCGCGACGACCCGGCCGAGGAGGTGGGTGAGCTGCTCCCGCTCCTGTGTGGACAAAGGGGACAGAAGCTCTTCCTGGGCCGCGTCGAGGAGTTGTTCCAGCTTGCGCAGCCAGCGCCGGCCGGGTGGGGTGATGGTGACGACGTTGCGCCTGCGGTCGGCGGGATCGGGGGCCCGTTCGACCAGGTCGCGCTCGGCGAGTTCGTTGATGACGGCGACCAGGTCGCTGCGGTGGATGCCGGTGCGGTCGCTCAGGGCCGCCTGGCTCGCGGGTCCGTACTCCTCCAGTGCGACCAGGACGGCGTAATGCCATTTGTGGGCATCCGCCCCGTTCAGCCCCTCGGTCACCAGTCGCTGGGCGTGCGTGGAGGCCTGCGCCAGTAGTCGGCTGGGCAGTTTCCGCAGTCGCTCCGGGACCATTGCGTCCCCGCCCGACCCCTCGTCCGTGTTCATGGTGGCGATCCTACCCGTTGCGTTAGTGGCACCAACGATATAGCTTCGTTAGTGTCACGAACGTTAGTGACGCCAATGAATAGGTCAATGCGCGGCGAAGGGGACTGCCATGCCCACGATCGACGTACTCGACTCGACCGTGCACTACGAGGAGCGGGGCCGGGAGGGCGAGGGCATCCCCTTCGTCTTCCTGCACGGCAACCCCACCTCCTCCCACCTCTGGCGGGGCGTGCTGCCCCGCATCGAGGGCGTGGAGGCGGGCCGGGTCCGGGTGCTCGCCCCCGACCTCATCGGCATGGGCCGCTCCGGCAAGCCCGGCGGTGCGTACCGCTTCGCCGACCACGCCCGTTACCTGGACGCCTGGTTCGACGCGCTCGGACTCTCCGAGGTGGTCCTCGTCGGCCAGGATTGGGGCGGGGCGCTCGCCTTCGACTGGGCGGCCCGGCATCCGGGGCGGGTCCGCGGGATGGTCTTCATGGAGACGATCCTGCGGCCGATGGGTTGGGACGAGTTCCCGCCCGCGGCCCGCTCCCGGTTCGAGGAACTGCGCACCCCGGGCACGGGGGAGGAGATGGTCCTGGACCGGAACCTCTTCATCGAGGACGGCATCGGCAAGACCGTGCTCCGGCCGATGGCTGAGGCCGACCGCGCCGTCTACGCCGCGCCGTACCCCACCCCGGCGAGTCGGCTCCCCATGCTCCAGTGGGCCCGGTCCATGCCGCTGGACGGCGAACCGGCCGACGTCGTCGCCCGCGTCGAGGAGTACGACGCCTGGCTGGCCGCCGCGCAGGTGCCCAAACTGCTGCTGACCTTCGATGGTTCGCCCACCCTGATGGTCGGTCCGGCCCTCATCGCCTGGTGCGAGGAGAACATCGCGGGGCTGGAGACCGCGTACTGCGGCCCCGCCGCCCATCTCTGTCCGGAGGACCGGCCCGAGGAGATCGCCGCTGCCGTGAACGCCTGGGCCGCCCGCCACGACCTCGGGTGCTCGGGCCGGAGCCCCCTCGCGCACTCGCGCCGGAGCCCTGGCGCCCGCCCCCTCGCGCGCCCTGCCCCGCGCTCCTCCGCGCGCCCCCCGGCGGGCAGCTGAGGTCGTCGCCGCGTCAGTGCCCGTTGCCGCACCCGCAGTCTGGGCCTGGCCGTCACCACCTTCGCCGGGTCCGCCTGGAACTTCCTCGCGGTCTCCTACTTCTCGCAGTGGACAGCATGTTGTTGCTCGACAGCCCGAAGGGCGATCCGGTGCTGCGGGCATTGCGCGCCCGCGGCATCCCCGTGGTCTTCGACGGCCGGCCCGTCGATCCGCACCCCGGGGACATCTGGGTGGACAACGACCACGCGGCGACCACCCGCGAGGTGCTCGACCACCTCGCCGCGGCCGGGGCCGGCGCATCGCACTGCACTGCGGCTTCGGGTCCGAGCACTACACGTACGCAGTGACCGAGGCGTACGAACAGTGGTGCGCGGAACGCGGCGTGCCACCGCTGCCGGCCGGTCCCCTTCCTGCCGGACGACGCCCCCGGCACGCGTTCGACCGGTTCTCCCCGGGGCGAACCGTCGATGCCGTCTACTCCCTCTACGATCCGGGCGGCCGTCCGGTGTTGGCCGCTGCTGCGCGGCACGGCCTGCGGGTGCCGGACGACCTGCTCCTCGTCTGTGCGAGCGAGGATCCGGCGTACGGTCGGGGCGATCCGCCAGTCAGTACGGTGACCCTGCGGCCCGGTGTCATCGGCGAGGCCGCCGTCGCCGCGCTGGTCGGGTTGCTGGAGTTCCCGCAGTGCGCGCTGCCGGGCCAGCTCACGGTGCCCGCCGCCCTGACCGTACGCAGGTCCTCGGGCGCCTCCCCGCGGGGGTGAGGAGTCGGGGCAGGCAGCGACCAGCAACGTGTCCGGCCCGTCCACGCCGCTCGCGGCGACGCGGCCCATTGCCTCGTCTCCCGGCACCGCACTTCCCGGCTTCCGTTGAGGCCCTTGCCGAGACACCGCCCGCCGACACCGACACCGAGCACGACGCGCACCTGCCCGCGAACCGATTCTCCACGTCACTCCCTTGCGGCTACGTTTCCACACCGGCTCCGTTCGAGGGGCCATTTTCGACCTCGGTGGTCACCCGTGCCCCTCGGAAGAGCACCGGGAGCCACACGAGACATGCCAGCAGGGGGACCGCGGCATAGGTGGCCATGCCCACACTGGAGCCCAACCCGTCCATGAGCGCGCCGAGGACGAGATAGCCGATGCCGATGAGCGCCGACTCCACGAACGCGATCATCGACAGCAGGCTCGCCCGGTGGCGCGACGGCACCGCCTCGTTGAAAACGTTGTCCACGATCACGGCGGTGATCTCGGGAATTCCGACCAGGACCAGGAACGCGGCGATGGTGACCCGGACAAGGCCGAGGCCGCTCAGGCCGAGCGCCACGGCGAGCGTCAGGAGAGACACCGGGACGATGACCCGATACCCGATGCGCCGGTCCGCGCGGTCCGACAGCAAGGGAGTGAGCCCGCCGGCGAAGAATCCCGCCGATATGACCACGCTGACCAATGCGGTTCCCGCTCCCTGATCGGAGAGGGTCTTCTGCGTAAAAATGATGTACGGCGTCAAAGTCGCATGCATCAATCCGGACACCACGACAAGCGTCACGAGCGCCGGCGTGGCGACCCGAAGCATCGCCCGCCACGCTGTGGCGTCGCCGTGCCCCTCCTCGGTTCCGTCCTGCTCGTCCACCGCGTCCGCGCCGCGGATCTCGGGCACCCGTGACATCAGCACCACCACGGCCAGGACGAGGCACGCCGCCGAACCGACGTAGACGACTCCCCAGGAAATCTGCTGCAGTTGGCCGCCGAAGACGATGGCGGCTCCCGAGGTGACCGTCCCGAGCATGGTGAACCGGGACTTGATCTTGACGTAGCTGGCCGTTGCACCACGACGCACGAGCAGGTCGTACAGCAGGGCGGTGTCCGAACCGGACACACATGCCATGCCCACGCCCTGCCCGATGAACAGCGCCAGGAACACCCAGTAGTCGGAGAACGCCACCTGACCGAGCAGACATCCAGCTACCAGCACCTGGCCGATCACGATGCTGGCACGCCTGCCGATTCGGTCGGCGATGATTCCCGTCGGCAACTCCGCAAGTCCGCCGACCAGGTAGAGCAGTGTCTGCAGTAGAGCCACTTGCCCGGCGGAGAAGCCTCGCTGATAGAGGAAGAGGACGAATACGCCGCGCTGGAACAGCGTGTTGGCGAGTACGGCGTATACGTAGAACGGGCGCGTGACGCTTCGTGCTGCATCGTCGACTGCAGCCGACCCGTCAAGGGCCTCCGTGGTGCCGGTCATGCTGCGGGCTCCCCCTGGTGACTCTGGTGATCATTAGTGTTGGACCTCCGCCGCCGAGATGACGATGCGTCGGCGGGAACCAAGACGCGTGTCGTCGACGGAGTTGAACGCCGGACCGCGCCGTGCGAGGAGCTGCGCATCAGCTCGCTCGAACGCCTCGCCCGCCCGAGGAGCCGTGACCAGCGCTGATCGCCGTGACGACGCGCGCGCCCCCCGAAGGCGACCCCATCACTCTCGTGCACAGCCGACGGCGACACCCCCGAACAGGAAGTTGCATGAACACCGCCACCGTTCCCGAGCCCCGCACCGCGGCGTCCCCTGTAGCGGGTCCACCAGGCCATCGCCCGACTCCGACGCGAGAACCCTCAAGGCCGCCCAGGCCGAGATCCTCTCCCAGCGCATCCGAATCGGCGAACTCCGCGGCCAGATCCGCGACTTGTAGGCCCAGTGGACCGAGGAAGCCATCCAGCGGATCACCACCGAGAACATCACCCTCGAACAAAATCTGATCCTGTCGACAGGGGACCCGCGGGTGTCAGTGCCACGGGTCATACTCGTGCTGCGGTGCCGCGCGGGCACTGCAGCACGAGGGGAGCGACATGGCTGAGGTGCTGGTTTTCCACCACGGGCACGGGCTGACCGCCGGCGTGCGCGAGTTCGCCGAGCAGCTGCGACGGGCCGGACACACCGTCCACGTCCCGGACCTCTTCGAGGGACAGGCATTCGACAGCCTCGAGGAGGGCATCGGCTACGCCGAGAACATCGGGTTCGGCACGGTCATCGCACGCGGAACCGCCGCCGCCGGAAAGCTGCCTGCGGAGCTCGTCTACCTCGGGTTCTCGCTCGGCGTCCTGCCGGCGCAGAAACTGGCCCAGACCCGCCCCGGCGCAAAGGGCGCGCTGCTGCTCGAGGCATGCCTCCCGGTCTCGGAGTTCGGCGGCGCCTGGCCCCAGGACGTCCCAGTCCAGGTCCACGGCATGGACGCAGATCCGTTCTTCGCCGGGGAAGGCGATGTGGACGCGGCCCGCGCTCTCGTCGAGACGGCGGAGGACGCCGAGTTGTTCCTCTATCCCGGCGACAGGCACCTGTTCACCGACAGCAGCCTGCCGTCGCACGACGAGCACGCTGCAACGCAGACCACCCATCGGGTGCTCGGCTTCCTCGACCGCATCAAATAGCCCGGCACCCTCGCAGCTCAGGGGGGACACTTCGTCGCGACTCCAGCGAAGACAGCCCAGGCCATAGGCTGCCAACCTTCGCTCCAGGACCGACATGTCACCGCCGGCAAAAGCCCGCCCTGCGAGGCGATCCCCGCCACCTGCGGGTCGAAGTCCATGAGCAGAAGGCGGTCCCGCTCCAGCCAGGACTCGAAACCGACGCGCTGCCCGGTCGTCGCCGCCCAGTACCAGCCGGCAAAGTGACGTTCACCACGAGACCACCGGAAGGGCCGTACCGGTGCCGCGTCCTCGAACCGGGCGGTCACACAGTCCAGCAGCGGACGCCGCTGCCGCTGACATACGGCGTCCACGTACGACAGCTCGACGTAGGGCTCCGTGAGATCCACCTCAGCCGGTACGGCCACCAGCACCCCCAGCGCGTTTGGCCCGTACGGCTAGTTTCACCGAGAGCTGAGTAAACGCCTCGATTGGATGAGAGCGGTCACTGTCCCGTCTCACTGAACCTTGACCGATCTCACCGAACCTTGACCGGTCCCGCTAGCAGGCTGCTGGCGCCCTGAGGTGGTCAAGGTTCGTTGAGATGCCGGTCAAAGCTCAGTGGACGGGACAGTCCCCGATCGCGAGTGCCTGAGTCCGTACCGCGCAACACCACAGATCCCATCAGGCGGCAGCCCCTACAGCAGCTCTTCCCAGTCCGCCGAACGGTCTGAACACGCCACGCACAGCGATTGCTTCTCCGGGCCCCGATACGGCAGCTCGCAGCGGGCACAGCTGAAGAGGTCCGGTACAACCGCACCACAGGCGAAGCAGAAGTTCACTGGCTGCTCTGGATCGGCGGCGGTGAACACCCCCATGATCAGCGCGGGGGATTCGCAGTCCGGGCACCACTTGACGGGACGCCGACCAAGTTCCAGGTCCTGCAGGCCCACCCGCAAGACCGCCAGGGCGTACTCAGTGGCAGCCGTTTGCGGGTCCGCGATGAAGGCACAGAAGGCGCAGCGCATGCCGTCGAATCCCGGTTCGTCGTGGATGGGCTGGAAGGCCCATTGCTCACACTGTGGACACCGCAGGGTCTTGTACTCCTGGCCGGTCAGGACGCTGCTCAGCCGCTGCATCCTCTTTTTCACGAACCCCTGGATCCGGTGGCAGCCGAATCTGATTCGGTTGAACTCCTCCTCAAACGTCTCGTACTCGTCCTCGGACAGGGCAGACAACACCTCGCGGGCGAGGAACGGGACCATGAACTCAAGGACCTCACCCGCCAAGCTCTCCAGTGCGCGGGCGTTCGCAGCCGGCCCGATCAGTCCATAGTGCTGGAGGGCGTTGCGGTGCCGAGCCAGACGCTCCAGGGCCTTCGCGTCCTTATCGCTGACCGCAACGCCGGCGATGTCCCTCAACCGCTGGACCGCCTCGCTCGGCGAGCAGCTGTTGAGCGTGCCGTCTTCCAGCTCGGACCGTTTCGCGCGTGCGGGGTCCTTGAAGACGAGAGCCCAGTGCTCCATCTGCAGGCGAGCCTTGAGCAGCACTTCCACCCCGGCTGCGAGATGAAGCACGGCGTACTTCAAGTCACGGGCACTAACCCGCTCGGTGCCAGCCTCCAGCAGTTCAACGACGCTGAGGACGTAGTCCAAGCCGTTGGCCAGAGGAGGGAAATGGACTTCGCTGCCCGGATGCTCGACAGTCCGCCCTGGATCGTACGTCCGCATCCGCTCACCAGGGAGTCGCAGACTCCCCGGAGCCGGCACGTGTGCGCCCCAGTCGTCGACCCATACGGACGGGTTGTCCGGCGAGGGGGTGCCTTCCTGGAAGGTGCACGGCCCGCCGTGAACATCGTCTGAAGCTGACGTCACCGGGCCCTCCGTACTACCGAAGCGACACCCCGCCGTGCCGACGGTGGCAGTACTACCGGCACCAAGCGGAACAGCAGGACTGGCCACAAGATCAGCAGGACCACCATGCTATGGAGGCGAGTCTCCAACTCCCACAGGTCCACCTGCACCCGCCTGTTACTCGCTGACCGGGACTTCGCCACGGATACGGCAACGACCGACATGACCAGCCAGTTGGCCAGCCACAGCGTGATCAGGGGGGTAGGTGGCATGAGGTGAACCTACCCCCAGCCGCCAGCAGCCCGCTGACCAGTAGCGGGACCGGTCAAAGATGGGACACCCATGTCCTGTCTCATTGAACCTTGAGTGCGTCTCATCGAAGTTTGAGTGATCCGGATCAGGCTGCCTCCGGGCTGTCGAGCGAGAGCCGCGGTGGATGCCTCTGGGCCGTGCGGCGTTGCTTGGTGGCCATGATCTGCAGGTTCGCGAAAATGACCCATCACTGCCCGCTCGCGGTGTGCACCATGCTGTCCGATGCCAGCAGCTGCGAGGCCACATCCGTCACCAGCACGCGGGACCACAGCAGATGCAACAGCACCGGCAGCACCAGGAGCGGATCACCGGCCTCCGCTGCCCCAGCCAGCAGCGGAGCCGGCTCGGCGAAGACGCTGACCAGCAGGTCGGCAACGTCATGACGGCGACGACACCGGCTCCTGCGATAGCGCGAAAGCCACCGCATGTTCGCCATGAGTACCGGATCCGGGACACCGACATGTAGGAACCCCCAGCCCACGGCCCGGCAGGCCCGCTCCGTCGCCTCGAAGGCACCCACGGCCGCCTCGTCGATCTGGTCATCGGCACGGACGCCGACGACCTGGCCACGGCCGTCCGCGAGCCGCACGAAGAAATCCGGGGCGTGACGACGCTTGCGTGAGCCGTCATGCCAGTGCAGCCAGAAGGGCTGCGAGGCGATCCCCGTCACACCCGGATCGGCGTCGAGAAGGATCAGCCGGTCTCGCTCTAGCCACGACTCATACCCGACGTGGCCACCAGTCGTCGCCGACCAGTGCCAACCCGCGAAGCCCGCCCCACCCTTCACCCAGCGAAACGAACGCACCGGGTCCACCTGCTCGAAGCGCGTGTTCCAGCTCACCCCCAGCGGACTGCGAACCCGCGTGCCACCCTCGTAGAAGTCCAGGTCAAACGACCCCAGTGCCGGATCCGCGTACGCACCCGCCAGTTCTCCCATCGTTCACCCCTGCCGGCCCCATACCCACCCGCCCCACCAAGACAACTGTCCGGGTCCGGCGAGGCTCCATCAGGCCCAAATAGGGTGAAACCCCTCGCGTGGGTGAAGTCTTCGTCCTCGTGTTCCCGTGACAGCGAACATTGGGCGCGTGCCATCGAAGGTTGGCCGCGAAGGCCCGAGGTCCCGTTGAGGTCAGGCGTTCCACCACTCGTCGGCGCCGCAGCCGACTTCGTAGTGCCACCACCCTTCCTCCTGCCCCTGAGTCAGGAGTGCCTTGATCCCGGCGAAGTCCGCGTCAGCCGATGCGGTGAAGGCCACCATCGGGAAGTCCTCACTGAAGACCTCGCCTCCGAGCCCGAACGCTGCAAGGCGCTGATGCACTGCCATGGGGCTCCGTCCCAGGGGGCCGGTAGGGACGGGCACAACGCGAATCGTGCAGTTGCCGGAAGAACTGACACGCCCGACAGCCCAGTGGAGCCCGTCGGAGTCGGTCTGGAACCGCACAACGTCACCCTCAACCACCCCGTTCTGAAGAAAGGCGGCGTTCTGCACTCTGGCTGTGTCGTCGCTGAGCTTCGTCGCCCAAAGGCCTTCGGTGTCCTGCGGGAACCAGCCCTCGCGGGGGACGAACCGGAACCAGACCTTGATCTTCTCGACCGCGTTCTCCATGACGGCCATCATGCGCCGACCGTCAACAGCACCTTGCACCGGGTCTGAGCTGGGCGATCAATCAGTTCAGCCGCCCAGCTCGCGCGGTAACCACGGGTGCGCTTGGCGTGTCGATTCACTGACCTGGTTGGATCCCGGCATGACGGATTGGTCGCAACTCAGCCATGCTTATGGCTCCGCGGAAGACATACCGGCGCTGCTGGACCAGATCGCATCGGAGCCGAACGCCGAGCGTTGGAACGATCTGTGGTCGGCGCTGTGTCATCAAGGCAGTGTCTACTCGGCCAGCTTCGCGGCCCTGCCATGGCTCGCCGACGTAGCCGGCAGCGATGACCGAGAGCAGGCGGTCAGTGCCCTGAATCTGGCGGGCGCGATCATGGCGGGATCCGACCAGCCGCACGGGGCCGGCGACGTCCGCGCGCAGCACGTGGCGGAGGTCGAGACCCTGCTGGCGGTGGTGAACCAACACCTCCGGACGGCGTCCGATCGCACCGAGTACGCCTACCTCCTGGAAGCCATGCTGAGCTTCGAAGGTGTCGTGAGCTGGAGCGAAGACCTGGCCTCGGGCCTTGTGAACGAGGAGTACGAGGTCTCCTGCCCCAGCTGCCAAGCCAACCTGTTCGTCGTCATCGGGGAGCGCGGATTCTTCTCCACGAGCGGCGACTACGCGCTGTCGGAGGATGACGTCGAGACGACGCCCCTGCGTCCCGCGAACCCCGCAGACATGGACGGCATCGGACGACGGCTCCACGACATCGCGCTCACCGACGGTCACCAAGGAGTCGCTAACGCGATGACCTACGTCTTCGGCGATGCGACGTGCCCGGACTGCGAAACAGGCTTCTCCGTAGCGGACCAGGTCAGCGCCGATTGGTCCGCCACACACTGAGCGCAGGTCCAGCGAAACGCAGGCGCCTTCGCCGGAACGGGCGCTGGCACCCCACGCCACTCAAACTTCGGTGAGACGAAACTGCCAGTCATCAATCTTCGGTGACATCGATCAGCCTTCGATGAGACAGCACACACCCATGCCGTGCATGACCGCGGGGCGGCAATGCACTAGAGTTATCTCGACATCGAGATATCTGCCGAAGGCGCACCGCAGCCGCCCCTGCTGGTAAGGGTTACCTAACTTAGCCTTACCTTAGCGGATTGGCCATAGGGCGTGGCGGCAGGATTGCGGTAAAACGCGCGAATTTCATGCATGAAGGAGACTGTCGTGTCGGCGAACAGCTTCGACGCCCGCAGCACGCTGCAGGTGGGCGACGAGTCGTACGAGATCTTCCGGCTGGACAAGGTTGAGGGCTCCGCCCGCCTTCCCTACAGCCTGAAGGTGCTGCTGGAGAACCTGCTCCGCACCGAGGACGGCGCGAACATCACCGCCGACCACATCCGGTCGCTCGGCAACTGGGACTCCCAGGCCCAGCCCAGCGAGGAGATCCAGTTCACGCCGGCCCGCGTGATCATGCAGGACTTCACCGGCGTTCCCTGCGTCGTGGACCTCGCCACCATGCGCGAGGCCGTGAAGGCCCTCGGCGGCGACCCGTCCAAGATCAACCCGCTGGCCCCGGCCGAGCTGGTCATCGACCACTCGGTCATCGCCGACAAGTTCGGCACCGCCGACGCGTTCGCCCAGAACGTGGAGCTGGAGTACGGCCGCAACAAGGAGCGTTACCAGTTCCTGCGCTGGGGCCAGACCGCCTTCGACGAGTTCAAGGTCGTCCCCCCGGGCACCGGCATCGTCCACCAGGTCAACATCGAGCACCTGGCCCGCACGGTCATGGTCCGAAACGGCCAGGCGTACCCCGACACCCTCGTCGGCACCGACTCGCACACCACCATGGTCAACGGCCTGGGCGTGCTGGGCTGGGGCGTCGGCGGCATCGAGGCCGAGGCCGCGATGCTCGGCCAGCCGGTCTCCATGCTGATCCCGCGCGTCGTCGGCTTCAAGCTGACCGGCGAGCTGCCCGCCGGCACCACCGCCACCGACCTGGTGCTGACCATCACCGAGATGCTGCGCAAGCACGGTGTCGTCGGCAAGTTCGTCGAGTTCTACGGTGAGGGCGTCTCCGCCACCTCCCTCGCGAACCGCGCCACCATCGGCAACATGTCGCCGGAGTTCGGCTCCACCGCCGCGATCTTCCCGATCGACGACGAGACCCTGAAGTACCTGCGCCTGACCGGCCGCGACGCCCAGCAGGTCGCGCTCGTCGAGGCGTACGCCAAGGAGCAGGGTCTGTGGCTGGACCCGGCCGCCGAGCCGGACTTCTCCGAGAAGCTGGAGCTCGACCTCTCCACGGTCGTCCCCTCCATCGCCGGCCCGAAGCGCCCGCAGGACCGCATCGTCCTGGCCAACGCCGCCGAGCAGTTCGCGCAGGACGTGCGCAACTACGTCGTCGAGGACGAGGAGGCCGGCAAGGAGTCCTTCCCGGCGTCCGACGCCCCGGCCACGTCCAACGGCGTGCCGACCCGTCCGACGCCGGTCACCCTGGCCGACGGTTCCTCCTTCGAGATCGACCACGGCGCCGTCACCGTCGCCGCGATCACCTCCTGCACCAACACCTCGAACCCGTACGTCATGGTCGCCGCGGCGCTCGTGGCGAAGAAGGCGGTCGAGAAGGGCCTGACCCGCAAGCCGTGGGTCAAGACCACCCTGGCCCCGGGCTCGAAGGTCGTCACCGACTACTTCGACAAGGCCGGCCTGACCCCGTACCTCGACAAGATGGGCTTCAACCTGGTCGGGTACGGCTGCACCACCTGCATCGGCAACTCCGGTCCGCTGGACGAGGAGATCTCGAAGGCGATCAACGAGCACGACCTCGCGGTCACCTCGGTGCTCTCCGGCAACCGCAACTTCGAGGGCCGGATCAACCCCGACGTCAAGATGAACTACCTGGCCTCCCCGCCGCTGGTCGTCGCGTACGCCATCGCGGGCTCCATGAAGGTGGACATCACCAAGGACGCCATCGGCGTCGACACCGAGGGCAAGCCGGTCTTCCTCCAGGACATCTGGCCGTCCGAGGCCGAGGTCAACGACGTCGTGGCGAACGCCATCGGCGAGGACATGTTCAACAAGTCCTACCAGGACGTCTTCGCGGGCGACGCCCAGTGGCAGGCGCTGTCGATCCCGACCGGCAACACCTTCGAGTGGGACCCGCAGTCCACCTACGTCCGCAAGCCCCCCTACTTCGAGGGCATGACGATGGAGACCACCCCGGTCTCCGACATCGCCGGTGCGCGCGTGCTGGCGAAGCTGGGCGACTCGGTCACCACCGACCACATCTCCCCGGCCGGTGCGATCAAGGCCGACACCCCGGCCGGCAAGTACCTCACCGAGCACGGCGTCGAGCGCCGCGACTTCAACTCGTACGGTTCCCGCCGCGGCAACCACGAGGTCATGATCCGCGGTACGTTCGCCAACATCCGCCTGCGCAACCAGATCGCGCCGGGCACCGAGGGCGGCTTCACCCGCGACTTCACCGTCGAGGGCGGCCCGGTCTCCTTCATCTACGACGCCTCCCAGAACTACCAGGCCGCCGGCATCCCGCTGGTCATCCTGGCGGGCAAGGAGTACGGCTCGGGCTCGTCCCGCGACTGGGCCGCCAAGGGCACCGCGCTGCTCGGCGTCAAGGCGGTCATCGCCGAGTCCTACGAGCGCATCCACCGCTCGAACCTGATCGGCATGGGCGTGCTGCCCCTGCAGTTCCCGGAGGGCGCCTCGGCGGCCGCGCTGGGCCTCACCGGCGAGGAGACCTTCTCGTTCACCGGTGTGGAGGAGCTGAACAACGGCACCACCCCGCGCACGGTCAAGGTCACCACCGACACCGGTGTGGAGTTCGACGCGGTCGTCCGCATCGACACGCCGGGCGAGGCGGACTACTACCGCAACGGCGGCATCATGCAGTACGTGCTGCGCAACCTCATCCGCGGCTAAGCGTCTGAGGTAGATCGGCACCAAAGGGCCGTATCCCCGTTAGGGGGGTACGGCCCTTCCGTTCGTTCGTGGTCCCTCCGGCGGCGCGGTCCAGGTGACGGTGAGGTCTCAACTCGGAAAAGCCGGGGCTGATCCTTGTGCATGATCTTGCTCACACGAGCGGAAGTGGACTATACCTGTGCCCGTCCGGATCACCCGCGAGACGAGCGGCCCGGGCCGGGGGACGGCGGGGACCTGCGGTGATGTCTGCAAGCACGGCAAATACGGGCATGCGCCGAGTCCCTTCCTCCTTCACACTCCTGACGAAGGCGAGGACTTGAGCATGGGATCCACCTCCGCCCACGGCGAGAACACCACCGGTGACGGCCTCGGCCGCCGGGATCTGATCAAGCGCTCCGTGGCACTCGGCCTGATCGCCGTGCCGACGATGGGCTTCCTGTCCGCCTGCGCCTCGGGCGGCGAGGAGCCCACGAACGGCCCCGTCAAGGGAGCCGTGTCGAAGGAGAACCCCTTCGGCGTCGCCAAGGGCGGCAAGCTGGACGTCGTCGTCTTCAAGGGCGGGTTCGGCGACGACTACGCGAAGGCCTGGGAGGCTGCCTTCGACAAGAAGTGGGGCACCACCAGCTCCCACCTGGGCACCCAGGAGATCGCCGCCAAACTCCAGCCCCGTTTCAACGGCGGCAACCCGCCGGACGTCATCGACGACTCCGGCGCCCAGCAGATCAAGGTCGACGTCCTCGCCAAGGGCGGCCAGCTCGCCGAGCTCACCCAGGTGCTGGACGCGCCCTCGCTCGACGACCCGAACAAGAAGGTCCGGGACATGCTCATCCCGGGAACCGTCGAGCAGGGCACCCAGGGCGGCAAGTTCGTCGCCCTCTACTACGTGTACACGGTGTTCGGGTTCTGGTACTCGGGCAAGCTCTTCAAGGAGAAGGGCTGGGCCGAGCCGAAGACCTGGGACCAGTTCCTCGACATCTGCACCAAGGCCAAGGCGGCCGGCATCGGCGGACTCGCCCACCAGGGCAAGTACCCGTACTACATCAATGTCGTCATCATGGACCTGATCGCCAAGAAGGGCGGTCTGGAGGCCATGAAGGCGATCGACAACCTCGAACCGAACGCCTTCGAGGGCAACCCCGCCGCCCTCGCCGCGGTCGAGGCGGTCTACGAGATCGTCGAGAAGGACCTGCTGATGGCCGGCACCAACGGCCTCACCCACACGGAGTCCCAGACCGCCTGGAACCAGTACAAGGCCGCCTTCATCCCCTCCGGCTCCTGGCTGGAGAACGAGCAGCTCAAGCAGACCCCGGACGACTTCGACATGAAGTTCCTGCCGGTTCCGACGCTGGCCGACAGCAAACTGCCCTTCGAGGCCATCCGGGCCGGCGCGGGCGAGCCCTTCATCGTCCCGGAGAAGGCCGCCAACAAGGCCGGCGGCCTGGAGTTCCTCCGCTCGATGCTGTCCCGCGAATGGTCCACCCTCTTCGCCCAGCAGGCCAACTCCCTCACCGTGGTCAAGGACGGCGTCGACCCGAACGTCAAGCTGCGCCCGGGCACGGCCTCGGCGGTCGCGGCCGTCAAGACGGCCGGCTCGAACACCTTCAACTACCTCTACCCCGACTGGTACAGCGAAATGGACACCGAGATCCAGAACGCGTCCAATGAGTTGATGGCCAAGCGGATCCAGCCAAAGGAATGGATCAAGCGGGCCCAGGCTGCGGTAGACAAGGCTGCCAAGGACCCGAACGCCAAGAACAACCACCGCAGCTGACATACGTCCAAGGGGCGGACACCATGAGCCAAGTAGCCCAGGGCAAGAGCCGGATCGGCTTCATCGCCGGCTTCCTCGTCCTGCCGCTCGCGCTGTACCTGACTTTCGTCATCTGGCCGTACGTTCAGACGTTCGGCTACTCCTTCACCAACTGGTCGGGACAGTCGCCCACGTTCGACTTCGTCGGCCTGGACAACTACGCCGCCCTGATGAAGGACGAGGTCTTCCGCGGAGCCCTGTGGCACAACCTGCTGCTCCTGGTGTTCGTCCCGACCGTCACCATCCTGCTGGCCCTCTTCTTCGCGTTCATGGTGAACGCGGGAGGGCGCAGCGGAGCCGGCGGAGTGCGGGGCGTGCGCGGGTCCTCCGTCTACAAGATCGTCTACTTCTTCCCGCAGGTCCTCTCCCTCGCCATCCTCGCGGTGCTCTTCGGCGCCGTGTACCGCAGTGACGAGGGTGGCCTGCTCAACGGCTTCCTCACCAAGCTGGGCCTGGTCGACCCCGCCCACCCCATCGAATGGCTCAACCAGCCGGACCTCGTCCTGTGGTGCCTGCTCCTGGTGGTGGTCTGGCACGGAGTCGGCTTCTACCTGGTCCTCTTCTCGGCCGCCATGCAGTCCGTGCCCAAGGACATCTACGAGGCCGCCCTGCTCGACGGAGCGGGCCGCGCCCAGACCTTCCTCAAGGTCACGCTGCCCCTGCTGTGGGACTCCGTGCAGACGTCAGCGGTCTACCTCGGCATCGCCGCCATGGACATGTTCGTCCTCGTGTCCACGATGACTTCGGGCCAGTTCGGCGGCGGACCGGACCACCACAGCGAGGTCATGGCCACGGTGCTCATGCGCAACTTCCTGTACTTCGGCAAGAGCGGCTACGCCTGCGCCATGGGCGTGGTGATGCTCATCCTGACCATGATCCTCTCCGTCGTCACGCTGCGCGCCACCCGCCGCGAGCGCATCGAGTTCTGAGCGGGAGACCACGATGACCACAGTGATCAAAGCGCCGGGCGAAGCCTCGGCCGAGCGGGCCGGCGGCAGCGGCCGTTCCAAGGAGGGTGAGAAGCGCGGCTCCGACGGCATGGTGCTGAACGTCTTCTCGCACGGCTTCCTCGCCGTCTGGGCGATACTGATCGTCCTGCCCCTGATCTGGCTGGCGCTCGGTTCGTTCAAGACCGACTCCCAGATCGGCGGATCGGCCCTGAGCTGGCCCTCCAACTGGCATTTCGACGCCTTCTCCCGGGCCTGGGACAAGGGCATCGGCGACTACTTCGCCCACACGCTGATCGTGATGGCGTTCTCGGTCCCGCTGACCATGCTGCTCGGCTCGATGGCGGCGTACGTACTGGCCCGCTACCCCTTCCCGGGGAACCGGCTCTTCTACTACTTCTTCGTCAGCGGGGCGATGTTCCCCGTCTTCCTGGCGCTCGTCCCGCTGTTCTTCATGGTCAAGCGCCTGGACATGCTCAACACGTACCAGGGCCTGATCCTGGTGTACGTGGCCTACTCGATGCCCTTCACCGTCTTCTTCATGCACTCCTTCTTCCGGACGCTGCCGACGGCCGTGCACGAGGCGGCGGTGATCGACGGGGCCTCCGACACCCGGATCTTCTTCCAGGTGATGCTGCCGATGGCCAAGCCAGGCCTGATCAGCGTCGGGATATTCAACGTCCTCGGCCAGTGGAACCAGTACATCCTGCCCTCCGTGCTGATGCAGCCGCAGACCGGATCGGACCCCGAGCGGTACATGCTCACCCAGGGCCTGATCCAGCTCCAGTACCAGATGGGGTACGAGACGGACCTGCCGGTGCTGTTCGCCGGAGTGACCATCGCGATGATCCCCATGCTGGTGGTCTACCTGTCCTTCCAGCGCCAGATCCAGGCCGGTCTGACCTCCGCCACCCTCAAGTAGTGCCAACGTCGGGCGGCGCGATCCGGCACGGACGACCGGCTGACCGCCGGGACCGACGGACCGAGCGAGTGGTTGGGCGTCGTCCGGCCGCAAAGGCCGCAGAAGAACGACGCCTCGGCGGCCGTAGCACGATCTAGGAGCCTTTCTCTCACGCTTATGACCAATAGTGTCCGTTTCGTTCTGTGTCAGCCTCTTGACGTGTGGAGGGCCAAAGGCTCGACTTAAGGTTCACAAGTTGGAGACGCCGGAGTCTCGGAGCAACCAAGCCGCGACTGTCGGCCGGGGGGCGACGGTCGGCCGTCGCTTATGGGCAGGAGTGGATGAGTCGTGCAGACTCCCGGATCGCAGTCTTCGCTGCACCGCGCGAATCTCGAACGGGTCGTGCGGGCGGTGCGGCTCGCGGGTTCGTTGACCCAGGCGGAGATCGCCCGGTCCACCGGATTGTCGGCGGCCACGGTCTCCAACATCGTCCGCGAGCTCAAGGACGGCGGGACCGTCGAGGTCACCGACACCTCGGCCGGCGGCCGGCGGGCGCGCAGCGTCTCGCTCAGCGGCGACGCGGGCATCGTGATCGGCGTGGACTTCGGTCACACCCACCTGCGGGTGGCGGTCGGCAACCTCGCCCACCAGGTCCTGGCCGAGGAAGCCGCCCCGCTGGACGTGGACGCGTCCTGGACGGACGGTTTCGACCGGGCGGAAGCCCTGGTCGGGCAGTTGATCGCGGGCATCGGCGTGGGCCTGGAGAAGGTCATCGGCGTGGGGCTCGGAGTCCCCGGCCCCATCGACGTGGAGTCCGGGACCCTGGGCTCCACCGCGATCCTGCCTGGCTGGGCCGGGATCAACCCGCGCCAGGAGCTCTCGCGGCGCCTGGGCGTGCCCGTGTACGTGGACAACGACGCCAACCTCGGAGCGCTCGGGGAACTGGTCTGGGGGAGCGGGCGCGGGGTCAAAGACCTCGCGTACATCAAGGTCGCGAGCGGCGTCGGCGCCGGCCTGGTGATCAACGGCCAGATCTACCGGGGGCCCGGCGGCACCGCCGGCGAGATCGGGCACATCACCCTGGACGAGTCGGGCCCGGTCTGCCGCTGCGGCAACCGCGGCTGCCTGGAGACCTTCGCGGCGGCCCGGTACGTCCTCCCGCTGCTCCAGAGCACCCACGGGCCCGAGTTGACGATGGAGCGCGTGGTGGAGCTGGCCCGGGAGGGTGACCCCGGGTGTCGCCGGGTGATCGCGGACGTCGGCCGCCATGTGGGCAGTGGTGTCGCGAACCTGTGCAACGTTTTGAACCCGAGCCGCGTGGTGCTCGGCGGTTCGCTGGCGGAAGCCGGTGAACTGGTCCTGGCCCCCATACGCGAGTCCGTGGGGCGGTACGCGATCCCCAGCGCGGCACGGCAACTGTCCGTGCTCACCGGGTCGTTGGGCGGTCGGGCGGAGGTGCTGGGTGCGCTGGCCCTGGTGCTGAGCGAGATGGGTGATTCGACCCTTTTGGCCGGTTCACCGACCCTGAAGCTCTTGCCTTCAGTTAGATAACGGATGGCACCGTTGTCATCTCGTTAAGGATTCACTCCTTGACGGCAAACTGCGGCCGAGGTTGACTCACGTCCACCTCGGCCGCAATGTTGCGGCCTCGTCAGGGAGGTTCAAGAAATGAACACGCGTATGCGTAGAGCCGCCGTAGCCGTCGCCGCCACCGCCATGGCCGCTTCCCTTGCCGCCTGTGGCAGCGCTAAGGAGGCCGGCGAGAAGCCGAAGGAGTCCGGCTCGGCTGCCGCCGCGGGTGGGGCCATCAAGGTCGGTCTGCTCCTGCCGGAGAACCAGACCGCGCGCTACGAGAAGTTCGACAAGCCGCTCATCGAGAAGAAGGTCGCCGAACTCACCGGCGGCAAGGGCGAAGTGGTCTACGCCAACGCCAAGCAGGACGCGACCACGCAGAACTCGCAGGTCGACACGATGATCACCAACAAGGTGAACGTCCTGATCGTCGACGCGGTCGACTCCAAGGCCATCGCCGGCTCGATCAAGAAGGCCAAGGACGCGGGCATCCCGGTCGTCTCCTACGACCGTCTGGCCGAGGGCCCGATCGACGCCTACACCTCCTTCGACAACGAAGAGGTCGGCAAGGTCCAGGGCAAGGCGCTGCTGGAGGCGCTGGGCGACAAGGCCAAGGACGGCCAGATCGTCATGATGAACGGGTCCGTCACCGACCCGAACGCCGCCCTCTTCAAGAAGGGTGCGCACTCCGTTCTCGACGGCAAGGTGACCGTCGGCAAGGAGTACGACACCAAGGAGTGGAAGCCGGAGAACGCCAACACCAACATGGCGGGCGCGATCTCCGCACTCGGCAAGGACAAGATCGTCGGCGTCTACTCCGCCAATGACGGCATGGCCGGCGGCATCATCACCGCCCTCAAGGCGGCCGGCATGACCCCGCTGCCCCCGGTCACCGGCCAGGACGCGGAACTCGCCGGTGTGCAGCGGATCGTCCTGGGCGAGCAGTTCATGAGCGTCTACAAGCCGTACGCCCCCGAGGCCGAGGCCGCCGCGAAGATGGCCGTCGCCCTCGCCAAGGGCGAGAAGCTGGACGGCGTCACCACCTCCAAGGTCGACAGCCCCACCACCAAGGGCATCGCCTCGGTCCTGGTCCCCGTCGTCTCGCTCACCAAGAACAACATCAAGGACACTGTCATCAAGGACGGTGTCTACACGGCCGACGAGATCTGCACCGAGAAGTACGCGGCCGCCTGCGCCACCCTCGGCCTGAAGTAGGTCGAACCGGCCTCACGTAGCTCCTACGGAGGCCGTGTCGGCCCACCACGGTCGGTGTCCGGCCTCATCCAGGTCCTCCCGGGCCTGCCGAGGCCCCAGCGTCCTGCTTCACCGGAAGGCCCGTCCCCGTGGTCTCCGGTCCCCCAGGACCCCCGTTCCTGCCCGGCGCCCCGCCCCTTCTTCCCCGCCAACGCGGGGCGCCGAGCAGAATCGATTCCCCCACCCCACCCCGCTCCTGCACTTATTGCACGACATCCCCGCCGGTCAGGCGGCGAAGGAGATGGTTCATGTGTCCGCTGCGCCCGTGCTGGCGTTGCGAGGGGTCTCGAAGCGATTCGGTGCCGTTCAGGCGCTCACCGATGTAGAGCTCGAGATCCATTCCGGCGAGGTGGTCGCCCTGGTCGGCGACAACGGCGCCGGCAAGTCCACACTCGTCAAGACGATCGCCGGCGTCCACCCCATCGATGACGGAGTCATCGAATGGCAGGGCAAGCCGGTCTCGATCAGCAGGCCCCACGACGCCCAGAACCTGGGCATCGCGACGGTTTACCAGGACCTCGCGCTGTGCGACAACATCGACGTCGTCGGCAACCTCTTCCTGGGCCGCGAGCTCAAGCGACACGGTGTCCTGGACGAGGTGGAGATGGAGCGCCGCGCCCGCGAGCTCCTGACCACGCTGTCCATCCGCATCCCCAGTGTCCGCATTCCCATCGCCTCGCTCTCCGGCGGTCAGCGCCAGACCGTGGCGATCGCCCGTTCGATGCTGGGCGAGCCCCAGCTCGTCATCCTCGACGAGCCCACGGCCGCCCTCGGCGTCGAGCAGACCGCCCAGGTCCTCGACCTGGTGGAGCGGCTGCGCGAGCGGGGCCACGCCGTCATCCTCATCAGCCACAACATGGCCGATGTGAAGGCCGTCGCCGACAAGGTGGCGGTCCTGCGGCTGGGCCGCAACAACGGCGTCTTCTCGGTGAAGGACACGTCGCAGGAAGAGATCATCTCCGCTATCACGGGTGCCACGGACAATGCCGTGACCCGCCGGGCGGCCCGTACCGGGGAGGCTCGCAAGTGAGCACCGAACACCACACCGCGGCGGAAGAGGTGGCCCAGTTGGCCAACCCCGCCGCCCCGGCGGACGCCATTCCCGCGGTGGACCCGCGCCTGCTCGTGCGCGAGCAGGGTCTGACCGGCTACCTGAGCGAGTTCGGCCGCAAGATGAAGGCCGGCGACCTGGGCTCCCTCCCGGTCGTCATCGGCCTGATCGTCATCTGGGGCATCTTCCAGGGGCTGAACGAGAACTTCCTGTCCCCGGAGAACCTCACCAACATCGCGATCACGATGGTCGCCACCGGCATGATGGCCGTGGGCATCATCTTCGTGCTGCTGCTGGGTGAGATCGACCTTTCGGTCGGCTCGGTCAGCGGTGTCTCGGGCGCGATCGTCGCTGTCCTCGCCGTCACCCACGGGGTCAACGAATGGGTGGCGATCCTGGTCGCCATCGCCGGCGGCGCCCTGATCGGCGCGATCCACGGCTTCTTCTTCGCCAAGATCGGCGCACCGGCCTTCGCGGTCACCCTGTCGGGCCTGCTCTTCTGGTCCGGCGCGATGCTGCAGATCCTCGGCAGCAACGGCACGATCAACCTCGACTCCGATGGCGTGGTGGGCCAGCTCACCACGTACTTCTTCTCGGACGTGGCCGCCGGCTACGGCCTTGCGGCGGTCGCCACGGTCGGGTACTTCCTGGCCTCCTTCTTCGACAACCGCCGCCGCCAGGCCGCGGGCGTGCCCTCCCGCCCCTTGAGCGAGATCGCGCTGCGCACCGGGCTGCTGGCGCTGTTCACCTTCGGCCCCGCCGCGGTGTTCAACCAGTACAAGGGCCTCCCGCTCGCGGTGGTGCTCTTCGTGCTGGTCCTGGTCGGCACGGACTTCCTGCTGCGCCGTACCTCGTTCGGCCGCAACATCTTCGCCCTCGGTGGCAGCGTCGAGGCCTCGCGGCGTGCGGGCATCAACGTCACCGGGATCCGCATCGCGGTCTTCGCCATCTCGGGCACCTTCGCCGCCGTCGGCGGGCTCTTCTGGGCCTCCAAGATCGCGGCGGCCAACCAGAGCGCCGGCGCCGGCGACCTGCTGATGAACGTGATCGCGGCGGCCGTGATCGGCGGCACCAGCCTCTTCGGCGGCCGGGGCCGGACCTGGAACGCCCTCCTCGGCGTCATGGTCATCACCTCGATCCAGTACGGTCTGGCTCTCGAGGGCATCGCCACCCCGATCCAGTACATGATCACTGGTGCGGTGCTGCTGGCCACCGTGGTGATCGACTCGGTCACCCGCAAGACCCAGAAGACAGCCGGACGCGCCTGACACCGCGCCCTGCGCGGTAAGACCGGTCACAGTGCCCGGTGCCACTTCGTGTGGCACCGGGCATCTGTGCGTACATATGTGCGTACGGCTGTGTGGGTATACGCCCTTATGTGATGTGTGGCATAAGGGCTCTGTGTGCAGGTATGACAAAGCTGTAACCCGCCTGCGGCAGCCCGATGACCGCCGTCGCCGACGGAACATTAGACTCGACAGACCAGCAAGCAACTGCAAGGAGGCACGGGTGCTGCTGCCCCGCATCAAGGGACCGCGCGATCTGGACCGGCTCAGCCAGGAGGAGCTCAATCAGCTCGCCGCCGAGATCAGGTCCTTCCTCGTCGACGCCGTCTCCAAGACCGGCGGGCACCTCGGCCCCAACCTCGGGGTGGTCGAACTGACGATCGCCCTGCACCGGGTCTTCGACTCGCCCAAGGACAAGGTCCTCTTCGACACCGGTCACCAGGCCTACGTCCACAAACTGCTCACGGGCCGCCAGGACTTCGTCGGCCTGCGCACCAAGGGCGGCCTGTCCGGCTACCCCTCGCGCGCCGAGTCCGACCACGACGTCATCGAGAACTCCCACGCCTCCACCGTGCTGGGCTGGGCCGACGGCCTGGCCAAGGCCAACGAGGTGCTCGGCCGGGAGGACCACCACGTCGCCGCCGTCATCGGTGACGGCGCGCTGACCGGCGGCATGGCCTGGGAGGCGCTGAACAACATCGCCGCCGCCAAGGACCGCCCGCTGGTCATCGTCGTCAACGACAACGAGCGCTCGTACGGCCCCACCATCGGCGGCCTCGCGAACCACCTGGCCACCCTGCGCACCACGGACGGCTACGAGCGCTTCCTGGCCCGCGGCAAGGAGATCCTGGAGCGCACCCCGGTCGTCGGGAAGCCGCTCTTCGAGACCTTGCACGGGGCCAAGAAGGGCCTCAAGGACTTCATCGCCCCGCAGGGCATGTTCGAGGACCTCGGCCTGAAGTACATCGGGCCCATCGACGGCCACGACATCGAGGCCCTGGAGTCCGCCCTCCAGCGCGCCAAGCGCTTCAGCGGCCCCGTCATCGTGCACTGCCTCACCCAGAAGGGCCGCGGCTACACCCCGGCCCTTGAGCACGAGGCGGACCGCTTCCACGCGGTCGGCGTCATCCACCCGGACACCGGTCTGCCGGTGAAGACCGCGGCCGCCAGCTGGACCTCCGTCTTCGCCGACGAGATGGTCAAGCTCGGCCACGAGCGCGAGGACATCGTCGGCATCACCGCGGCAATGCTCCACCCGGTCGGCCTCAACAAGTTCGCCGAGGCCTTCCCGAACCGCATCTACGACGTCGGCATCGCCGAGCAGCACGGCGCGACATCGGCGGCGGGCCTCGCCACCGGCGGGGTCCACCCGGTCTTCGCGGTCTACGCGACCTTCCTCAACCGCGCCTTCGACCAGGTCCTGATGGACGTGGCCCTGCACAAGTGCGGCGTCACCTTCGTCCTGGACCGCGCCGGTGTCACCGGTGACGACGGCGCCTCCCACAACGGCATGTGGGACATGTCCATCCTCCAGGTCGTCCCCGGCCTGCGCCTCGCCGCCCCGCGCGACGCCGAACAGCTGCGCGCCCAGCTGCGCGAGGCCGTCGAGGTCAAGGACGCCCCGACCGTGGTGCGCTACTCCAAGGGCGTCGTCGGCCCGGCCGTCCCGGCCGTCGGTCGGATCGGCGGCATGGACGTGCTGCGCACCCCGAACCCCGAGGTCACCCGCGACCTTTCGGGCCTGGGAGGTGCCCTCACGGACGTGCTGCTCGTCTCGGTCGGCGCGCTCGCTCCGATGTGCCTGGAGATCGCGGACCTGCTCGACAAGCAGGGGATCTCCACGACCGTCGTCGACCCCCGCTGGGTCAAGCCGGTGGACGAGGCCCTGGCCCCGCTGGCCGACCGGCACCGCGTCGTCGTCACCGTCGAGGACAACGGCCGCACCGGCGGCGTGGGCGCCGCCGTCTCGCAGGCGCTGCGCGACGCCGGTGTGGACGTGCCGCTGCGCGACTTCGGCATTCCGCAGCGCTTCCTCGACCACGCCCTCCGCAAGGAGATCATGGCCGAGATCGGCCTGACCGCGCCGGATATCGCCCGACAGGTCACGGGCCTGGTGGCCAAGCTGGACGGGCGCTTCGACAGCGAGCCGGCCGCCGCCGTCGACTAGCCCGAACGCCTCACCTGGGGCGCTGCGCGGTTGCACGTCACGGGCCGGGAGATCACCCTTGGGGGGTGGGCCTCCCGGCCCGTTCGCATGCGTTCCCCGCTCGGAGGTGCGTTGGTGAGTACGGATCAGAAAAGCCCCTTCCGTACCAAGACGGTGGAACAGTCCATCCGGGACACGGAGGAGCCGGAGCACGCGCTCCGCAAATCGCTCTCGGCCTGGGACCTGACCGTCTTCGGTGTGGGCGTCATCATCGGCACCGGCATCTTCGTCCTCACAGGCATCGCGGCCCGGAACAACGCCGGACCCGCAACCTCCCTCGCCTTCGTTGTAGCGGGCATCGTCTGTGCCCTCGCGGCGCTCTGCTACGCCGAGTTCGCGTCGACCGTGCCGGTGGCCGGCTCGGCGTACACCTTCTCGTACGCTTCGATCGGTGAGCTTCCCGCCTGGATCATCGGCTGGGACCTGGTGCTGGAGTTCGCGCTCGGCACCGCCGTCGTGGCGGTCGGCTGGTCGGGGTACGTGCGCCACCTCATGCACACGAACCTCGGCTGGGACATGCCCGCCGCGTTGTCCGGGCCCGACGGCGGCGGAACCTTCGACCTGTTGGCCTTCCTGCTGGTCCTGGTGCTCACCGCGATCCTGGTCGCCGGGACGAAGCTCTCGGCGCGGATCACCGCGATCGTCGTCGCCATCAAGGTCTTCGTGGTGCTGCTGGTCATCGTCGCGGGCCTGTTCTTCATCAAGGCGGACAACTACTCCCCGTTCATCCCGCCGGCCGAGCCGCAGCCCGCGGGCAGCGGCCTGAAGGCACCGCTGATCCAGGTGCTGTTCGGCTACGCACCCACCAACTTCGGCGTCATGGGCATCTTCACCGCGGCCTCCCTCGTCTTCTTCGCCTTCATCGGCTTCGACGTCGTGGCCACCGCGGCCGAGGAGACCAAGAACCCCCAGCGGGACATGCCGCGCGGCATCCTCGGCTCGCTGATCATCTGCACCGTGCTCTACGTCGCCGTGACGCTGGTGGTCACCGGCATGCAGGACTACCGGCAGATGTCGGCGAGCGCCCCGCTCGCGGAAGCCTTCAAATCCGTGGACCAACCCTTCTTCGCCGGTGCTATCAGCCTCGGGGCGGCGGTCGGTCTGATCACCGTGTGCATGATCCTGCTCCTCGGCCAGACCCGGGTGTTCTTCGCGATGAGCCGCGACGGACTGCTGCCGCGCGTCTTCTCCGTCACCCACCCGAAGTACCGCACGCCCTACCGGGCGACCGTGCTCCTCGGCGGGGTCATCGCCGTCGTCGCGGGCTTCACCAGCCTGGAGAAGCTAGCGGAACTGGTGAACATCGGCACCCTGTTCGCCTTCGTCGTGGTCGCCCTCGGCGTGATGGTCCTGCGCAAGACCCGCCCCGACCTCCACCGCTCCTTCCGCACCCCGTGGGTGCCGCTGATCCCCATCCTGTCGATCGCGGCCTCGTTCTGGCTGATGCTCAACCTGCCGACCGAGACCTGGATCCGGTTCGGCATCTGGATGGTCATCGGCTTCGTCGTCTACTTCCTGTACGGACGCCGGCACAGCCGCCTCGGCAAGGCCGGGGCGGACGCCGACTACTAGCCGACTCCTCAGCGGAGCCCGGCCACGACGAACGGGCTGTACGGGAGCGCCTCCCGTACAGCCCGTTCGCGCATCGACGCCGGGTGTCAGCCCTTGGCGGGAGACTTCTTCGCCTCGGCGGGGATCTTCTGGTCGGTCCGCAGGGCCTCCCACAGCTGGCCCGCCTGCGGCTCCGCCACGACCACGCGGTTGGGGTCCACCTTGTCGTAGGCGACCGGCAGCATGATCGTCTCCATGGTGTCCGGGTCCACGCCCTTCATGCTCTGGGCGAAGTCGGACAGGGCGGTGAGGGAGGCGAGGTCGGAGTCGGTGGTCAGCGACTTCGTTCCGGCGTCGGCGAGCTTGTAGAGCCGGGCCGGGTTGCCGAGGGCGTCCTGCTTCTTGATCTCCGACAGCATCGCCATCATGAACTGCTGCTGCAGGCCTATGCGCCCCAGGTCACTGCCGTCACCGTAGCCGTAGCGGGTACGGACGAACTTGAGCGAGTCGGCGCCGTCGAGCCGGTGCGTCCCGGCATCGAGCTTGAGGCCGCCCTTCGCGCCGCTCATCGGCTTGTCCAGGGTGACGGTGACTCCGCCGAGGGCGTCCACCAGGCCCTTGAACCCGGCGAAGTCGACCTCGACGAAGTGGTCCACCCGGATGCCGGACATCTGCTCGACGGTCTTGACCACGCAGGCCGGCCCGGCCAGCGAGTAGACGGAGTTGAACATGACCCGGTTCGCGGGCTTGACGGTCTTGCCGTCGGCGTCCTTGCATTCGGGCCGGCTGATCAGGGTGTCGCGCGGGATGCTCACCGCGGTGGCCTTGGACCGGCCCTCGGGTATGTGTACGAGCATCGCGGTGTCCGACCGGGCGCCGCTGACGTCACCGTGATCGAGGTCCGCGTTGGCCCCGGCGCGCGAGTCGGAGCCGAGTACGAGGACGTTCTGCGCGCCCGCGACGACCTTCTTGGGCCGGTTGTCGCCGATGGCCTGGTCGAGATCGACGCTGTCGATGTTGCCGTTGAGGTGGCTGTACGCCCACCAGCCCGCACCGCCGGCCGCGAGAATGAGGGCCGCCAGGGTCAGTAGGACGACGCGGCGGATCCGCTGCCCGCGCGTACGGGTCCGGACGCGCTTGCGTCCCCGGCCGTCGGAGTGGCCGGGGGCCTCGCGGTGATCCGGTGTCTTGACGTCCTGGCTCATCCTGCTGTCCTCAATTGTGGTTGCCGGGCGCGCGCTGGCGGGCGTGGGGTCCAGGCGTGTGGGGGCTCGCCCGTTCGTGCCACGCTGACCGTGCACTATAGACAGAAAATCTCATGGACGTACGGGCCGGTGCCCAGCCTCT
This sequence comes from Streptomyces sp. NPDC006430, assembly GCF_040612395.1. Lineage (NCBI taxonomy): Bacteria > Bacillati > Actinomycetota > Actinomycetes > Kitasatosporales > Streptomycetaceae > Streptomyces > Streptomyces sp. NPDC006430. The sequence goes on from NZ_JBEXQA010000003.1 coordinate 114,704, forward strand.
CGTAAGCGCGAGCGTCAAACTACTATTCGACGCGACCGCGGCCCTCAGGCCGAACAGGGATACCTCCGGAAGGGCCGCAACACGGTGAGCGAACACGTCGTCGACGGGCGCTGGCTCTCCCTGGGCAGGGACGGACGCCTCACCGCCTTCGTCCGGACCACCGGTGGGCTGCTGCGGTGGACCGAGCAGGAGCCGGGCGGACCGAAGTGGACCGGACCCGACTTCATCGAGACCCCCGAGCTCACCCACGTCACCGTGGTGCAGGGCGCCGACGGCTACCTGCACTTCCTCGGCCGCCGCACCGCCCGGGGCGCGGGCGGTGCGCCGGTGGTGGACTACGTACGCGCCACCCAGTTCCAGACCGGACGCCCGATGACGGACTGGATGCCGCTGGGCAATCCGTCCAAGGACCCCGAGCGGGCCGCCCGGGCGGGCGCGCCGGTGGGCGCCGTCAGCGCTTCCGGTGCGGTGCACCTCTTCGTCCGGCACGCGGGAGGCGGTGTCTCGATGCGCCGCGAGGGCAGGCGCGGCGGCTGGGGGGCCTGGCAGAACCTGAAGGGCCAGCACGCCGTGGACGGTGCAGCCGCGGTGGTCGGGAGCTCCGGGCTGGTCGAGTTGCTGGTCCCGGCGAGCAATGGCCGGGCGATGCACTGGGGTCAGAGTGTGGCCGATGGTGAGGTCGAGCGCCGACCGAACCTCCGCATCGCCCCCGTGGCAGGCAGTCTGGCCGCTCTGGAGACGGTGTCGGGCCGGGTGACGTACTACTGGACCGATGCGGCGAGCGGCCAGATCCTCGCCCACCGGGTCGGCGATTGGGTCATCGCGCTCGGAGGTGCCCCGGCCGAGGGCCGCCTCGCGGCCCTGCGTGCCGCGCTCGACGGCTACGACTGCACGGTGCTCGCGCACTGGGGCTTCGACGGCCAGGTGATGCTCGCTGCCTGCGCCACCGAGAACGAGGGCGCCGGTGTGTGGTGGTCGCCCACAGGTGAGCAGACCGCCTGCCCGCCGGCTCTCGCGCTCGACGGCTACGGCCGTGTGGTGATCGGTACGGTGGACGCGGGCGGCGCGCTGCGGATCGCGCGCCAGCGCCCCGAGCCGGGCTTGAGCATGGATCCTGCGATCCAGGTGTAAAAGCGGATAGCCCCCTATCAAAACGCCCATAAATGTTGTGTGAGCTTCTTCACGAGCTCTTTACGTTTTCCTGCACAGGCCCTGTGACCAGGCACGTTCTGGGCATCATGGGTGGACTGCGGATGGACACAGCGTGGCTAAGGGTGTGAAGATCCGATAATCGTGAAGGTTGAGGGCGTGGACGGATAGGGAAAAGTGGCGAACAACCCGGAAGCCAGTGCCCTCGTGGCGGGCTATCGTTCGCTGGTCCCAATCCATGCGCGCCGACGTGTGGTCCGGCGCGTCCCCAAGCCCATGCGGGCCGGCGTCATCAAGAGCATGACCCTGGTCGACTCGGCGAAGTCCGCGGTCGTCTCCAGCGCGATGGGCGGCAGCATAGCGAAGGACGGCACCGACGCCAGCCTGCGCGTGGTCCGCGTCAAGGGCAAGCACCTGCGCGCGATGGTCGTCTCCGGTGCCACGGAGTGGGCCGCGCAGGCCCGCAACCTGCACCTGCTGGTAGCCGTGCTCGAAGACGCCGGCATCGACTACTTCTGCGTCCGCGGCACGGGCAAGACCAACCCCTGCGTCGCCGTCCGGTCGGGAAGTCGTGGGGAGGTCGAGCGAGTCCTCCAGCTGACCTTCGGCGCCAACCCCGGCTACGTCAGCCACGCGGCCAGCGGCGGCCGGCTCCGCCCGGGTTCCGCGCCCAGGACCTGGGCCAGATACCGCCACGACGACGTCCTGCGACTGTGCTGGGTGGTCTGCGACCCGACGGGGAACCTGGTGTTCGGACAGGAATCCGGCGTCGACCTGGAATTCTGGGCCGAGGACTCCGGGCAGCTCATCGCGCCCCGGCCGAACAGTGTCGTGATGGAGGTCCCGGCCGACGGCCGCCGCACCTGGGCGCCGCAGCAGCTGTTCAGCCCCGTCCCCGCCCCGTATTGGACCGGTGAGGCGCGCACCCTCGCGGAATTCACCGCTCCGCTGCCCTCTGACCACCTCTTCCCGATCGACGTCGTCTACACCTGGGTCGACGACGCGGATCCCGAGTGGCGGGCGAGCAAGGACGCCGTGCGCCGCGGTATCACGGCGGGCACCGAAACGGCCCCGCTGCACGAGCAGGCCGCCAACGATGCCCGGTTCACCAGCCGCGACGAGCTGCGCTACTCCCTGCGATCGATCCACCAGTACGCACCGTGGGTCCACCAGATCTTCCTCGTCACCGCCGGCCAGGTACCGGGCTGGCTCAACACCGAGTACCCCGGCCTGACCGTCGTCGACCACCGCGAGATCTTCTCCGACCCGGGCGCGCTGCCCACGTTCAACTCCCACGCCATCGAAAGCCAGTTGCATCACATACCCGGCCTTTCGGAATGCTTCCTCTATCTCAACGACGACGTGTTCTTCGGGCGTCCCGTGCGCCCCGGGCATTTCTTCCACCCCAACGGGCTGTCGAAGTTCTTCATGTCCAAGGCCCTGATCCCGCCGGGCCGGGTCACCCCCGAGGACCTACCCGTCAACGCGGCGGGGAAGAACAGCCGCGGCCTGATCACCCAGCAGTTCGGCACCTTCATCTCCCAGAAGATGAAGCACACCCCCCATGCCCTGCGGCGCAGCATCCTCGGAGAGATCGAGCAGGTCTACGCGACCTCCCACTGGGGAACCCAGCACTCGCGCTTCCGCTCCCCGCACGACGTGCCGATCGCCTCCTCCCTGCACCACTACTACGCGTACCACTCGGCCCGCGCCACCGTCGGCGACCTGCGGTACGTGTACATCGACATCGGTGACACCCCCGCGCAGCAGCGCCTCGACCGACTCGTGGCCCGGCGCGACTTCGACACCTTCTGCATCAACGACACCGTCACCCCCAAGGACAAGGACGCGCAGGCGCGCATGGTCGAGCACTTCCTCGACTCCTACTTTCCTGTCCCGAGCCCCTACGAGATTCCGGACGCCGTCGGCACCCCCACCCGGCGCATCACCGAGCTGGGAAGCCGCTACCGATGAAGACCCTGCTCAAGCGCCTGGTCAAGCGCCTGATCCAGTCCCAGAGCGCGTGGGCCGGGCGGATCCTCGCCGTCCGTGCCTGGCTGATGGCCCATGTCTTCCTGCCCCGGCGCAAGGGACGCGCCGCCGTGTTGCACTACGCGGCGGTTCTCGACGGCCACACCATGAACCTGCACGCCGTCCTTCCCGACTCGGCGCCGCTCGGCGAGTCCGCCGAGATCGAGCTGAGGAACGGCCGCAGCCGCGTGTACGCCCCGGCGCACCTCTACGAGGACCGCGAGGACCGGCTCCTGATGGACGCCGCCGTGCTGCTGGGCACCGGTCCCGGCGGACTCGCCCTGCCCAGTGGGCGGTGGAAGACCACGCTGCTGATCCAGGACGGCCGCAAGACGCGCAAGCTCCCACTGCTGTTGGTCGAGCCGCCCGTCCCGTACGCCGGACCGACCAAGCCGATGGGCGCCTCACCCGTCGACGGAGTGCGCCATCGCCTCGGCCGCACCGTCACCGGGAGCCTGCGCGTGGTCACCTCGAACCCGAAGCCGTCCGCCGAGGTCGTCCGCATCGATCTCTCGCACTCCGCCCTCGTCGTGGACTTCCGGCTGCTCGGTACCCGGATCCAGGACCCTTGGGCCGAGTTCGTCGCGTCCCGACGCCGCATCGAGCGCCCGGTGGAGGCGCTGCCCGGGGGCATCTGGCGGGTCGTCGTGCCCCTGGAGGAGATGCCGCCGGAGCGCCGGGCCACCGAGCACTGGGACATTTCCGTGGCCTCGGAGTCGACCCGGGCCCTGCGGATCGGCCGCAGGCTGCACGACGTACGCAACCCGATGCGCGTGTTCGCCATCAACAAGGCGGTGGTCGCCCCGGCCGGCCGGCCGCCCATGATCGTCCATCCCCGTTACACCGCCGCGGGGAACCTCCGGGTCACCTGCAGTCGTATGCCCGAAGCCGGGCGGAGAGCCTGATGAAGATCACTTTTCTGCTGACCACTGCCGACGCCGTGGGAGGCACCGAACGAGCGGTCTTCAACCAGGCCTCCGAACTCGCCGCCCGGCACGAGGTAAGGGTGCTCAGCATCTTCCGCACCCAGCCCGAGCTGTTCTTCCCCCTCGACCAACGGGTACGGGTCGACTACCTCGTCGACTCGACGGGCCCCGTGCCCCGGCCGACCCGCCGCGTCGAGCTCGGGGACGAGGCGTACGCTGTCCTCGCCGCCCAGCCCAGCAGCCTGGTCGACCGGGCGTGGGAGGCCGCGTTCAACCGGCTGTCGGACATCGAGCTCGAACTCGCGCTCCAGCACACCGACACCGACATCCTCATCACCACCACCCCGGCCCTGATGGCACTGGCCGTCCAGCTCGCCCCCGGCCGGGTCATCACCGTGCACCAGGAGCACCGCGTCTCCGAGCTGCGCGGCACCAGCGGCGAGCCCCTCCTGAAGTACGCCCCCCGCCTCGACGCCCTCGCCGTGCTCAGCAGCCGCACCGGCGAATGGTTCGCCGAGACCCTCGGCGCCGCGGCCCCGCGCATCGAGGTCGTCCCCAACGCACTGCCCACCGGCTTCCGGCCGCGCTCCACCCTGGAGACCCGGACCGTGGTCACCGCCGGCCGCCTCGTCGGCGAGAAGCAGCTCGACCACGCCGTCAACGCCTGGGCGCAGGTGGCCCCGTACCACCCCGACTGGATCCTGCGCATTTTCGGCGACGGCCCGCTCGCCGGCCCGCTGCGCCGCCAGATCAACCAGCTCGGCCTGCACGACAGCATCCAACTCAACGGGAACACCCCGCATCTGGCGGAGGAGTGGGCCAAGGCCAGCATCGCGCTGATGACCTCCCGCAACGAGGCCTTCCCGCTCGTCCTGATGGAGGCCCAGGCCGCCGGTGTGCCCGTGCTGTCGTACGACTGCCCCAACGGCCCGCGCGAGATCATCCTCGACGGACGCTCGGGCATCCTCGTACCGCACGGCGACGTCGCCGCCTTGGCCCTCCAGCTGCGGCGCCTCATCGAGGACCAGGGGCTGCGCCACCACATGGGCGCCCAGGCCGCCCAGACGATCCACCGCTTCGACCCGCCGCAGATCACCGCTCACTGGGAGAAGCTCTTCAAGGAGCTGGCCGGCCACCGGGAGAGTGGCCGCCGCGACGCCGTCAAGGCCGACCGGCTGGCCCTGCACGCCGTCCGCAGTGGCATCGACGGCGCGGCCATCCCGGCCGCCCCCGCCCCGCCGAGCCAGTCCCGCGCCGGCAACCAGGTCCAGCTGGAGCAGCAGATCGCCAAGCGGTACCGCGAACTGGTCCGCGACGGCGGCCAGCTGTGCCGCGTCACCGACACCGAGTCCCCGTTCGACATCGTTCAGGCCAACATGGCGTTCGCGGCCGACGCCCTCGAAGCGGCCGGAATCCCCTACCTGGTCGCCCGCGACACCATGGTGCGCAAGACCATCGGCGTCCACGCCTCCTATCGCGAGGGCGTGCTGAAGGCGCTGGCCGAAACCTACCGGCAGGAACCCGTCTACGCGGCCTTCCTCAACGAGCGCCAGGACGCCATCACCACCGTGCTCGCCGGACTCTCGGACGAACACCTCCAGCTCCAGTGCACGGGCGTCCGCGTCTACCAGAGCGTGGTGACCGCCTCGCGCACCCTCCGCCTGGGCGCCGTCTACGGCTGCACCATCTCCTTCTGGGAGACCGACCCCGAGGACGAGGAGTACGTGGTCACCCCGGCCCGCACCCTCATCGGCGACCGGATCTCGCAGCAGTCCATGCAGCGCGTCCCCATCGTGCTCGGCGGGCGTACCTACCCCACCATCGCGCCCTTCGCGCAGCCCCTGCACGGCGACGTCAACTTCCCCATCGACGCCGTCTACACCTGGGTGGACGGCTCGGACCTCGCCTGGCTGGAGCGCAAGAACCAGGTGCTGGCCGCGCTCGGCCTGGAGCCGGTGGACGCCGCAGCGAGCGCCGCCCGCTTCCGCAGCCGCGACGAACTCCGTTTCTCGCTGCGCTCGATCGACATGTACGCGCCGTGGATCCGGAACATCTACGTCGTCACCGACCGGCAGACCCCGCCGTGGCTCGACCTCAACCACCACCGCGTACGCGTCGTCGACCACACGGAGATCTTCGGCAACCGCGGTGCGCTGCCCACGTACAACTCGCACGCCATCGAGAGCCAGCTCCACCACATCGAGGGGCTCTCCGAGCACTTCCTCTACTTCAACGACGACTTCTTCATGGGCCGTACCGTCCTGCCCAACCTGTTCTTCGAGGGCAACGGACAGGCCAAGCACTTCATGTCGCCGACCGCCATCGCGATGGTCCCCACCCGGCACGATGACGACTTCAACATCAGCGCGGCCAAGAACAACCGCGCGCTGATCGCCGGATCCTTCGGCCAGAGTCTGACCCACGGCTTCCTGCACGCGCCCTACCCGCTGCGCCGCAGCGTGCTGGCCGACCTTGACCGGGCGTACCCCGACGTCGTGGCGGCCACCGCCGCGAGCCGTCTGCGCAGCCACTCGGACGTCTCCATCGCGTCCTCGCTGCACCACTACTTCGCCTACCAGACCGGCCGGAGCATCCCGGGCCGCATCGCCTGCGGCTTCGTCAACGTCGGCCTGAGCGAACACCGCACCCGGCTCACCCGCCTGATGACGGCCCGCCCGCACGACGTCTTCTGTCTGAACGACTACCACGACGGAGACGTCCCCGAGGACGAGCAGGACGCGATCCTGACCGCGTTCCTGCCGAGCTACTTCCCGGTGGCGAGCCAGTTCGAGTACGGCGCCTCGCGCAACCAGCGATACCACGCCGGTCTGCTCCCCGAGTGGCCCCTATAGGTCCGCGACGGCCGAGCGGCGAGCCCTGGTGACCTGAGCGTGGAAGAGGAGAAGCAGTGACCAAGATTTGCATCATCGGAAACTCCGTGGCCGCGTCGCGGACGCCCAAGGAGGCCCCGTTCGCTGGCTGGGGTCAGTTCCTGGGTGAGTTCCTGACGCCGTACTTCGAAGTGCGCAACTACGCGCGCGACGCGATGACCGCACGCGGCTACTACACCGAGCGCCTCCTCACCCTGCTGAACCTGCTGGAACCCGGTGACGTGGTCGCGGTCGACTTCGGAGGCGTCGAACAGCGCATCGACAAGCCGGACCTCTACCACAGCCACCGCGAGCTAAGGGAGTTCCTCCACGTCTACCTGGAGGCCCTCCGCGGCGCCGGGGCCTTTCCGGTCCTGCTGACCCCCGCCATGCGCTGCGTGTTCGAGCCGGACGGAAGCGTCGCCGACACCCGGGACGGCTATCCACAGGTGGTGCGGGAGGTCGCCGCCGAGACCGGCACACCGCTGGTCGACGTGACCGCGATGACCACCGCCATGCTCCAGGAACTGGGACCGCAGCGGGCCCGCCAGTACTACCGCTGGGTCGACGCAGGAGAGCATCCGAACCACCCCGACGGTCTGATCGACGCCTCCCACTTCAATGAGACGGGAGCCCGGGAGGTGGCCCGGCTGATCGCGATCGGCCTGCACAACGCCGGCGCCGCGGGTGGTCTGCCCTACGGGATGGTGAACCCGGACGCGGTCTCCGTGGCCCCGTCCTACCCGCCCGTGCTGACCGAGTTCACGGTGGAATCGCCCGAACGCGCGCTCCACGGCGACGCGCCCGTCGTGCCCGCTCCGGAGTTCACCGGCCCCAAGCCGGGCCAGGCCGTGAGCGCGATGCAGAAGTTCTGGGGGACGGCCGCGCCCGGGACGACGTACCTGCTCTTCTTCGAGCAGGGGGTCTACGTCGGCGGCACGCAGGTCAACTCCGAAGGCAAGTGGACCTGGCGCCGCGCCCTGAAGTGGACGGCCGGAGACCATCTGATCCAGGCCGTCGGCATCACCGGCCACGGTCTGTCCGCGATGGGTGCGCTCCCCTTCACCGTGTGGGACAGCGTCCCGCCGCCCGTGGTCGTCGGCCCCCGCGAAGGCACCCTCAGCGGCCCCCGCCCCCGCTTCTCGGGCACCGCCGTCCCCGGAGTCTCCCAGGTGATGGTCATGGAGGGGGACCGGCTGATCGCTACCGCCCCGGTGCAGAAGGACGGCACCTGGAAGGTGACCCATCCGCACGACTGGAGACCCGGCACCTACACCCTGGAGTTCGTGGCGATCTTCAGCGCCATCCACTCCCTGCCCGCCCGGCACACCCTGCGCGTCCACGGACTCCCGCCCGGCCACTGGATCAGCGAATCGACGATGTCCCGGGTGCCCTGCTCCGGCAAGTGCGACCACAAGCCCTTCGACGGCCGCTGGTGACGCGGACCCCGGGCCGCCCGGGGCTTCCGTCCTGGCGCGTTTCTCTCCGGCCGGTCGGTCAGCTGCCCGGATGCGTCTGTCCGGTCAGAAGGGGGCGGCCCGTTCCGGCGGGCCCGCCCGACCACGCGCCGACGGAATTCAGCGCCGGAGGCTGATCGTCGCGTACACCGGAGCGTGATCGGACTTCCCGTTGGGGACCGTGCCCTCCGTGTTCGGGGTCGTGTCCATACGGGTCCTGTCCACACCGCAGTTGGCGAACTTCGGCGGCGCCCCGTCCTCGCCCGCGGAGGCGAAGACGTGGTCGAGGGTGCGGTACACGTGGTCGCTGATCTTGGGGTCCCAAGCGTGGTGCGTGAACTGGCCCGAACGCGTGAGCTGCTTGCACTCCGTCAGGGCCGTCGTGAACGGGGCGAGTTCGGGGGACTTCGAGTCCCGGTTGAAATCGCCCGTCAGGATGTACGGCTTCCCGTCGGGGGCGGCCCGCCTGACGATGCGCTCCGCCTGCGCGGAGCCGCGCTTGTCGCTCGAAGGCAGCAGGTGCGTCGTACACACCCGGTACGACCAGCCCTCCACGTCGACGCACAGCACCGGCGATACCTGCTCACCGCTCTGCGGCTCCTCGTCCGAGAGCGTGTTGCTCGACGCCTCCGCCGTGACCTTGCCGCGTACGGCGATGGCGATGCCCAGCTCACCCGTGAGTGAGCCACGGCAGTCGGCCGCGCCGTCCGGGCGGGTACCGCGCGCCCTACGCACCGTCCAAGAGTCGTCCAGTGCCTCTTCCAGCAGGGCCAGGTGACTGCCAGGGGCGCCGCCGCACACTTCCTGGAGCGTGATGACGTCGGCCTTCCGCTCGTCGACCATCGCGCGGATCTCGGACACCGTCAGGTCGGGCCGGTTGCGGTTGGGGCAGTAGCCGCGTGCTCCGCGCTGGCCGCCCGCCTCGCCGCAGATGTTCCAGTCGATGACGGTGATGCGGCTCGGGGCGGCCGATGCCTGGAGGTGGCTCGGAGAGGCCTTCGGCGCCGGGTCGTTGGTCAGGACGTACCCCGTGACGCCCAGGAGGGCGCCGACCGCCGCGCAGACCGCCGTGATCACGGCAGCCGACCGCTTGCGGGGAGTCCGTGTCCAGCTGTCCATTCGCGGGTGCATCCGTCGATTATCCGATGTCAGGATCGGCACCCGGACGCGGGGCACCGCGAAACGGCGGCGGCGCCCGCCCTCGCTCAGGAGGACGGGCGCCGCCGTTTCGTGCTGCGCAGGCGTCAGGCCGGGATGCTCGCCAGGCCTGGGGCGAGGAACTTCTTGCCGTTCACCCGCTCCGAGACGCCCTCGCGGTCCAGGTACGGCGTGATGCCGCCCAGGTGGAAGGGCCAGCCGGCGCCCGTGATGAGGCAGAGGTCGATGTCCTGGGCCTCGGCCACGACACCCTCCTCCAGCATCAGGCCGATCTCCTGCGCCACCGCGTCCAGGACGCGGTCGCGGACCTGCTCCTCGGTCAGGACGACATCGCCCTGGACCAGGAGGGCGGCGACCTCGGGGTCGAGCTCCGGCTTGCCGGAATCGTAGACGTAGAAGCCGCGCTTGCCCGCCTTGACGACGGCCGCGAGGTTCGGGGAGACCTTGAAGCGCTCCGGGAAGGAGCGGTTCAGGGTCTCGGAGACGTGCAGACCGATCGCCGGGCCGACGAGCTCCAGCAGCACCAGCGGGGACATCGGCAGGCCGAGCGGCTCGATGGCCTTCTCGGCGGTGGCCACCGGGGTGCCCTCGTCGATGACGTTCTGGATCTCGCCCATGAAGCGGGTCAGGATGCGGTTCACGACGAACGCCGGGGCGTCCTTGGTGAGGACCGCGGTCTTCTTCAGCTTCTTGGCGACACCGAAGGCCGTGGCCAGCGAGGCGTCGTCGGTCTGCTCACCGCGGACGATCTCCAGCAGCGGGAGGATCGCGACCGGGTTGAAGAAGTGGAAGCCGACCACGCGCTCCGGGTGCTGGAGATTGGAGGCCATCTCCGACACCGACAGCGAGGAGGTGTTGGTGGCGAGGATCGCGTGCGCCGGAGCGACCGCCTCGACCTCCGCGAACACCTTCTGCTTGACGGACATCTCCTCGAACACGGCCTCGATGATGAAGTCCGCGTCCGCGAAGCCCTCGGCCTTGTCCAGGACACCGGTCACCAGGGCGGTCAGGCGGTTGGCCTTGTCCTGGTTGATGCGGCCCTTGCCGAGCAGCTTCTGGATCTCGGCGTGGACGTAGCCCACACCCTTGTCCACGCGCTCCTGGTCGATGTCGGTGAGGACCACCGGCACCTCCAGGCGGCGCAGGAAGAGCAGCGCCAGCTGCGAGGCCATCAGGCCCGCGCCGACGACGCCGACCTTGGTGACGGGACGGGCCAGGGACTTGTCCGGGGCGCCGGCCGGGCGCTTGCCGCGCTTCTGCACCAGGTTGAAGGCGTAGATGCCGGAGCGCAGTTCGCCGCCCATGATGAGGTCGGCCAGGGCCGTGTCCTCGGCGTCGAAGCCGGCCTGGAGGTCGCCGTCCTTGGCCGCGGCGATGATGTCCAGGGCGCGGTAGGCGGCCGGGGCGGCGCCGTGCACCTTGGAGTCCGCGATGAAGCGGCCCTTGGCGACGGCCGCGTCCCAGGCCTCGCCGCGGTCGACCTCGGCGCGTACGACCTCGGTCTCGCCCTTGAGGACGCGAGCGGTCCACAGGAGCGACTGCTCCAGGAAGTCCGCGCCCTCGAACAGCGCGTCGGCGATGCCGAGCTCGAAGACCTGCTTGCCTCGCAGCTGGCGGTTCTGGTTCAGCGAGTTCTCGATGATCACCGAGACCGCGCGCTCGGCGCCGATCAGGTTCGGCAGGATGGCGCAGCCGCCCCAGCCGGGAACCAGACCGAGGAAGACCTCGGGCAGCGAGAAGGCCGGAATGGCCTTCGAGACGGTGCGGTAGGTGCAGTGCAGACCGACCTCGACACCGCCGCCCATCGCCGCACCGTTGTAGTACGCGAAGGTGGGGACGGCCAGCGCCGACAGCCGCTTGAAGACGTCGTGGCCGCCCTTGCCGATGGCGAGCGCCTCGTCGTGCTTCTTCAGCAGCTCGACGCCCTTGAGGTCGGCGCCGACCGCGAAGATGAACGGCTTGCCGGTGATGCCCGCGCCGACGATGGAGCCGGCAAGGGCCTCCTGCTCGACCTGGTCGATCGCCGCGTTCAGGTTGGCGAGGGACTGCGGGCCGAAGGTGGTCGGCTTGGTGTGGTCGAAACCGTTGTCCAGCGTGATGAGCGCGAAGCGCCCGGCACCGAACGGCAGGTCCAGGTGACGCACGTGCGCGGACGTGACGACCTCGTCCGGGAACAGCTCGGCCGCACCCTTCAGGAGCTCAGCGGTGGTGCTCACTTGGCGTCTCCCTCGGAGGTGAAGTGCGGGTTCTCCCAGATGACCGTGGCGCCCATGCCGAAGCCGACGCACATGGTGGTCAGGCCGTAGCGGACGTGCGGCTGCTCCTCGAACTGGCGGGCCAGCTGCGTCATCAGACGGACGCCGGAGGAGGCGAGCGGGTGGCCGAACGCGATGGCGCCGCCGTACTGGTTCACCCGGGCGTCGTCGTCGGCGATGCCGTAGTGCTCCAGGAAGGCGAGCACCTGGACCGCGAAGGCCTCGTTGATCTCGAAGAGACCGATGTCATCGATCGTCAGACCGGCCTGGGCGAGGGCCTTCTCGGTGGCCGGGATCGGGCCGTAGCCCATGACCTCCGGCTCGACACCCGCGAAGGAGTACGAGACCAGGCGCATCTTGACCGGGAGGTTGTTCTCCCGGGCGAAGTCCTCGGACGCGATGATCGCGGCGGTCGCACCGTCGTTGAGACCGGCGGCGTTGCCCGCGGTCACCCGGCCGTGCGTACGGAACGGGGTCTTCAGGCCGGCCAGGTTCTCCAGCGTGGTGCCCGGGCGCATCGGCTCGTCGGAGGTGACCAGGCCCCAGCCCGTCTCACCGGCCGCCTCGTTGGTGTTGCGCACCGAGATCGGGACCAGGTCCTGCTGGATCTTGCCGTCGGCGTACGCCTTGGCGGCCTTCTCCTGCGAGCGCACGGCGTACTCGTCGGCGCGGAGCTTGGTGATCGTGGGGTACCGGTCGTGCAGGTTCTCGGCGGTCATGCCCATGAAGAGGGCGGACTCGTCGACCAGCTTCTCGGAGACGAAGCGCGGGTTCGGGTCGACGCCCTCGCCCATGGGGTGGCGGCCCATGTGCTCGACACCGCCGGCGAGGGCGACGTCGTACGCACCGAAGGCCACGCCGCCCGCGACGGCGGTCACGGCGGTCAGCGCGCCGGCGCACATGCGGTCGATGGAGTAGCCCGGAACGGACTGCGGGAGGCCCGCGAGGATGCCGGCGGTACGACCCAGCGTCAGGCCCTGGTCGCCGATCTGCGTGGTCGCGGCGATGGCGACCTCGTCGATCTTCTTGGGGTCCAGGTCCGGGTTGCGGCGCAGCAGCTCCCGGATCGCCTTCACGACGAGGTCGTCGGCGCGGGTCTCGTGGTAGATGCCCTTCGGGCCCGCCTTGCCGAACGGGGTGCGGACGCCGTCGACGAAGACGACGTCCCTGACGGTACGAGGCACGTTGGCTCTCCTCCAGGTGCGGGATGGCACTGCTGCGCGGGGGCGGCTCGGCATGCTTTCCTGAGCGCCCGCTCACCCGGCCATGCTACTTGCGGGTAACCCTTGTGCACACCCCCTCCCCGAACAGCGGCGAACGTCACACTCCGGACCATGCCGCCCACCGTGCGCCCCGGCCGCACGCCAGGCCGTTCGGAGCGCCCGGAGCTACCCGAACGGGTCGGGCATCCGGCGCGTACGGTCGCGTCGACGACGCCGCGCGGACACCGGGCCTCGCAGACGGCCTCGCAGACGGCCCGGCCGACCGCCCCGCTGACCTACGCCGCGCGGCTGAACAATGAGCAGGGCGACGGGGACGAACGACGACGGGGTCCTCACTCCCTTGGAGTGAGGACCCCGTGCCCGCTTCCGGCGGTGTGGCGGGTCAGGCGTTCGCGGCCAGGGCCGTGACCAGGACCGCGGTCACCTGCTCGATCTGCCACGGACGGGCGCCGTAGTCCGCGAGGGCCTGCGCCACAGCGTCCTGCTCCCGCCGCTGCGGCGGCTCCCAGCACAGCCGGCGGACCGTGTCCGGGGTGATCAGGTTCTCCTGGGGCAGGTTCAGCTGCTCCGCGAGCGCCGAGACGGCAGCCCGGGCCGCCGACAGCCGCGCCGCAGCCGCCGGGTCCTTGTCCGCCCAGGAACGCGGTGGCGGCGGGCCCGCAGGGGTCGCCCCCGGCTGCGGCAGCTCGCTCTCGGGCAGGGCCTTCGCCCGGTCCACCGCGGCCATCCACTGGTCCAGCTGGCGCCGGCCCATCCGCTGGCCGTACCCGGGCAGGGCCGACAGGGCGTGCACGTTCGTCGGCAGGGCGAGCGCGGCCTCGACGATCGCGGCGTCCCCCAGCACCTTGCCCGGCGACACGTCGCGCCGCTGCGCGATACGGTCCCGGGACTCCCATAGCTCCCGTACGACGGCCATCTGCCGGCGGCGGCGCACCTTGTGCATGCCGGACGTCCGGCGCCACGGGTCCTTGCGGGGCGGGGCGGGCGGGGCGGCGGCGATGGCGTCGAACTCCTGCCGGGCCCATTCCAGCTTGCCCTGCCGGTCCAGTTCCTTCTCCAGCGCGTCGCGCAGGTCCACCAGGAGCTCCACGTCGAGCGCGGCGTAGCGCAGCCACGGTTCGGGGAGCGGGCGGGTGGACCAGTCGACGGCGGAGTGCCCCTTCTCCAGCGCGTAGCCGAGAACGCTCTCGACCATCGCGCCCAGTCCGACCCGCGGGAAGCCGGCGAGGCGGCCGGCTAGCTCGGTGTCGAAAAGGGAGGTGGGGACCATGCCTATTTCGCGCAGGCACGGCAGGTCCTGGGTCGCGGCGTGCAGGATCCACTCGGCGGAGGTCAGGGCCTCGCCCAATGCGGAAAGGTCGGGGCAACCGACCGGGTCGATCAGCGCGGATCCTGCGCCCTCGCGGCGCAGCTGCACCAGGTAGGCGCGCTGCCCGTAGCGGTATCCGGAGGCGCGCTCGGCGTCGACCGCCACAGGTCCGGTGCCCGCGGCGAAGGCCGCGACCACCCGGGCGAGTGCGTCCTCGTCGGCGACCACCGGAGGGATCCCCTCGCGGGGCTCGAGCAACGGAATCGGCGCCTTTTCGACGTCGTCCGGGGGGCCGCCCCCGGTGGTGGTGCGCAGGTCTGCTGCGGTCTCTTGGGCGTCGGTCACCGCTCAAGGGTATCCGTGGATGCGGCGCGCCCGTCGCCGGAACGTTCCGTCGACGGGCGCGGGATGGACGTGCGGACGTTTCCCGGGGTTCCCCGGGAATCCCCGGGGCCTCTCCAGGGGTTGGCCGGGGGAATCCGTCGGGGTGCCTCCGGGAGGGTTCAGTGGATGATCCCGGTCCGCAGTGCGACGGCGACCATCCCGGCCCGGTCGCCGGTGCCCAGCTTGCGGGCGATCCGGGCGAGGTGGGACTTGACGGTCAGGGCGGACAGGCCCATCGAGACGCCGATGGCCTTGTTGGACTGGCCCTCCGCGACGAGGCGCAGGACCTCGACCTCGCGGCCGGAGAGCTCGCGGTAGCCGCCCGGGTGGCTCGGGGCACCCGGGGGGCGGCGGTGCATACGGGCGGCGGCAGCGCCGATGGGGGCGGCGCCGGGCCGGGAGGGGAGCCCGATGTTGGTGCGCGTGCCGGTGACGACGTAGCCCTTCACTCCGCCCGCGAGGGCGTTGCGCACGGCGCCGATGTCGTCGGCGGCGGACAGGGCCAGGCCGTTCGGCCACCCGGCGGCCCGGGTCTCGGAGAGCAGGGTGAGACCGGAACCGTCGGGCAGGTGTACGTCGGCCACGCAGATGTCGCGCGGGCTGCCGACGCGGGGGCGGGCCTCCGCGATGGACGACGCCTCGATCACATCACGAACTCCGAGGGCCCACAGATGGCGGGTCACGGTGGAACGGACGCGCGGGTCGGCCACGACGACCATGGCCGTCGGCTTGTTCGGGCGGTAGGCGACCAGGCTTGCGGGCTGCTCGAGAAGAACGGACACCTAGGCCTCCTGGGGGAGTGGCGGGACGGCCGGCTCGGGGAAGGAAGCCGGTTTCGAACCGTGCGGATGGTCACTGACTCCTTCGGCACGTCACCCGCCCGGCTTTAGGGAATGATCACGATTTGGTGAGTAACAATTCGGGCAATTCGGACGCACGATCGATCATCTGGTGATCAGAAGCCCACAACGGGCGCCCGGTTCCGACAGTCGGCCGTGCGCGCTCGATCGGCCGTTCTACGGGGTGTGGTGCGTTCGGACGGCGCGGCCCGCCCGCGTGCCGCCGTACGGACCCACGACTACGGGTGGTGCGGACCGCGCCGTTGTGGCAGGGAGACCACGCCCGTCCCCGAGTCCGTCGCTCCCACCGGCGGAAGCCCCGCGATCTGGCACAACAGCTCGCACCACGCCAACAGGTGCGCGGACGTGTCCGGCACCCCGCCCACGCCCTCGCGCGGCGTCCACGAGGCCCGGATCTCGATCTGCGTCGCCGGCCGCCGCTCCGCAAGCCCGCCGAAGTAGTGCGAGCTCGCCATGGTCACGGTCCCGCTCGCCTCCCCGTACGCCAGGCCGCGGGCGTCCAGGGCACCCGTCAGCCAGGACCAGCACACCTCGGGGAGGAGCGGGTCCGCCGCCATCTCGGGTTCGAGTTCGGCGCGGACGAGCGTCACCAGCCGAAAGGTCCCGTGCCAGGCGTCGTGCCCGGCCGGATCGTGGAGCAGGATCAGCCGGCCGTCAGCCAGATCGTCCTCCCCGTCCACGACGGCGGCTTCGAGCGCATAGGCGTGCGGGGCCAGGCGCTGGGGCGGTCTGGCCGGGTCGATCTCGATCCCCGGACGCAGGCGCGCCAGCTTCAAGCCGTCGACCGCCCGCCGGAACGGGAGCGGGACGGAGCTCTCCTTCCCGCTGTCCACACCGTCGGCGCCATCTGAAGATCGTCCCTGAGCCGCAGCCATGCGGGGAAGACTAGGCGGAACGAGCGCCCCTGCGGCGCAGGGACACCCGCGCCGGGCCGCGCACTTCGTCATACGTGCGAAGATTTGCCGCGTGAGCGCCAACAGCCGCCCCACGGGCCAGCCGAGTCAGACGTACGATTCCGCCTTCCTGAAGGCGTGCCGGCGGGAGCCGGTGCCGCACACCCCGGTGTGGTTCATGCGGCAGGCGGGGCGCTCCCTCCCCGAGTACCGGAAGCTGCGCGAGGGCACGCAGATGCTGGAGTCCTGCATGCGGCCCGACCTGGTCACGGAGATCACGCTCCAGCCGGTCCGACGCCACAACGTGGACGCGGCGATCTTCTTCTCCGACATCGTGGTTCCGCTCAAGGCCATCGGCATCGACCTGGACATCAAGCCGGGCATCGGCCCGGTCGTCGCCCAGCCGATCCGCCGCCGCGAGGACCTTGCACAGCTGCGCGACCTCACCCCTGAGGACGTCTCGTACGTCACCGAGGCGATCGGCATGCTCACGGGTGAACTGGGTGCCACGCCGTTGATCGGTTTCGCAGGGGCGCCCTTCACCCTCGCGAGCTACCTGGTCGAGGGCGGCCCGTCCCGCAACCACGAGCACACCAAGGCCCTGATGTACGGGGACCCGCAGCTGTGGGCAGACCTGCTCGACCGCCTCGCGGAGATCACCTCGGCCTTCCTGAAGGTGCAGATTGAGGCGGGCGTCTCCGCCGTGCAGCTCTTCGACTCCTGGGTCGGCGCGCTCGCCCCGGCCGACTACCGCCGCTCGGTGATGCCGGCCTCGACGAAGGTCTTCGAGGCCGTCGCCCCGTACGGCGTGCCGCGCATCCACTTCGGCGTGGGCACGGGCGAGCTGCTCGGCCTGATGGGCGAGGCCGGCGCGGACGTCGTCGGCGTCGACTGGCGCATCCCGCTGGACGAGGCGGCCCGCCGGGTCGGCCCCGGCAAGGCGCTCCAGGGCAACCTGGACCCGGCGGTGCTCTTCTCCACCCCCGAGGCCATCGAGACCAAGACCCGCGAGGTCCTGGACGCGGCGGCTTCGCTGGAGGGCCACGTCTTCAACCTGGGCCACGGCGTCCTCCCGACGACCGACCCGGACGCCCTGACCCGCCTGGTGGACTACGTCCACACCCAGACCCAGCGCTAGGCCCCGTCGCCAGGGTCTCGCCTGGCCCGCAGCCCGCAGCCCGCGGTGTCGTTGTGAGGACGGGGCCCGGGCCCCGTGCTCGGTACCTCAACGGAGCGGGGGCGGGTCCGACGCCGTCGTCGGACCCGCCCGGACCCGCCTCGTGCTGTGACCGGAGAGGTTCACCGGCCCCCTTCAGGTCACCGCACTAGCCGCCCGCGGTGCGGACCGCCGAGACCGCCTTGCGGGCCGCCACTAGGATCGGGTCCCACACCGGGGAGAACGGCGGGGCGTAGCCCAGGTCCAGCGACACCAACTGGTCCACCGTCATGCCCGCCGTCAGCGCGACCGCCGCGATGTCCACCCGCTTCGCGGACCCGGCGCCCCCGATGATCTGGACGCCCAGCAGCCGGCCCGTGCGGCGCTCCGCCAGGATCTTGACCGTCATCTGCGCCGCCGTCGGGTAGTAGCCCGCCGTCGTCGTCGAGCTGATCGTCGCCGTCACGAAGCGCAGACCCGCCGCGAGCGCGTCCTTCTCGCGCAGCCCCGTACGGGCGATCTCCAGGTCGCACACCTTGCTCACGGCCGTCCCGACCACCCCCGGGAACGTGGCGTAGCCGCCGCCCGCACCGGAGCCGATCACCTGGCCGTGCTTGTTGGCGTGCGTGCCCAGCGGAATGTGCCGCATGCGGCCGGAGACCAGGTCCAGGACCTCCACGCAGTCGCCGCCCGACCAGATGTTCTCGTGGCCCCGGACCCGCATCGACAGGTCGGTCAGCAGGCCGCCCGACTCGCCGAGCGGTAGGCCCGCCGCCCGGGCCAGGCCGGTGCGGGGCTCCACGCCGATCCCGAGGACCACCACGTCCGCCGGGTACTCCTCGCCCGCCGCGGTGGCCACCGCGCGGACCCCGCCCCGATCGTCCGTGAGGATCTTCGTCACCTCGGCGCGGGACACCGTACGGATCCCCATGCCGTTCATCGCACGGTGCACCAGAGCGCCCATGTCCGGGTCCAAGGTGGCCATCGGCTGCTCGCCGCGGTGCAGGACCGTGACCTCGTACCCCCTGCCGACCAGCGCCTCCGCCATCTCCACGCCGATGTAGCCCGCGCCCACGACGACCGCCCTGCGGCCCTCCGTACGGTCCAGGGTGTCCATCAGGCGCTGGCCGTCGTCCAGGGTCTGGACGCCGTGCACCCCGTGCGCGCCGATTCCGGGCAGGTGGGGGCGGATCGGCCGGGCGCCGGTGGCCAGGACCAGCTTGTCGTAGCCCGTCCAGGACTCGGACCCGGATTCCAGGTCGCGGGAGCGGACCCGCCCCCCGGCGAGGTCGAGCTCGACCACCTCCGTGCGCGTCCGCAGGTCGATGCCCCGGGCCCGGTGTTCCTCGGGGGTGCGGGCGATCAGATCGTCCCGATCGACGACCTGGCCACCGATCCAGTACGGGATGCCGCACGCGGAGTACGAGGTGAAGTGCCCCCGCTCGAACGCCACGATCTCCAGTTCTGCCGGGCCCTTGAGCCGGCGGGCCTGTGACGCGGCGGACATCCCCGCCGCGTCACCGCCGACCACCACCAGTCGTTCCGTCGCCATCGTCCGTCCCCGTCCCGCGCACCGTCCCTTACCGGGGAACACGCTACGGGCGAATGGGCGTTCAGTCCGTAACGCGAGCCGATTCGGTCGGGTCCGCGGCCCGTGCCTCCGGGACCCGCTGCGGGTCCGGCGTCGACTTCGGCTCCGCCGGACGCAGCCGCCGGTACGCCCGGAAGCACAGCAGCACCAGGGCGGCCGTCATCGCGAACGGCAGCAGCACGGCGACCACCAGGGTCAGGTAGCGCAGGATCGTCGTGAAGACGTCCCAACCGCCGCTCAAGGCGTCCGTGAAGGACGGCTCCTCGTCCTCGTGCACCGCCGCCTTCGGGGCCGGCTCGGAGACCTCCATCGTGATCGTGCCCATCGAGGTCCGGTCCTTCAACGCCGTCTGCTGCGCGATCAGCGACTCCAGGTCCGACTGACGCTTGCTCAGTTCGGCCTCCAGCATGACCAGATCGCCGAGCGCGGAGGCCTTCTCCATCATCTCGCGCACCCGGGCCACGCTCGCCCGCTGCGACGTGACCCGGCTTTCGATGTCGGCGACCTTCTCGGTCACGTCCTGCGCCTCGACCGTGCGGTTCAACAGCTTCCCGCTGCCCTCCAGGGCGCCGAGCACCGCGTCGAAGCGGTCGCCGGGCACCCGCAGGGTCAGCGTCGACGTCATCCGGCCGTCCTTGCCGCGCTGGGTGGACTCGTTGCCCACGTACCCGCCCGCGCCCTCCGCCGCCGTGCGGGCCGCGGCCAGTGCCTTCTGCGCGTCCGCCGTCTCGACGGCGAGCTTGCCCGTACGGATGACGTGCGGGCGCACGGCAGCCGGCTGCTGCGGGTTCTTGGCCGCATCGGCCCCGGAAGCCGCCGGTGGAGCCGCCGCAGCCGCCCCCGGCTTGCCCTGGGGCGCGCCCTCCGGAGCCTGGACCGCCGCCTTGTCGGCCGAGGCCGAGCGGGCGCCGTCGGCGGAACCGCAGCCGGTGAGCGCGAGCGCCCCGGCCAGGGAAAGGGCGGCCAGGGCGGCCGCGCCCCGGTGTCCGGCAGTAACGCCTTCGCGGATGGTGCGCATCGGTGGTACCCCCCAAGGTTCGGCTGGTGTCGGCGTTGTGACGCACGGGGTCCCGCCGCGGGTTTCGCTCCCGCGGTCCCGAGCCGATCCCGATGCGGTCACGGTCCGGCCTCGGTGATCGGCCGGTGAGCGGTCTGAGACGATGTGTCCATGCACGAAGCGGACATGCGTACGGACGGTACGGGCGGTACGGGCGGCGCGAAGGACCGGCCGGCCCCGACCGGTCACGTCGTCGTCATCGGCGGCGGCATCGCCGGCCTCGCGGCGGCCCACCGGCTGCTCGCCGACGGGCTGCGCGTCACGCTCCTGGAAGCCGGGCCGCGCCTCGGCGGCAAGCTGTTCGCCGGTGAGCTCGCCGGGGCCCCCGTCGACCTCGGCGCCGAATCGGTGCTCGCCCGCCGCCCAGAAGCCCTGGACCTGGCCCGTGCCGTGGGCCTCGCCGAGGCCCTCCAGCCGCCGGCCACCACCACCGCCCACCTGTGGACCCGCGGTGCGCTGCGACCCATGCCGCGCGGCCACGTCATGGGCGTACCCGGCGATCTGGCACCGCTCGCCGCCTCCGGGGTGCTCTCCGCAGAGGGCCTGGCCCGGATCGAGGCCGAGGGCGAGCTGCCGCCCACCGAGATCGGCGAGGACGTGGCCGTCGGGGAGTACGTCGCCGCCCGCCTCGGCCACGAGGTCGTCGACCGGCTGGTGGAGCCACTCCTCGGCGGGGTCTACGCGGGCAACGCCTACCGCATCTCCATGCGCGCCGCCGTCCCCCAGCTCTTCGAGGTCGCCCGTACGCACCCATCGCTGGGCGAGGGCGTGCGGGAGCTCCAGCGCCGGGCCGCGCAGCAGCCCCAGCAGGCCGGCCCGGTCTTCTCCGGCATCGACGGCGGCATCGGACGGCTCCCGCAGGCCGTGGCCGAGGCGTGCCGGGCGGCCGGGGCGCGGATCAGCACCGGTACCGCCGTGCGCGAGGTCCTCCGTACGGCCGGCGGCTGGCGGGTGGTCGCCGACACGGAGGTCATCGAGGCCGACGCCGTGGTCCTGGCCGTCCCGGCGGGGCCCGCCGCACGGCTGCTGGACGGGCTCGCGCCGGCCGCGGCCGAGGAACTGCGGGCGGTCGACTACGCCTCGATGGCCCTGGTCACGATGGCCTTCCGACGGTCCGAGCTGCCGGCCGCGATCACCGGGGGCGGGGCCAGCGGGTTCCTGGTACCGCCGGTGGACGGACGGACCATCAAGGCCTCCACCTTCTCCAGCAACAAGTGGGCGTGGGCCGGCGCCGACCCCGAGCTGTTCCTGCTGCGCACCTCGGTCGGCCGGTACGGCGACGAGGGCGACCTCCAGCGCGAGGACTCCGAGCTGGTCGAGGTCTCGCTCCGCGACCTCGGCGAGGCCACGGGCCTGGCGGCCCGGCCGATCGCCTCCACCGTCACCCGCTGGGACGGGGGCCTGCCCCAGTACCCGGTCGGTCACCTCGACCGGGTGGCCCGCATCCGCAGCGCCGTCGCGGCCCTGCCGGGCCTCGCGGTGTGCGGCGCGCTGTACGACGGCGTGGGCATCCCGGCCTGCATCGCAAGCGCCGGGAAGGCCGCCGACGTGGTCATGGCCACGTTGGGCACCCCTGGCACCGACCACTGATCAGCACACGGGACAATGGACACATGACTGCACCAGAGAAGATTCCCAACGCGGGGAAGAAGGCGAAGGACCTCAACGAGGTCATCCGCTACACCCTGTGGTCCGTCTTCAAGCTGAAGGACGTACTCCCCGAAGACCGCGCCGGCTACGCCGACGAGGTCCAGGAGCTCTTCGACCAGCTGGCCGCCAAGGACATCACCGTCCGTGGCACCTATGACGTCTCCGGCCTGCGCGCCGACGCGGACATCATGATCTGGTGGCACGCCGAGACCTCGGACGAGCTGCAGACCGCCTACAACCTGTTCCGCCGCACCAAGCTGGGCCGCGCGCTGGAGCCGGTGTGGTCGAACATGGCCCTGCACCGCCCCGCCGAGTTCAACAAGTCGCACATCCCGGCCTTCCTGGCCGACGAGGTGGCCCGCGACTACATCAGCGTGTACCCCTTCGTGCGCTCGTATGACTGGTACCTGCTGCCCGACGAGGACCGTCGCCGCATGCTCGCCGACCACGGCAAGATGGCCCGCGGCTACCCTGACGTGCGCGCCAACACGGTCGCCTCGTTCTCGCTGGGCGACTACGAGTGGATGCTGGCCTTCGAGGCCGACGAGCTCTACCGCATCGTCGACCTCATGCGTCACCTGCGTGCCTCCGAGGCCCGTATGCACGTCCGTGAAGAGGTGCCCTTCTACACCGGACGCCGCAAGTCCGTCGCCGATCTGGTGGCCGGGCTCGCCTGATACCTCCCCTGGGGGGAAGGAACCGGAGGACTGACCTCCTTCGGTGGATCGGGAGGCGCTGCCCCCGAAACGACGCAGCCGGAGACCCCGCCCGGAAGTTCAGACGACAGGCGGCAGCACCACCCCGGGTACCTTCCCGGGGGTCCTTGCTGCCCGGTCGTCCAGCGACACCGGTGCGGGCTCCGGATGCGGCGCACACGTGACGCGCCACCCCGAGGTGTCACCTGTCAGGATGTACCGCTCCACGTGACGGTCCACGCAGTCATTGCGTCCACCGGCCACTCCGTGGGTGCCGGCCCCCTTCTCCGTGACCAGTGCGGCACCGCTGCCGAGCCGCCGCTGAAGTTCCAGCGCGCCCGCGTAGGGGGTCGCCCCGTCCCGCTCCGCCGCGACGATCAGCGTGCGGGGCAGCCCCGCCGGCCGTGCGCCCACTGCCACCGGCTGCTGCCGCTCACGGACCGGCCAGTACGCGCACGGCAGGTTCAGGAACGCGTTGGCCCAGGTCTCGAAGGGCGCCCGGCGCGCCAGTTCGGTGTTGTCGCGGTCCCAGGTCTCCCAGTCCGCGGGCCAGGCGGCGTCGTTGCACAGCACCGCCGTGTAGACGGCGCGCGCGTTCTCCTGCGCTGCCGCCGACTCCGGTTCGGGCCGGGCCTGTTCGACCAGCGGGCCCGGATCGCCGGCCAGGAAGGCGCTGAGCGCGGCCGCCCGTTGCGGCCAGACGTCGTCGTAGTACGCGGCCTGGAGGAAGGCGGCCCGGAGCTCGCCGGTCCCGACGACCCCGCCGGCCGGAGCACGGGCCACCGCGTCGCGGACGCGCACGTAACTCGCCTGGACGGCGGCCGGGGTGGCGCCGAGCCGGTACGCGGCGTGGTGCCGGGCCACCCAGGCGCGGAAGTCGTACCAACGGCGCTCGAACCCTGCTGCCTGGTCGAGGTTGTTGAGGTACCAGATGCGGCGCGGGTCGGGGTTGACGGCGGAGTCAAGGACCATCCGCCCGACGTGGCCCGGGTAGAGCGTGGCGTAGACGGCTCCCAGGTAGGTGCCGTACGAGGCGCCCATGAAGGTCAGCTTCGGCTCGCCGAGCGCGGCGCGGAGCACGTACAGGTCGCGGACGTTGTCGAGGGTCGTGACGTACGGCAGGGCCGCGCCGGACCGCCGCGCGCAGCCTCGGGCGTAGGCCCGTGCGGCGGCGACACGTTCCCGCTTGTACGCGGGGGAGGGCGTCCTCGGGTCCTGGGTGGGGCCCCGGCCGCGGGCGGCGGGGTCCTCGCAGGACAGCGGGGCGGAGCGGCCCACCCCGCGCGGGGCGTAGCCGACGAGGTCGTAGGCCGCCCCGATGCGCTTCCACTCCGGCAGGCCCGCGACGAGCGGGAAGGACATGCCGGAGGCGCCGGGGCCGCCGGGGTTGTACACGAGCGCGCCCTGCCGGGCGGCGCCACCGTGGCCGCTCGCGGGGATCCGGCTGACACCGAGGGAGATCTGCGGACCGTCGGGGCGGGCGTAGTCGAGCGGGACCCGGAGGGTCGCGCAGAGCACGGGCGGGGGCAGCTCCTCGACGGCGGGACAGGACCGGAAGACGAGGTCGCTGCCTCCGGCGGCGGTATGTGCGTCTGCGGTGGTACGGGGACGGGGGCCGACGGCCCCGGGGGCGCCGGTCCCTTCCGGGGGTGCGGGGGTGCTGGCCTCGGGGGTGCCGGTGCCTGCGGCCGTGGCGCGGTCGTCGCGTGCGCGGGCGGCGGCCACGGCTGCGCGGCGGGCGACGAGTTCGGCGCCCGTGGCCTCGGCCGTGCCCGGCACGGGGGCCGTGGCCGCGCGGACCGGGGCCGGGGCGCACAGGACCAGGGAGAGCGCCGCCGCGGCGACGCCGCAGCGTGCGAGAGGAGTCCGCATCATCGCCCCCTTCATCTCTTCGGATGAGCCGATGAGATGGGTTGTGCGGGGCCCTTGTAAAGGATCACCACGGGGTGTCGGCCGCAATCCCCCCGTTGCCTACGACAGTGCCGCCCGGAGGGAGGGATCGGCGAGCACGCGGGAGCCGCGCAGCGCCACGGCCGCGAGGCCGTCCCCGCGACCGCGCTCCCGGTCCAGCGAGACGAGCAGCCGCTGCCCGGCCGGGGAGGCCCACGCGGAGTACGGGTACGTCTCGAACCCGGCGATGGCCAGGCAGCCCAGGGTGAGCAGCAGCGGGAGCGCGAACCAGCACAGGACCACCGTGGTAGCGGTCCCGTCCGTCGGAACGCCCAGTGCGGCCGCGGCCAGCGCGAGCACCAGCACGGTGGCCCGGCGCACGGCCCGGACCCCGCCGGCCACGCCGTCGCGGGCCGCGTCCGACAGCGCGAGACCCGCGGCGCCGAGCCGGACCGCGAGGACCCGAACGGCCTCGTCCCGGGCCGCGGCGCTGCGTACCACGGGCACCGGCGACTGGCCGTCCGGCCCGAACGCGCCGAGCACGGACCGCTCGTGCGGATCGCGGCCCACCGGGTCGACGACGGTCGCCCAGCCGGTGTGGGCCAGCATCAGCCGCCGCTGGCGCTGCATGGAGAGCAGGGTCAGCTCGACGACCCGGCGCGGGCCGCCGGCGAGATAGGCGGCCTCGTACAGCGTCAGCTCGTCGTGGCGGGGCCCGGTGCCCGTACCGGAGCCCGTACCGGTGTCAGGGGCGGGTGCCGCGGCCCTGGCGGCAGCCCTCAGCAGACGGGTGCACGACGCCAGCGCCCGGCCCAGGCCATCAGGAGGAGCAGGATCCAGAACATGGCCGATTCCCACGAGAGGTCGACGTGCCCGGTCAGGAACTGCTGCTACAGCTCGAACCGGACGAGCTGCCGCAACTCGAACTGCTGGAACAGCTGGAGCTGCTGCTCCCACAACTGCTGGAGGAGGAGCCGCAGCTGGAGCCCGACGAGCAACTCGACCCCGAGGAGGCGCAGCTCGATCCGGTGGAGCCGCAGCCCGTTCCGGAGCTCCCCCCGCCATCGCTGCTCGCGCACCATACGACGGGCAGGATCGCGGCGGAAGACCCGCAGGAGTCGACCGAGGACGAGCCGTGGTGGCCGGAGCCCCGTTGGGCGGCTGCCAGCCGGGTGCTGCGGGCTGCCGGTACCAGTTGTTCCCGCAGGTATGGGTCCCGCAGGCCATGCAGCCCGTACAGGGCGGTCTGCACGTGCGGGGTCTGGTCGTTCAGGCACTGCGAGCGCATCTCGCGCAGCGCCGCCACCCCGGCCGGCGTGAGCCGCTGCTTGGCGCGGGCGACGACCACGCAGCCCATCACGATGCCGCCGATCAGGACGGGGAACACCATGAGGGCGAACGGCACCCCGGGCTCGTGTTCGATCGCGAGCGCGACGAACGTGAGCGGCAGGGACGCCACCAGCCACACTCCGCACACCACGGCCTGGACCACGCCCCAGCGCCGCCACCGGCGCCCGGAGCCGGGCGCGACGAGCAGCCCGCGGGAGGCGAGTGCGTCGCCGGTCTCCTGGACGGCGGGGTCGAGCATGGCTGCGTACCGCACCTGGTAGAGCCAGCCGGAAGGGGCCTGTCGATGGGCTTCGAGTACGGCCCGCTCGGCGTGGTCGCCCGCCCGGGCCCCGGGGCGTACGTGGACGATCCCCGGGCCGCCGACCACCAGCCGGCCGTCCCCGAGCAGTGAGACGAGCGCGGCGTCCACGACCGCGCCCGGGCCGCCGGCCATGAACGCGGCCTCGGACAGGTCGTGCAGGCGGGGGGCCGGGCCGGCCAGGGGCGGCCGGGAGCGCCGTAGGCCACGGAGCAGCAGCACGGTGGAGACGACGACGGCGATCCAGGTCGCGAGGGCGAGGAGGTTCATGCCGCACGCCCTGCGAGTGCCCGGGCCCAGCGCACGATCCTCCGGGGCGGTCGCGCCCCGACCCGGTCCTGCCACCAGGTGGTGAGCCGGCGCCGGGCGACGGGGTCGGCGGGTAGGTCCTGGATCAGCAAGTGCTCGGCGAAGTCGAGTGCGTCCCGCCGGTATCCGGCGGCCATGGGGCGGTTGCGGGCGTACGCGAGGAAGGCCTCGCGGTACGGCTCGAAGCCGCCGAGGACGCCGGGCAGCTCGGGCGCGAGCTTCGCGACGACCCCGGCCCGCTTGGCGGCCAGCGCCCGCGCCTGCACCCGTACGCGCTGCCGGTCGAACCCCTCGGGCACGGGCGTGCCCGCCACCAGGGCCGACAACAGTGCGGCCTGCTCCACGCCGACCCGCACCCGTGCCCGCTCCGGCGCCGCCGCGAGGCTGGGCGCGCGGGGCACCTCCGCTCGGGGCACCTCCGCTCGGGGTGCCTCCAGAGGCGGCGGGGGGAGGTACGGGGCACTCGGTCGGGCGGGCGGGCGGCCGGGGGAGCGCCCCACAGGGCCCACCACGGCCCGGATCGCGGCCAGTTCCCCGGCCAGCTCCGCTTCGGGTGGGAAGTCGTCGTCCCGCTCCAGCAGTACCCCCGCGGGCTCCACGCGCCGGCGCAGCTCCGCCAGGACGTCGAGCACCACGGCCGGCACCGGATGAGCATGCGTGTCGTGCCACACCCCGCCCCGCTCGACGCCCCCGGCGACGTGCACGTACGCGAGCGCCTCCAGGGGAATCGCGTCGAGCACGTCGAACGGGTCCTCCCCCCGGTTGACCCGGTTCGTGTGCAGGTTGGCCACGTCGATCAGCAGGCGGACCCCCGTCCGCTCCACCAGTTCCGTCAGGAACTGCGCCTCCGTCAGCTCCTCACCGGGCCAGGAGATCAGCGCGGCGATGTTCTCCAGCGCCAGCGGTACCGGCAGGGCGTCCTGCGCGATCCGCACGTTCTCGCACAGGACGTCCAGTGCGTCGCGCGTCCGCTGCACCGGCAGCAGGTGTCCCGCCTCCAAGGCCGGCGAGGACGTCCGTACGAACGCGATGTGCTCGGTGACGAGCGGTGCCCCCAGTGCCACCGCCCGATCCCCGAGTGCGGCCAGCTTGCCCGCGTCGGGGCGGTCGGCGCCGCCGAGGCCCAGCGAGACCCCGTGCGGCACGACGCGGACGCCGCGTTCGCGCAGCCGGAGCAGCGGGGCGGGCAGGTGTCCGGGGCAGATGTTCTCGGCCACCACCTCGACCCAGTCCAGGCCCGGCAGTCGCTCCACCGCGTCCGCGATCTCCGGCCGCCAGCCGATGCCCACCCCCAGGTGTGCCATGGCCTTCATGTCCCCTCGCCCCCTCCCACCGGTCCGTGTGCCGATGTCATGGCCCCGACGCAGTCGGGCCAACCACGGACGGGGACGTTCAGAGCAACATTTGAGGTTCCCGGTCAGCCCGCACCGTGGCCGCAGAGCCGCGCCCGCAACGCCGGATGATCGGCGACCACCGTCGCCGAGCCGGGGGCGATCTCCGTGAAACCGGCGTCCCGGACCACCGGCAGCCCGCTTCCGCTCAGCTCCGCCCACCGCTCGCGCGGGGCCGTCCGTACGGCCAGCCGGAAACCGGAGTCCTGCCATGCGGTGCGCTCCGGGCCGGTCAGCTCCCACCACGCCAGCTGGGCCGCGTGCCCGGCCTGGGCCATCGCCTTGCCGGCGGACATCTCCAGGGCAGGGTTGAGCCACAGCACCGGAACCCCCGGTGCGGCCGGCACGACCGGCTCCGGGTCGTCCAGGTCGGTCCCCGAGACCTGGAGCTTCGCGAGCTCCTTGGGCCAACCGTCCAGCGGCACGGGCGGGAAGACCCGTACCTGCGACGTGGCGCCGTGCACTGTGACACCGGGCAGGGTCTCGGCCTTGCGCCACTCCGCGCCGCGCGCCCGGCGCACCACCTTCCGGATGCGTGCGTCCTGCCAGTCACGGACCGCCTCGGCCCATTCGCCCCCGTCGCGGGCGCGTTCGTCGGTCAGCAGGACCAGTACGGCGCGGGCCGCCGTCTCCAACGCGTCCGTCCGGGCGGGCGGTTCGGTCTTCTCGATCCGTACCACCAGGGGCAGGACGAACTGCGGTGCCTCGTCGCGGGCGATGCGCTCCCGGCGGAACGGGCTGTCCGCCCCGACGGCGGGTACGTCGGAAGTGTGGTGCGGGTGCTGGCTGCTCATCCCGCCAAGTCTGCCAGCCTCCGCCTTCAGGATGATGCCGCAGGGGTCCGGGCCAGGTGAGGATCGAGCCCATGAAGAGCGATCTCTTTGCGTCCGAGCACCTGGCCCAGCCGTCCGCCACCCCTGGCATGACCCTGCAGAACGCCAAATCCGTGAAGTACGCCGTCAACGGCGAAATGCTGGCCCGGCAGGGCTCGATGGTTGCCTTCCGCGGCAACCTCCAGTTCGAGCGCAAGGGTCAGGGCATAGGCGGCATGCTCAAGCGCGCCGTCACCGGCGAGGGCCTGGCGCTGATGTCCGTACGCGGTCAGGGCGAGGCCTGGTTCGCCCACCAGGCCGGGCACTGCTTCATCATCGACTTCGAGTCTGGCGACGCCCTGACCGTCAACGGGCGCAACGTGCTCTGCTTCGACGCCACGCTGTCGTACGAGATCAAGATGGTGAAGGGCGCCGGCATGACCGGCGGCGGACTCTTCAACAGCCTCTTCACCGGCACCGGCCAGCTCGCCGTGGTCTGCGACGGCAACCCGATCATCATCCCGGTCACGGCCCAGAACCCCGTGTACGTGGACACGGACGCCGTGGTCGGCTGGAGCGCCCAGCTGGAAACCGGCCTGCACCGCTCCCAGTCGATCGGCTCGATGATCCGCGGCGGCTCCGGCGAGGCCGTCCAGCTGAAGCTGAGCGGCGAGGGCTTCGTCATCGTCCGGCCCAGCGAGGTGACCGAAACGGTGGCGGGACACTGAAGCTGTCCGGAGTGGGCCGCCGCTACGGACTGCGGCGGCCCTGGATCCTGCGCGGGGTCGCGCTGGAGCTGCCGCCCGGGGCCCTCGTACGGATCGAGGGCCGCAACGGCGGCGGCAAGTCCACCCTGCTGCGGCTCGTCGCCGGGATCGACACCCCGACCGAGGGGCGGATCACCGGGCGCCCGCACCGCACGGGGTACGTCCCTGAGCGCTTCCCCGCGACGCTCCCGCTCACCGCTGCCGCCTACCTGACGCACATGGGCCGGGTCCACGGCCTCACGCGTGCCGAGGCCGTGCACCGGGCCGCCGGATGGCTGGAGCGCTTCGGCGCCGCCGGGCTCGCGGGCACCCCGCTCGCCGAACTCTCCAAGGGGAGCAGCCAGAAGGTGGCCGTAGCTCAGGCCCTGCTCGCCGAACCCGGGCTGCTCGTCCTCGACGAGGCGTGGACCGGGCTCGACGCGCCCGCCCGCGCCGAGCTGGACCGGGCCGTCGCCGAGCGGACCACCGCCGGAGGCACGGTGGTCTTCGTCGACCATGACCCCGCGCGGCTCGCCGGGGCGGCCGACGCGCACCACCGGGTCGAGGGGGTCGCACTGGTCCCCGTACGGGCGCCGGCCGGCGCGGGGCGGTACGTACGGATCGAGGCCGTGGGACCGCCCGGCGCGGAACCGCCCCCCGGCCTGGCCGCCGAGCCCGCGCCGGGCGGCGGCCTGCGGCTGACCGTGCCCGCCGCCCGGTCCGACGCGGTGCTGTGCGAACTGCTCACCACCCGCCCCTCCTGGCACATCCGCGACGTCCGGGACCTGTCATGACCGGCCTGTTGCGCTACCAGGGCGCCCTGCTGCTGCGCTCGCAGCGCTGGCTCGCGCCCGTGCTGCTGTACGCCGCCTTCCTGGCTGTCGGGGTCCGCCCGGGCGACCCGGTGCTCGACTCGCTGGGCTACGCGGCCGCGGCGCTGGTCCCGGTGGCCGCCTGGCTCGTGCGGGTATGCGTGACCAGCGAACCCGACGCCGCCCGGGACTGCGCCGCCGCCGCTGCCGGTCCGCTCCGGGTGCACGCGGCGGCCCTGCTCACCGCGCTGGGCGGTGCACTGGCCGCCGGGACGGCTGCCGCCGCCGTGGTGCTGCTGCTCGGCAGGCCGGAGCCCGGAGCGGGCCCGGCCGCCCCGGCCGGGGCCGTCGGCGTACTGGTGTGCTCCCTGACCGGGGTGGCCGTGGGCGCACTGTGCAACCGGCCGCTGCTGAAGGCCCCCGGATACGCGGCAGCGGCGGCGGGCCTCGGCTGCCTGCTGGCCGTGGTCACCGCGGGCTCCCCGGCCCGGGTGGCGGTGACCGGACTGGTCACGGGCTCGGCGCAGCCGGCGGTGGGCGCCCTGGCCGGCGCGCTGGCGCTGGCCTGCGCCGCGGGAGCGGTGGCGTGCCGGGCTGCCGCCCGGCGGGGCTGAGTACGTACGGGCTGAGTACGCTCGTACGCATGGACCAGCCTGGACAGGACGTGCCGTACTGCCCCGCCCCGGAGGCCCGCGCCGCGGCCGGGGTGGGGCCGCCGTACGCCGATTGCCTGGAGTGCGGCAAACCCACCGAGTACGGGGTCGCGACCCCGGGCGTGGTGCTGTGCCCGGTCTGCGAGTGGCAGGACGCGCAGCGCACGGCCTGCTCCGGCTGAGCCCTCGGCCGGCCTACTTGCCGATGAGCTCGGACACCTTCACGAAGCGGTAGCCGCGCTTGCGCAGCTCCGGGACGATCTTCCGGATCGCCTCTTCGGTGACCGGGGCCGCGCTGCGCGTGCAGTGCATGACCACCACCGAGCCGGGCTTCACTCCCGAGAGGACCTGCTCGGCCACCGCGTCGGGGTCCTTGGCGAAGGCGTCCCCGCTGACCACGTCCCATTGGACGGCCGTGACCTTGGCCGTGGAAATGGCCCGCAGCGCCTGGTCGTCGTAGCAGCCGCCGGGGAAGCGGAAGTACGGGACGGTGTTGACGGCGCCGGCCGCACGGAAGGCGGCGAAGGCCCGGTCCACATCGGCCCGGGCGGCTGCGCCGTCGAGCGCGGGGAGCCCGTAGCAGGGCGAGGTGAAGGCGTGGTGGCTGTACGAGTGGTTCGCGATCTCGAAGGTGGGGTCGGTGCCGATGGACTTGGCCTGGTCCGGGTACTCCTCGGCCCACCGGCCGGTCATGAAGATCGTCGAGGGCACCTGGAGCTTGCGCAGGGTGGCGATCAGCTGGGGGTTGTCGAAGTGCTCCCCGGCGGCGGCGCGCGGCCCCTGGTCGGAGGTCATGTCGGCGTCGAAGGTCAGCGCGACGGTCTTGTCGCCGTGCTGCTTCGCCCGCTCGAAGACCGGGGTCAGGCCGTTCGGTCCGGGGGCCAGGGTCGGGGCCTTGGCCGGCGGCGGGGCGGCTGCCGGAGAGGAGGCGCCCGCGCGGGGCGGGGCGGGTGAGGACGACGTTGTCGAGGCCGCGGGGGTGCCCATGCGGGCCTGGCCGCCGGAACCGGAGCCGGAGGCGCTGTTGCCGCCCCCGCATCCTGCGAGGGCGGTGCAGAGAGCGGCACTGAGGGCGGCCGCGACCGCCACATTGCGCACAGAAGGGGTCACGGATGCAAAATATATGACGATCTGCCAATCGGACCGTCGCGGCACGAGGGTGGCCCGGCACGTCGCCCGCTCGTACGGACCTCAGCCCTCTCAGCCCCCTTAACCCTCTCAGCTCCGTCAGGTCTTCGGCCCCGTCAGGTCTTCAGCAGCCGGGCGCGGCACGCCGCGACGTCGAAAGCGGCGGGGGGATAGTGCGGATCGATCTCCTCCAGGTGTTCGAGCAGCAGCTGGCTGATCGCCCAGTTGCGGTACCACTTGTGGTCCGAGGGGACGACGTACCAGGGCGCGGCGTCGGTGGAGCACTGCTCCAGGGCAAGCTCGTACGCGGTCTGGTAGGCGGGCCACCTGCTGCGCTCGTCGATGTCGGCAGGGTCGAACTTCCAGTGCTTCTCGGGGTTGTCGAGCCGTTCCAGGAGCCGGTTGCGCTGCTCCTCGTAGCTGATGTGGAGGAAGGCCTTCACCACGGTCACGCCGTCGTCCGCGAGGGACTGCTCGAACTGGTTGATCTGGGCGTATCGGCGGTTCAGGTGGCTGCGCGGCACCAGTTCGTGGACGCGGGCGATGAGCACGTCCTCGTAGTGCGAACGGTCGAAGACGCCGATCTCGCCCGGATGGGGCAGGGCCCTCATGATGCGCCAGAGGAAGGGGTGGTCCCGTTCCTCGGGGGTGGGGGCCCGGAAGGCCTTGATGCGGCAGCCGTACGGTGTGAACAGCCCGATCACGTGTTTCACGGTGCCCCCCTTGCCGCTGGTGTCCATGCCCTGTAGGACGAGCAGGAGGCGCCGGCGGTCACCGGCGGTACTGGCCGCGTACAGCCGTTCCTGGAGGGAGGCGAGCGGCCCGGCGAGCTCGGCGGTGGCGGCCAGGGCGGCGGCCTTGTCCGTCGGGCCGGCCGGCGTGGCGGCGGCGTGGAAGGAGTCGAGGTCCACGCGTCCACCGGTGGGCACGCGGAGCACCGGGCGCAACCGGTCGGGGCCGTCCCCGGCGGGGCGGGAGCCCGGCGGGGCGGACTCCTCTCCCCGGCCGTGGTTCCCGGCCCTCTCGTCGTTCTCCTTGGTCTTCTTGGCCACCGCCGCCTACCCCCGTCCGCTCGATTCCCTCCGATCCTCCATCACATCGAACGGCGTCGCGAGGTGTCCGAAGGTCCCGGGGCGGGGGCCACAGGGCCCGTGCGGTTCAGTGCCAGGGGCCCGTCACGGCGAAGGTGGTGCCCGGGGCGTAGGCGTTGACGTACATCGTCCGCCGGTCCGGGGAGAAGGTGACCCCGGCGAACTCTCCCCACTCCGGAGCCCCGGGGCGGCCGATGTCGTCGGCGTTGCGGGCCATCGGGTAGACCTCGCCGCCCGAGGTCACGCCGAAGACGTACTGCGTGCCGGCGCCGTCCTCGCACACCATCAGGCCGCCGTCCGGGGCCAGACAGATGTTGTCGGGGGAGTCCCCGGGCAGTCGTACGTCGGAGTCCGGGCCGAAGACCACGTCCAGGCGGATCGTGGCGCGCCGTGGGTCGTGGAACCACACCTGTCCGTGGTGGTCGGCGGCGGCGCCCTCGCGGCGGCGGGCGTAGCTGGAGACGAAGTGGACGCCGCCGTCGCCCCAGTAGCAGCCCTCCAGCTTCTGCGCGTGGGTGATCCCGCCCCGCCCGAAGTCCTGGAACCGGATCGGGGTGCCGCCCGCCGAGGGGTCCGGTACGGGCACCCACTCCACGGGGAACTCGGCGCCGGGCTCGTCCACCACCGAGAGGTCCGGCAGCCCGGGCACGCGCAGGGCCTGGAGGGCCCCGCCGGCGCGCAGGGACCCGAGGCCGCCGAGGGGCCGTACCGGCAGGAAGCGGTAGAAGAGCCCGAAGGGCTCGACGAAGGCGTCCTCGGTCTCGTAGACGGTCCCGCGGTACGGGTCCACGGCGACGGCCTCGTGCGCGAAGCGGCCCATCGCGGTGAGCGGGACGGCGCCGCTGCGGTGCGGGTCGGCGGGGTCGACCTCGAAGACGAAGCCGTGGTCCTCGGTGTACCCGGCGGTTCCGGCCCGGTCCTCGGTCTCCTCGCAGCTGAGCCAGGTGTTCCAGGGGGTTCGGCCGCCCGCGCAGTTGACGGCGGTGCCGGCCAGGGCGACGCGCTCGGCGGTGACGCCGCCGTCGGGACCGAGGTCGAGGAGGGTGCAGCCGCCGTGGGCCCGGGGGTCGTAGGTGAGGCCCTCGACGGCCGGGACGCGGAGCGCGGCGGTGGTGCGGTTCTCGTGGTTGCGCACGAGGTGGACCCGGCCGGCTCCGGCGTCGAAGGCCGCCATGCCGTCGCAGTTGGCCGGTACCACGCCCTCGCCGGAGCGCAGGGGGTCGCCCGCGCGGGAGAGGACCCGGTAGCCGAACCCGGCGGGGAGGTCGAGGAGCCGGTAGGGGTCGGGGAGCAGCGGGCCGTATCCGTGCCGTGTCGGGGCGGCCAGCGGGTTCCCGGCGAAGAGGGCGCCGAGGCTGCCGGTGAAGGCGATGCCGGCGCCGGCGGCGAGCAGGCTGCGTCGGGTCAGGGACATCGGCGGCTCCCGGGGCGAGGGTGAGGGGGCCCGTGGTACCACGCCACCGCGCCGGCCGGGGCCCGACGCGTACGGCGACCACCCCCGACTCACCCCGCCGGACCCGACGCAGCCGGTTCTGCGCGGGCCCGGTTACGGGCCGTGGCGGGGCACCGGTGGGCGCCCCGCCGGTGGCGGCGAGCCGTCAGGCGAGCTTCGCGGAGAGGGTGATCGTCGTCCCCGTCAGGGCCTGGCTGACCGGGCAGTTCTTCTTCGCGTCCTCGGCCGCGGCGACGAAGGCGTCGTTGTCCAGCCCCGGAACCTCGCCCTCCACCGTGAGGTGGATGCCCGTGATGCCCTCGCCGGGCTGGAACGTGACGTCCGCCTTGGTCTCCAGGCGGCTGGGCGGGGTGCCCTTGCCCGCGAGGCCGTGGGACAGGGCCATGGAGAAGCAGCTGGAGTGCGCGGCGGCGATCAGCTCTTCCGGGCTGGTCTTGCCGTTGGGCGCCTCCGCGCGGGCGGGCCAGGAGACGTCGTACGAACCGAGGCCGGATGAGTCGAGGGTGACGACCCCCTTGCCCTCCAGCAGGTTGCCTTCCCAGACGGTGTGTGCGTGACGCGTGGTCGCCATGTTCTCTGGTATCCCTTCGCGGAAGTGGGAACTGCCGGCCCGCGCGAGACGGGCCGGCAGTTCCCAAACCTACTGGGACACCAGGGGTTTCGCGTCGCGGGCCAGCGCGGTGAGCCGCGAGATGGCCCGGAAGTACTTCTTGCGGTAGCCGCCGTTGAGCATCTCTTGACTGAAGAGGCGGTCGAAGGGCACGCCCGAGGCCACGACCGGTATCTCGCGGTCGTACAGGCGGTCCGCCAGGACCACCAGTCGCAGCGCCGTCGACTGGTCCGGGACCGGGCCGACGTCGGTGAGGCAGACCGCCGATATGCCGTCGGTCAGCGCGCCGTACCGGCTGGGGTGGACCCGGGCCAGGTGTTCCAGCAGGCCCGGGAAGTCGTCCAGGCTCGCGCCCTCGGTCGCGTACGCGGCCTTCGCCACCTGCTCGTCCGAGAACGGCGCCGGGGCCTCCGGGAGCCCGCGGTGGCGGTAGTCCTGGCCGTCGATGCGCAGCGGGCGGAAGTGCGCCGACAGGCCCTGGATCTCCCGCAGGAAGTCCGCGGCGGCGAAACGGCCCTCGCCGAGCTTGCCGGGCAGGGTGTTGGAGGTGGCGGCCAGCGCCACGCCCTGCTCGACGAGGCGGCTGAGCAGGGAGGAGACGAGGACGGTGTCGCCCGGGTCGTCCAGTTCGAACTCGTCGATGCACAGCAACCGGTGTCCGCCCAGGGTCTGCACGGTCTGCTGGAAACCGAGCGCGCCGACCAGGTTGGTCAGCTCGACGAAGGTGCCGAAGGCCTTGAGTGCGGGCTCGGCCGGGGTGGCGTGCCACAGGGAGGCCAGCAGGTGGGTCTTGCCGACGCCGTAGCCGCCGTCGAGGTAGACCCCGCGCGGGCCGGGGGCCTCCGTGGGCTTCTTGGCGAACCAGCGCCGCTTGCCGGCACCGGTCGCGTGCGCCCCGCCGAGGCCGGCCGAGAAGCCGCTCAGGACGGTGACGGCCTCGGCCTGGCTCGGCTGGGTCGGGTCCGGGTCGTACGTGTCGAAGCGCACCGAGTCGAAACGCGGGGGCGGCACCATCTCGGCCACCAGCCGCTCGGCAGGCACCCGCGGCTCGCGTGCGCACAGGGCCTGCGGGCCGACGTCGCCCCGGTCGGCTATCGGGGGTCGCCCGTAGGGGGAGTCGGAGGTGGAGAGTGATGTTGACACAGCTCATAACTCTACGGGGCGTGGCACACTGCACCGATGCGACGCCTGTTCCCTGTGACCGATCAAACACCGGACCCCGCTGACCTCGGCGACCGCGAGTGGTCGCTGGACGAGCTGGCGGAGGCCTACGCGTACCCCGAGCTCGGGCCGGAGGGCCACTGGCTGCGGGCCAACATGGTCTCCACCCTGGACGGCGCGGCCCAGCACGACGGGCGCTCGCAGCCGATCTCCAGCGAGACCGACATGAGGATCTTCGGCACCCTGCGGGCGCTGGCCGATGTGGTGGTGGTCGGCGCTGAAACGGTTCGCCAGGAGGGGTACCGCCCGGCCCGGGCCCGGGAGGCCTTCGCGGCCCGGCGCGCGGCCGCCGGGCAGGGCCCGGCGCCCGCCGTTGCGGTGGTGACCGCCTCGCTGGACCTGGACTTCTCGCTGCCCCTGTACACCTCCCCCCTGGTGCCCACCCTCGTGGTCACCGGGGCAGCTGCCCCCGCCGATCGGGTGGCCGCGGCCACCGAGGCCGGCGTCGAGGTGGTGGTGGCCGGCGAGGGGGCCGGGGCCGATCCGGCCCGGATGGTGCGGGAGCTCGCGGACCGGGGGCTGCGCCGTCAGCTCACCGAGGGCGGGCCCCGGCTGCTGGGCCAGTTCGTGGCCGCCGACGTGCTGGACGAGCTGTGCCTGACGATCGCGCCGATGCTCACCGCGGGTGACGCCCAGCGCATCTCGGGAGGCCCCTCGGTCGCCGTCCCGCACCGGCTGGTGCCCGCCTGTGTACTGGAAGAGGCCGGGTTCCTCTTCACGAGCTACCGTCGGATCTGACAAGGGGCGGAATTTCCCGTTCCGCTTAGCTTTAGCTGGGCACATATACCTGCGCACGTCCCGTGCGAGAGCGGGCAGGATGGTTTCCGCAGGGGCCGGCCGACCGGCCGTGGCCCATGAAGGAGAGGGCGTCCGTGTTCACGAGCGTTTTGATGATCGAGCAGCCGCTGACCAGCGTCGACGTGGACTTCGTCACCAGCCTCCACGGGGACGACCCGGTCTCCTTCCTCGTCCTCATGCAGCCCCGGGGCGACCAGGACCGGCTGCTGCGCGCCATCGATGACGTCGCGCTCGGCGAGCTCCCCGGGGCGCTCCACGAGGCCGACGTGCCCGAGGGCCGCGACGCCCGCGGCCCCGCCGAGCAGGCCCTCGCGTACTCCCTGGAGGTCCTGCGCAAGAAGGGCGCCAGGGCCACGGGACAGATCGTCGAGGACCATCCGCTCGACAAGCTGAAGAGCGTCGTCGAGGAGTCGAACGCCGACGAGGTGATCGTCTTGACCGCCCCGCACTTCGTGGAGGAGTTCTTCCACCGGGACTGGGCTTCCCGCGCGCGCCACAAGGTCGGGGTTCCGGTGCTCAAGCTCTTCGCCCACAACGAATAGGCTGGCGTCCGACAGACTCGTCGAGGCGGTCCGCTCCGCCCCGACTTCCGACGTACCGACCCGCACCTTGGGGAGAACCCGTATGACGCCGCCCGGCCTGCCGAACGCCATGGAACGCCCGCACTTCATCGGCATCGGCGGCGCCGGGATGTCCGGCATCGCGAAGATCCTCGCCCAGCGCGGCGGGCAGGTCGCCGGCAGCGACGCCAAGGACTCCGAGACCGCCCGGGCGCTGCGCGCCCAGGGCGCCACGGTCCACATCGGGCACGCGGCCGGCCACCTCGCCGACGACGCCACCTGCGTGGTCGTCTCCAGCGCCATCCGCCACGACAACCCGGAGCTGGCCCGCGCCGCCGAGCTCGGCATTCCCGTCGTGCACCGCTCCGACGCCCTGGCCGGGCTGATGGACGGCCTGCGCCCGATCGCGGTCGCGGGCACGCACGGCAAGACCACGACCACCTCGATGCTGGCGGTGTCCCTGTCGGCCCTGGGCCTGGACCCCTCGTACGCCATCGGCGGGGACCTGGACGCCCCCGGCTCCAACGCCCACCACGGCGAGGGCGACATCTTCGTGGCCGAAGCGGACGAAAGCGACCGCAGCTTCCACAAGTACACCCCGCAGGTCGCGATCATCCTCAACGCCGAGCTCGACCACCACGCGAACTACGCGTCGATGGACGAGATCTACGAGTCCTTCGAGACCTTCGTCGGCAAGATCGTGCCCGGCGGCACCCTGGTCGTCGCCCACGGGCAGGCGGGCGCGGCCGAGATCGCGGCCCGCGTCCGCGGCAACGACGGCCTGAACGTCGTCACGTACGGCGAGGAGGACGGGGCGGACGTACGGATCACGAAGATCACCCCGCGCGGCCTGACCAGCGAGGTCACCGTCGTCCTGGACGGCCGGATGCTCACCTTCACCGTCTCCGTGCCCGGCCGCCACTACGCGCACAACGCCGTCGCGGCCCTCGCCGCCGGCGTCGCCCTCGGCATCCCGGCGCACAACCTGGCCTCCGCCCTCGGCAAGTACACCGGCGTCAAGCGCCGCCTCCAGCTCAAGGGCGAGGCCGCCGGCGTACAGGTCATCGACTCCTACGCGCACCACCCCACCGAGATGACCGCCGACCTGGAGGCCATCCGGGGCGCCGCTGCGGGTGCCTCCCACGCCGAAGGCGTAGGGGGAGACTCGCGGATCCTGGTCGTCTTCCAGCCGCACCTCTTCTCCCGCACCCAGGAGCTGGGCAAGGAGATGGGCCAGGCCCTCTCCCTCGCGGACTCCGCCGTGGTCCTGGACATCTACCCGGCCCGCGAGGACCCGATCCCCGGGGTCACCAGCGAGATCATCATCGACTCGGCGCGCGCCGCGGGCGCCGATGTGACGGCCGAGCACGACAAGGGCGCCGTCGCCGACGTCATCGCGGGAATGGCGAAGCCGGGCGATCTCGTTCTCACCATGGGCGCGGGCGACGTCACGGACCTCGGTCCGGCGATCCTCGCCCGGCTGGCGGACTGAGCGACGAGGGAGCGGGAGAGTCATGTCGTACGAGGTCGAGAAGACGGACGAGCAGTGGCAGGCGGAGCTGACGCCGTCCGAGTACCAGGTGCTGCGCCTCGCGGGCACCGAGCCGGCGTTCCGCGGTGAGTACACCGACACCGAGACGGCGGGCGTCTACTCCTGCCGCGGTTGCGGCGCCGAACTGTTCCGCTCCACGGAGAAGTTCGCGTCGCACTGCGGCTGGCCGTCCTTCTACGACCCGAAGGACTCCGACGCCGTCGAGCTGAAGGCGGACGTCTCGCACGGGATGGTCCGCACCGAAGTGCTCTGCGCGAAGTGCGGCTCCCACCTGGGCCACGTGTTCGAGGGCGAGGGCTACCCCACGCCCACCGACCAGCGCTACTGCATCAACTCGATCTCGCTCCGGCTCACCCCCGACGAGGGCTGAGCCGCTCGGCGAGGGCTGAGCCGCCCGGCGCGGGATCAGACCGCGACACGGTCCAGGGCGGGGCGGAACTGGTCGTAGAAATCGGTCTTGAGCCGGAGCGACCGCTCCTCCAACTCCTTGAAGCAGTCGGTCGATTCCTCGCGGGCGAGGAGCTCGGTCACCCGGGTGGCCAGGCGGTCGGAGTGGGAGCCGGAGAGCAGGGACACCGTCCCGAGGGAGTGCGTCTTCGCGTCGTGGACGTGGTGCGGATGGTAGAAGCGGGAGCGGTTCTCGCCCTCGCGCGTGAGCAGCGGGCCCATCCGCTCCCACAGCCGTCCGTACTCGACGGAGACCAGGACCTCGCCCCAGAACCGGAGGATCGTCAGCAGCCGCAGGTCGGCGTTGTCGTGGGCGCCCGCTTCGGCGATCAGCTCGAAGGCGCCCTCGACGGCCCGCTTCGTCGCAGCCGTCGGCCGCGACCCCACCAGGGCCGCCCTGGAAATCCCGAGCCGGTGCAGGTCGTCCGTCATGTCCTCACGGTGCGAGGGCGTGTGCCCGTTCCCGTCGGGGTACTCCTCGCGCAGGATGACCCTGGCGATCCGGCGCCCGGCCTCGTCGCGCAGCAGGTCGATCGCCAGATCGTAGGACGGGGTGAAGGCGAGCGACACGAAGCGCCGCTGGAGCAGGAGCGCGGCGAAGTCCGCGTCCGGCAGCAGCGAGACGTTCGCCAGGACCGGATGCTGCGCGAACCGTTCGATCAAAGAGTCCTCGAACGCGTCCAGATCGTGCATGGCCGTACCTTTCCCTGGATCAGAGGTTGATGTTCCTGATCGAGTCGCGCCAGGCGCGCAGATCCACGTCGCTGCCGATGCGCCACAGCGTGTCCAACTCCTTGCGGACCTCCGCGCCCATGACGGTGTCATCACCGTCGATCTCGGTCTGGGTGGAGTCGATGGCGAGCTGGCCGTGCAGGAACGAGCTGACGAGGAAATGCCCGTCCACCTTGAACACGGCAATGGACGGCAGGGAGTTGTACACCCGCACCTGGAGCCGCGGCCGGCTCTCCTCTCGAATCGCCAGGTACAGCTCGGCGAGGCCGGCCAGGCACCGTTCCACGCTCGCCCTCACGTCCACCGCGAGCGCGCGGTCGCGCACCGCCGTCAACGCCTCGTCGCGCAGTCCCGCCACGGGCGACGCCGGGTGCAGCAGCATGATGCGCACCGGGACCTGCCGGTCGACGATCGCCTTCTTCAACGCCGATTCGAGGTGTTCGAGGTTGGGGATCCAGGTCTGAAGGATCACCACCTCCTCTCCGGCGCCGTGCACGAACTCCGTGAACTCGTCCTCGGGAAAGCGCCGGTGCACCTTGACCACACCGCTGTAGTGCTCCTGTTTGAGCTGCTGGGCGACGGAGTCGATGTCCAGTTTGGACAGGTGCGCCTCGATGTTGGCGTCCAGTGCCGTGACCTGTGCCTGGACGTCGTCGAGCTTGCGCAGGCGGTCGATCTCCAGCAGGAGGAACACGGTGACCGTGCTCAGGATGAGCAACGTGACCTTCGGGAGCGCACCCCCGGGAGCCAACGCGTCGAGCCACCCGAAGAGGTCGGCGAGCAGCACCACGACACCCGAGGTGGCCATCAAGGCCAGCGCGACCCGCTCCGCCCGATAGCGAAATTCGCTGTTCATGCCACCCCAGCCCCCCGGCGTGCCGTCATCGGCGATGACCGTACACCGCGCCGCCGTCCTTCGGACGTCTTCCTGGACAAGTGCGGCCTCAAATCAGGCTGTGGCGGACCGCACGCGCCACCGCGTGGGCGCGGTTGCGGGCCTGGAGACGGGACATCAGCTCGTAGATCACGTTCTTGATCGTATGCTCCGAACAGGACAGGGTGCGGGCGATCACCGCATTGCCGTGGCCCTCCGCCATCAGCGTGAGCACCGCGGTCTGACGGGCCGTGAGCCGGGGGGCGTCCGGCGGGGTCGCGGACCGCAGGGTCGGCGCCGTGGAGCCGGCGGCCGTGCAGGACGCGGCAGCGGCAGCGGTGGCGGCGGAGGTGGCGGCGGCGCCGAGCAGCCGGACCAGGGCCGGGTACGGCATCCGGCCGTCGCCCGCCTCGCGCAGCAGTCTCAGCCGGTCCGCCGGCGCCGCGGCCTGACCGCGTACGGATGCGGGCGCGCTCCCGCGGGTGAGTTCGGCGACGGCGGTCACAACAGACCCACCCGGAGGGCATAGGCGACCGCGTGCGCGCGGTTGCGCAGCCGGAACCGCTGGGTGATGTCGTGGACGACGGTCGTCACGGTGCGCGGCGAGTAGCACAGCCGCTTGGCTATCTCGTTCGTCTCGTGACCGTCGGCGACCAGGCGCAGCACGCTGCGCTCCCGGTCGCTCAGTCCCGCCGCGGCCCAGGGGTCCGCGGACCCCTCGGACCCCGCGCCGCCGGAACCGGAGCGCTCCAGCAGCCGGTCCAGGAGGTCCGGCGGCAGCGTGCAGTCGCCGCGGGAGGCGGCCAGTACGGCGCGCGCCAGTCGGACGGCGTCCGCCTCGCGGCGGCGCAGCAGTCCGCGGGCGCCGGCCGCTATGGCGTGCAGGGCGCCGTCCGGAGCCAACTCGCCGGCCACCAGGACCACATCGGGACGGGCCGGGGTGTCACGGATGGTGCGCAGGACGTCGAGCTCCGGCCTACCGACCTGGTCCACGGTCATGACCACGACCCGCGGTGCGCCGTCGGGGGCCGTCAGACGGACCTCCGGGCAGACGGACAGGGTGCTCTTGGTTCCGGCTTCCAGCACGGGGTCGAATGCGACGACGTCGACAGGGACGGGTTCTCCCACC
Organism: Streptomyces sp. NPDC006430; assembly: GCF_040612395.1. Classification (NCBI taxonomy): domain Bacteria; kingdom Bacillati; phylum Actinomycetota; class Actinomycetes; order Kitasatosporales; family Streptomycetaceae; genus Streptomyces; species Streptomyces sp. NPDC006430. Next base: position 157,224 of record NZ_JBEXQA010000003.1, read on the forward strand.
AGGTCCTCCGATGATCATCCGCCGGCCGGGGTGCCGGTCGGGCGGAAGGGGCACTGGACACAGGCTGCGGGCGGCCGGGCACACGGGGCATCGGGCCGCGGCCCCCACATTTGTGGAGGTGCGCCGCCGTACGCGCGGATCCTGTGAAGGCGGGCCCGCGGGCGACCCGGGACCCGGGCGCAACCGGGTGCGCCACGGCCGCGGCCACGGGGCGCCGCACCACCCCCTACGGCCGGTCCGCGGGGGCCCGTGGGGGAGGCTCCGCGGAATATGGGGGAACGGCCCCCATGTGCGCGGCCCCGCGCTCTGCGAGTTTTCTCCTGTGACTGACACCGCCACCACCGCCGAAGAAACCCAGGTCGGCGGCCTGGCCCCCCACTGGTGGGCCCGGGCCCTGAACCTGCGGGAGCGACTCGCCGCCCCGGGTACCCCGGTACCCGCACCGGTCGACGCCCCCCACAGCCGACCGGCGCCGTGGTCCCTGGGGGACGCGGAGGGCTTCGCGGCCCGGCTGGCGAGCCTGGGGGCGGGACAGGACCTGGCGCACGCCCTCGCGGCGGAGGCCCCCGGCCGGCTGGCCGCCCGCAGCGCCAAGCCGCACTGGGTCCGGTACGTCGAGCGGGCGGTGGCGGCGGCCCCCGCACGGGCCGGGCAGCCGGTCCCTGCGGCGGCCGGGACGGACGGCGCCGCGGTGTTCCTGCCCGCGCTGCGCCCCCTGATCGGGCCGGCCTGGGCCGAGGTGGCCGCGCGCATCGAACTCGCCGGGGACGAACGCGCCGCGGTACGGGCCGCGTTCGAGGAGCGGCTCGGCGACCGGCTGATCCGGCAGTCCGCCCGGACGCTGGTCAGGGAACTCCACCGGGCCCGTACGCAGGGGCTGCTGGCGGGGAGTACCCCGCAGGAGCGGTTCGCGGCCTTCGTCGCCCGGCTCGGCACCCGGCAGGGCCTGGCACAGCTGTTCACCGGCTACCCGGTGCTGGCGCGGATGCTGGGCCAGACCTGCGCGTACGCCGTCGAGGCCACGGTGGAACTGCTGGACCGTCTCGCCGCCGACCGCCCGGAGATCGTCGCGGGGCTGCTCGGCGGGTCCGACCCGGGCGCCCTCGTACGGATGGACCTTGGCCGGGGCGACGTCCACCAGGGCAACCGGTCCGTGGCCCTGCTGTACTTCGCCGACGGGGCGACCGTCGTGTACAAACCCCGGCCGCTGGACCAGCACGTCCTGCTCGACCGGGCGGTGGGCTGGGCCAATGCGAAGGTGCCGGGCCTCGGACTGCGGACCCCGAAGTCGGTGCGCGGCAACGGGTACGGCTGGCTGGAGTTCATCGAGCACGGCTGGTGCGCCTCGCCCACCGAACTGGACCGGTTCTACCGGCGCCAAGGTGCGCTGCTCGCCCTGCTCTACGCGATCGACGGCGTGGACATGCACTACGAGAACGTCATCGCCTGCGGTGACCAGCCGGTGCTGGTGGACGCGGAGACCCTGCTGCACTCCGGTCTGCCGGCGGCCGTGACCTGCGGGTCCGATCCCGCGGCGGACGCCCTGGCCTCCTCGGTGTACCGCACCTGCCTGCTGCCGAGCCTGCTGATCGGCGAGAACGGCGCGATGGACATCTCGGCGCTGGGCGGCGGGGACGGCGGCTCGTACCCCAGCGACGGACTGCGCTGGGAGGCCGCCGGCACGGACGAGATGCGGATGCTGCGCGGGCCGGTGGCCAGCCAGGCCGGGCAGAACCGGCCGGCGCCGCAGGGCAGGGCGGCCGGCCACGCCGACCACCGTGCGGCCCTCCTGGAGGGCTTCCGGGCCGGGTACGACGCGATCACCGAGCACCGGGCCGAACTCCTGGGCGAAGCCGAAGCCGAAGCCGAAGCCGAAGCCGAAGCCCACGCCGACACCGACGGTGCCGGGGACGGCGAAGGCTGCGGTGACCGTGGTCTGTTGGCCCGCTGGGCCACCAGCCCGGGGCGCCTGATCGCCCGCTCGACCCGCCTCTACACGACCCTGCTGGACGAATCCACCCACCCCGACGTGCTGGGCGACGCGCTGGCCCGGGACGCCGTGCTCGCCGTGCTGTGGGCGGAGTCCGAGCGCGACCCGGCCCGCCAGCGGCTGATCGAGTACGAGATCGCCGACCTGTGGTCCGGGGACGTGCCGCTCTTCTTCCACCACCCCTCGGACACCGCGCTGAGGACCTCCCGCGGCACCCGCCTCGACGGGATGCTGCCGGCCCCGAGTCTGCGCGCCGCCCGGGCGAAGATCGCGGCCATGGGGGAGGTGGACCGCCACGACCAGGAGTGGATCATCTCGGCGACGCTCGCCGTCACGGGCGCCAACCTCAGTGTCGGCGGCCCGCGTTCGACCCTGGCCGGGCCCGCCGCCCCGGCCGTCGTGCCCGAGCCGTCCCGGCTGCTGACCGCCGCCTGTGGCATCGCCGACGAGATCGCCGCCCGCGCGGTGCACGGCGCCGGGCGCGTCAACTGGCTCGGCCTGGAGCAGGTGGCCGGTGAACACTGGGCCGTCCTGCCGATGGGCGGCGGCCTCGCCCAGGGGTACGGCGGGGTGGCACTCTTCCTCGCCCAGCTCGGCGCCCTGACCGGCGCCGAACGGTACACCGCCCTGGCGCGGCAGGCCGTACGGCCACTGCCCGCACTGCTCGCCGCACTGGCCCAGAACCCCGGGCTGAGCGCAGCGGTGGGGCCGGGAGCCCTGCACGGACTCGGCGGCATCGTCTACACGGTGGCCCGGCTGGCCCCCCTGCTCGGCGACGGCCTCGGCGACTGCCTGCCCGACGCCCTCGCCGCCCTGGAACGCGCCGCCGAGGCCGATGCCGAGGACGGCTCCGAAGGGCCGGCCGATCTGGCCGACGGCCTCGCCGGAGCCCTGGCCGCCACGGTCGCGGCGCAGCGTACGTACGGGGCGATCGGCCCGGCGGGCTCGGCCCGGCGGCTCGCCGACCGACTGCTCGCCCGGGCCGAGAAGACGTCCCTCCAGCGCTCCGGGCAGCACCCCGCGGACCCCGGCTTCGCCCACGGCGACGCCGGAATCGGCTGGGCCCTGCTGCGCTACGCCGCCGTCCAGGAGGAGCAGCGGCAGCCGGGAGCCGCGTATGCCCGCGCCGGTGCCGCACTGCTGCGGCCGGCGCTGGGACGGGCGCTGCGCCGCCCCGACGACCTCGACTGGTACACGGGCCTCGCGGGCACCGCGCTGGCCGCCGCCGACGGGTTGGGGATCGCCGGACAGCCGGTCCCCGATGCCGAACTCGACCGGTGCGCAGCCCTGCTGGGCGCACCGTCCGAATCCCCCGAACTGAGCCTGTGCCGCGGCGCCCTCGGATCCCTGGAACTGCTGGGCGTCCTCGCCGGGCGGGGCCACACAGGGGCCCGGGCCGCACTCGGCCACCGGGCGGGGGAGGTTCTCGGCCGACTGGAGGACCACGGCCACCGCTGCGGCACCCCCGACCACGTACCGTCTCCCGGGTTCCTCACCGGGCTCTCCGGCATCGGGTACGCCCTGCTCCGGCTCGGCTTCCCGGAGGCGGTCCCGTCCGCCTTGCTGCTCGAACCCGCCGCTCCGGCGTCGAGCGGCCCGACCACCACCTGCTGACCAGCGTCACCGAGCACTTCCGCACTGAGCGCCACTCCCCTCAGGTATCGAGAAAGGTACTCACCACCATGCAGAAGACCCAGGTCAACGCGCAGTCCGCGGCCGTCGCCAACGAGGTCGCCGCCGAGGTCGCGGCCGACGCGCGGATCGAGGACCCGGCCGGCGGGATCACCCTGTCGGGACGGAACAAGGCGTGTGCCCGGGCCCGTGCTCTGGCCGGTGTGGTGCTCACCAGCGGCATCGTGATCACCCTCAGCTCGATCGACACCAGCGTCTCCGCCCCGAACGTCACCTGGTAGCCCCGACCCTTGTTCGAAACGGCCAACTTTCGCCGCCCAGCGAGCCGTTCGCATGAACTAGATTGCACTCATGCGTTCCCGTTCGCGGTACATCGTCGGTCGTGACTCGCAACTGCGCGAGATCGAACAGGCACTGACCGACGCGGGCGAAGGGCGCGGCGGGGTCGTCTTCCTGGTGGGCGAGGCCGGAATCGGAAAGTCCCGGCTCGCCGCCGAGGCCGTCGGCATGGCCTTCGGCAGGGGCGTGCGCGCCTTACGGGGTCGGAGCAGCACCACCGGCCCCACCGTCCCTTTCCGGCCACTCACCGAAGCGCTGATGTCGCTGTTCCGCAGCGGCGAGCCGATGGACGACCTGCCGCTGGGTCCCTACCGGCCGGCTCTCGGTCGGATCATCCCGGACTGGAGCAGCGACGCCCAGAACAACAGCTCCATGGTGATCCTCGGCGAGGCCGTGCTGCGGCTGCTCATCGCCACCGGCAAGGAACACGGCCAACTCCTCCTGCTGGAGGACCTGCACGACGCCGACCCCGAGACGCTCGCGGTCGTCGAATACCTGGTGGACAACCTGGAGTACACGAACATCGTGCTCCTGGCCACGATCCGTACGGAGCCCTGCGACGCGCTCGACATGGCCGACTCGGCCCGCCGGCGCGGCGTGGGGACCGTACTGGAACTCGCCCCGCTGACCCGCCCCGAGGTCCGCTCGATGATCGCCGCCCAGCTCGACACCGAGCCCGATCGGGTTCCGGCGGCGGCCCTTGACCGGCTCTGGGACGACAGCGCCGGCAGTCCCTTCCTCGTCGAGGAACTGCTCCAGGGCATGATCGGCAGCGGCGCCCTCGTCCGCTTCGAGGACGGTTGGCGGGTGGTGGGCGACCTGCGCAGCGACGTGTCGACCGCCCTCGCCCGGGGAATCCTGCGCCGTATCGACCGGCTGGGCCCGCAGGGGTTGACCCTCCTGTCCGCGGCGGCCGTGATCGGCCGCCGCTTCCCGCTGACCGTGCTCCAGCGGATGACCGGCATCGACGACCGCGGGCTGCTCAGCCACCTGCACGCCGGGGTCGCGGCCCAGCTCGTCGTCCCCGACGAACCCGCCCCCGACTGGTACGCGTTCCGCCACTCGCTCACCGCCGAGGCCCTGCTCACCCAGCTCACGCCGGGCAACCGGGCGGCGATGTCCGGCCGCGCCGCGGACGCGGTCCAGGCCCTCTACCCGGACCTGGAGGGCGACTGGTGCCCCCTGGTCGCGGAACTGCGCTCCCAGGCGGGCGACGAGGCCAAAGCCGGCCGCCTGTTCACGGACGCCGGCCTGCGGGCCCTCGCGGCGGGCGCGATCGGCTCCGCGATCACCCTGCTCAGCCGCGCCGAACGGCTGCTCGCCGGCAGCCAGGACGTCGCCGGTCGGACCGACGCCCTGGAGGCCCTGCTGCCCGCGCTCGCAGAGGCCGGCGACTTCACCCGGGCCTTCGGCTTCGCGGAGAACCTGCATACCCTCGGCGGCAGCGGCCTGAGCACCACCCGGCTCGCCGCGCTGCACACCCGGCTCGCCAAGGTGGCCCACACCGCCGGCCGCTGGGAGGACGGCAATAGACAGATAGCCCAGGCCAGAACCCTCCTGGGCGGCACCCCCGACGAACGCTGCACCGCCTCGATCGACGTGACCGCCGCCTACCTGGCGCTCGACACCCCCGGCCCGGACCGCACCCAACTGGCCGAGAAGCTCGCCCACTCCGCGCTCCAAGCGGCCCAGCGCCACGGCCTGGCGACCGTCGCCTGCCAGGCCCTGGAACTCCTCGCCACCCTCGCCCGCGAACGGGACTTCGACGAGGCCACCGCCCTGCTGGAATCGGCCCTGCACACCGCCGAACAGCATCAGCTCCCGCTCCAGCGCATGTACGCGCTCACCCGGATCGGCGGGAACAACTGGCTCACCGAGGGCGCCACCGCCCCGCTGCTGGCGGCCCGCGCCGAGGCCCAGCGGCTCGGCTCGGCCACCATCGTCTACACCATCGACGGCATCATGATCCTGGACGCCGTCCTGCGGGCCGGGTTCACCGCCGCGCAGCAGTCCGCCGAAGAGTGCCTGGCCGTCGTCCAGCGGCTCCGGCTGGCCCCCGCCACCCGCTACGTCCTGATGGCCCGGGCGGCGCTCGCCGCGCACCGCGGGGACCGGCCGGCGATGGAGGAGTCCCTCGCCGGCTTCGCCGACTGGGACGGGGCCGGCTCCCAGGAGGAACCGCTGACCCGCGGGCTCGCCCGGGCCTTCTGCGCGCTGATGGAGGAGGACCGGGCCGGCGCCGTCCACGAGATGCGCGCCGTGGCCGATCTGGAGGACACCAACCCCAGTACGTACTACCTCAGCGGGCGGTACGGCATCGGCCTCCTCCTGGACGTGCTGTCGGGAGGGGCCGACCGCGCCGCGTACGAGGAGATAGCGGCCACCGCACCCGGACGGATGCGCTGGAACCGGCAGTTCGTCCACTTCGCGGGGGCCGTCCTGCTCGGCCGCGAAGGCCGCCCCGAGGAGGCCGCGGCGGCCGTGGCCGAGGCCCTGCGCACCGCGGACCCGTACACCACCGCCCTCCACCTGGGCCTGCGCCTGATCGCCGAGGCGGCGTACGAGGACGGCTGGGGCGAGCCGGTCGCCTGGCTGCGGCGTGCCGAAGAGCATTTCCACCAGGGTGGTGTGGCCGCGGTCGCGGGCGCCTGCCGCGCCGCCCTGCGGCGCATGGGCGCCCCGGTCCACCAACGACGGACGGGTTCGAGCGCGATCCCGGACGTCCTGCGCTCCCAGGGCGTCACCGTGCGCGAGTACGAGGTCTTCCAACTCCTCGCGGAACGACTGGGCAACAAGGACATCGCGGACCGCCTGTACATCTCTCCCCGTACGGTCGAGAAGCACATCGCGGCCCTCGGCACGAAGACGGGCCGCCCCAATCGGGCGTCCCTGTGCGAACTCTCCGCATCCTTGGCCGCGTCGGCTTCCTGATCCGGGCCCCCGCCCGGACCCCCGGACCCCCCGGCCCCGTCGCCGGAGGGGCGCGGGCCCGGGGCGCGTCCCGGCGGCGCCCGCGGGGAGGGAGCGCGACGGCAGGGTCCCGGTCAGCGCATCTCGCGGACCACCTTCGAGCTCAGGATGCCGATCGCCGTCACCGTCAGGATCACGGCGGAGAGGGCGAACATCGGGGCCGTACCCGACCGGGCCAGGGCCCCGCAGGCGATCAGGGAGAGCGGGGCCACGCCGTAGCCGATGACCATGTCCACGGAGATCACTCGGCTCAGCACCGCGCCGTCGATGTTGCGCTGGATCCAGCTGAGGCCGAAGACCCCCTGGAAGCCCATGCCGAAGCCCATCGCCAGGACCGTCACCAGTGCCCCCACGGTGCTGTCGACGATGCCGAGCAGGCCCGTGCCGATGGCCAGCCAGCCCGCAAGGGCGGCGATCAGCAGACCCACGCGGGGGCGGCTGCTCAGGGCCCCGCCGACGAGGGTGCCCAGCATCGCCCCGCCGGCCAGGGCGCCGTTGAGCAGGCCCAGGGTCGTCGAGCCGCCGTGCAGGTCGACCTTGGCCAGGGTGGCGAAGCCGACGGTGAAGGGACCCGCCTGGCAGAAGGTCACGGCCGCGTCGACTGCCAGGATCGTGCGGATGCGGGGGTCTTCGAAGGCGTACCGCAGCCCTGCGCGGATGCGCGAGCCCAGGGAGTTCCCGGCCGCCACCGGCGCCGCGGGCGCCGACGCCTCTGCCTTGGCCCCGGCCTTCGCCTCGGGGTCCGCCCCGGGGCGCGGCAGCGGGCGGATGCCCGCGACGCACAGGCCGCAGAGCGCGAAGCACGCCCCGTCGACGAGGAAGGCGATCGAGGCGTCGGAGAAGGCGACGACCATGCCGCCGACGGCCGGGCCGAGCACGGCCGAGACCTTCGTACCGACCGCGAGCAGCGCGTTGGCCGGCGCGAGTAGTTCCTTGTCCACCACCGAGGGCAGGATCGACGCCCGGGCGGGCTGGAAGAACGCGTCGACCGCGCCGAACGCCGCGGCGGCACAGCACAACATCCACACCGTCAACGATCCGGTCGTGCCGGCCAGGCCCACCGCCGCCATCAGGCCGGCCCGGGCCCAGCTGGAGAACTTCATCAGCGTCCGCGAGGACCACTTGTCGCTGAGGGAGCCCCCGACCAGCGTCAGGAGGGCCCGGGGGACCGCCTGGAAGGCGAGGACGTAGCCGAGGGCCAGGGTGGACTGGGTGAGGCTCAGCGTGATCCAGGAGAAGGCGATGTAGCTGAACCCGTCGCCGAGCAGGGACAGGGACTGCCCCAGCCACAGCAGGCGGAACGAGGGCAGCCGGGCGGGAGCGCGCAGCCGTGATCCCGCGTCCACCAGAGTCGAAGCCATGAGGGAACCCTTCGAGGGGCCGGGGCCGCCGGCCGGCGGCCGGCGGCCTTGGTCAGTAGCGGACGGGCAGGGCGGTCAGGGCGCGGTTGAGCAGCGAGAGCTGCCAGGTGTGCTGCTCTTCGAGCAGGTGCAGGCCCGGGTACTCGCGGACGAGGACGTCGACCACTGCGACCGCGATCAGCCGGGCCAGCGCCGCGCCGATGCAGAAGTGGGCGCCGAAACCGAAGCCCAGATGGGAGGCGGAGCCGCGCCGGACGCTGAACCGGTCGGGTTCGGCGAAGCGCTGCGGGTCCCGGTTGGCGGCTGCGGTGACCAGGAACATCCGGTCCCCGGAGCGGACCGGATGACCGTCGAGGTCGAAGTCCCGGGCCGCGGTGCGGATCGACATCTTCGAGGGGCCGTCGTAGCGCAGCGCCTCCTCCACGGCCATGGACACCCGTTGCGGGTCCTCGCGTACGGCCGCCAGCTCGTCGGGGTGCTCCAGCAGGGCGAGCACGGCGTTGACGATGAGGTTGCTGGTGGTCTCGCCGCCCGCGAAGGCCATCTGGGTCAGCATGCCGACGAACTCCTCCTCGCTGACCGACTTCCCGATCTGGCCGCCCGCCAGCACGGAGCTGATCAGGTCGTCCTTCGGGTCGGTGCGGCGCTGGCGCACCAGGCCGGCGAGGTAGTCCTCCAGGTTGACCAGGGACTGGAGGGACGTGCGGTACTCGCGTTCCTCCTGGGCCGCCCCGAGCACCAGGTCGCCCACCCGGGCGTTCCAGTACCAGAAGGACGGGCCGTGCGCCTGGGGCACGCCCAGCCAGCGGGCGAAGACCAGCGCGGGCAACGGCCGGGCGATGTCGGCGACCAGGTCGCCCACCTGCCCGGGTACGGCGCGCCGGGTGAGCATGGCGCGGGTGGCGCGTTCCACGAAGGCGCGGTACCGGCCGATCGAGCGGGCCGCGAACTGCTCCTGGAAGACCTGGCGCAGCCGCCGGTGCTGCGGCGCGTCGTTGAACACCATCCAGCGGGCCAGGATCGCGAACGCCCGCTCGGTGTCCTCGCGGGCCCCTTCCGGTACGGCGTCCATCAGCGGGCCGACCCGCTCGGCGGAGACCGCCGGGTCGCGCAGGCAGTGCATCAGCTGGGCGTGGCCGGTGACCAGCCAGGCCCGGTGCATGGCGGACCAGTACACGGGGTCGTGGTCGCGCACGGAGTTGAGGTAGCCGTACGGGTCCGCGTTCACGGCGGGGTCGAGGAGGTACCGCTCGGTGAAGGCGGACGACGGGGGAGCCACGGACCGCTGGGCCGCCGGAGCGGGGGGCGCCGGAGCGGCGGGGGCCTGGGCCGGCGCCGGGGCCGCCTGGGCGGCCGTCGGGTTCTTCGGGGACACCGGGCACACCGGGGTCGTCGTGGTCAGGATGGTCATCGGCGGGCCTCCGACTGGATCCGGCTGAGCACCGCTGCCGTCTGGGGCATCAGCCGTTCGGACATCATGGACATGTGGTCGCCTTCGGTGACGTGGACGGTGAGCCCGCCGAGGGCCAGCTCCCGCCAGCGGTCGACGTACGTGCGGTAGTCCACGTCGAGACCGGGCATCGGTTCGCCCTCGGGCAGACCGGCAGCGGCCGTCCCCACCACGAGGTGGATGTGGCCGGGGTAGGGGCGGAGTTCGTACGCGGACAGCGCGGTCAGCAGCGAGTGCCACACCTCGATGGGCGCGTTCTCCACCAGGGCCGCTTCGCTGGGGCTCATACCGGCGCCCAGCAGCAGGGCGGTGAGCTCGGCCACGGCCGACTCCCGCTCCACGGACGGAGCCAGGGCGCGCACGCGCTCGCGCCTGCGCAGTCCCTCCTCCATGTCCCGGCCGACTCCCGCAAGGCGTTCGCGGGCCACCGGATTGGGAAGGTACGGCTCGATCAGCACCAGCGGTTCGACGGTGTGCCCGGCCCCGTGCAGCTGGGTGGCCATCTCCAGGGCGATGTTGGCGCCCATGGACCAGCCCAGCAGGTCGTGCGGGCCGTGCCCGCCGTGGGCGGCCATCTCGGCCACGTAGTTGGCCGCGATGCCGGCCACGGTGGTCGGATCGACGCCGCCGAGCAGGCCACGGGCCTGGAAGGCCCGCACCGGCCGCCCCGGCGGGAGGGTCCTGGCGAGCGGGACGTACCAGGCCGCGCTGCCGCCGGTGGGGTGGACGCACCACAGGGGCGCGCCCTCGCCCTCGCGCAGCCGGACCTCCGAGGTGACGGCTCCGACCGCGCCGGCCTCCCCGGCCCCGCGGCCTTCCGCGCCCTCCGTGGCCCGGGCGGCGAGCTGCGCGATGGTGGGCAGCTCGATCAGGTCGCGCACCGACACCTCCAACCCGCGCGCGGCAGCCTGGGCGGCCACCCGGACCGTGGACAGGGAGCTCCCGCCGAGGCGGAAGAAATCGTCGTGGATGCCGACCTCGGGGAGACCGAGCACGTTCCGCCACACCTCGGCGAGCAACAGTTCGGCCGGCGTGCCGGGTGCGACGTACGCGGTGTCGCCGTCGAGGCGCTCGGCCGCGGGCAGGGGCAGGGACCGCTTGTCGATCTTTCCGCTGCTGTTGACCGGCATCGCGTCGAGGAAGACGAAACGCGCCGGCACCATGTAGCCGGGCATCCGCGAGCGGAGGGCCTGCCGGATGCCCTCGACGGCCGGCCGCTCGCCCCCGTGGGCGACCACGTAGGCGACCAGGGCCGGTTCACCGCCCGGCAGATCGCTCCGCAGCAGCACCACCGCCTGGCGGACCCCGGGCAGTTCCCGCAGCGCGTGCTCGATCTCACCGAGCTCGATGCGGAAGCCGCGCAGCTTGATCTGGCTGTCGCGCCGGCCGAGCCACTCCACGGTTCCGTCGGGGCGCTGCGCCCCGATGTCGCCGGTGCGGCAGAGCCGGTCGCCCGGCGCGCCGTACGGGTCGGGGACGAAGGTGGCCGCGGTCAGCCCGGGCCGGTTGAGGTAGCCGGGGCCGACGGCCCGTCCGCCCAGGTAGATCTCGCCGGGCACGCCGACCGGGACCGGCTGCATGTCCTCGCCGAGGACGTACATCTGGGTGTTGCGGATCGGCCGGCCGACCGGCGGTCGCGTGCAGTCCGGAGTCAGTACCGCGGCCACGGACCACACGGTGGTTTCGGTGAGCCCGTAGATGTTGATGAAGCGGCGGCCCCGCGACCAGGTCCTGGCCAGCTCGGCCGGGCAGGCCTCACCGGCCACCTGGAGCACCTCCAGCGCAGGGAACGTGTCCTCGCCCAGTACGGCCAGCGCGCTCGGCGGCAGCATGCATCCGGTGATCCCGTACGCGTGCAGGGTGTGTGCCAGATCGGGTCCGGGGCGCAGCGCCTCCCGGGGCGCGGTGCACAGCCTGCCGCCGTTGGCCAGGGACCAGGTCAGCTCCAGGACGGAGGCGTCGAAGCTGAAGGAGGCGAACTGGAGCACCCGGTCGGCGGGGGTCGGGGAGAACAGGTCGCGCTGACCCTCCAGCATGTTGGTCAGGCCGCGGTGCGCGATCGCGACCCCCTTGGGCGTTCCAGTCGAGCCCGAGGTGTAGATGATGTACGCGGTGTTCTCGGGGCCCGTGCCGGCGACGGGTGGGGTGGGCTCGGGAGCACCGGCCGCCGGTGCGTCCGGCTCGTCGAGGAACAGCGTCTCGCCGTCGAAGGGAACCACCCCCGCCAGCGCGGACTGGGTGAGCAACACCCGCATTCCGCTGTCCTGTGCCGTGAACGCGAGTCGCTCGGTGGGGTGTTGCGGGTCCAGCGGCAGGAACGCGCCGCCGGCCTTGAGGACGCCGAGCAGCGCCCGCACCATGTCCGGGCCCCGGTCGACGCAGATGCCGACCACGACCTCGGGACCGACCCCGAGCGTGCGCAGCCGGGTGGCCAGCCGCACCGCCGCCGCATCGAGCCCGGCGTACGTGACCTCGCCGGTGGCGTGCGCGACGGCCACCGCGTCCGGGGTGCGCGCCGCGTGTTCGGCGAAGCACTCGTGGAACATCAGCGGGGTGTTGGGCAGGACCGGTCCGCGCGCCCACTCCTCCAGCGCGCGGCTGCGGGCGGGGCCGGTCGGCGCCGGCTGAACCACCGGTCCCTCCGGTTCGGCGACCATCGACTCCAGCACCGAGCACAGCAGGTCGGCGAGCTCCTCCGCGGTGGCGGCGGATACGTAGTCGGGGTCCGCGTCGAGGGCGAAGCCGTCCACGCTCGCGTTGACCAGCAGCGGGAACATGGTCCGGGAGATCTCCAACGACTCGTCCCAGGTGTCCCCCGACAGCCGGTGGAAGTTGACGTAGTTGAAGATGGCCTCGACCAGGCCCGGCTCGCCGGGACGCAGTTGCTGCAGCCGGACCAGGGGCACCCGGCGGTGCGGCAGCATCTCCTGTTCGGCGGCGAAGACGGACTGCACGTACTCCAGCCAGCTCCCCCGGGGGCGCGGCACGCCGAACGGAACGGTGTTGAGGAAGAGCCCCCGCATCCGGTCGGCGCCCGGCAGCTCGGGCCGGCCGTTGGTGACCAGTCCGATCGCGTGCCCCGCCGCGGCTTCGTCCCGTTCGGCGAACAGGCTCATGGCGTGGTGGAACGCCGTGATCAGGACGGTGCGCCGGGGCACCCCGGCCAGTCGGGCCAACCGCCCGATCGGTTCCGCGAGCCTGCGGTAGGAGCGCGTGGTCTCGTGGACGGGCTTCCCGTCGGTCTCCTGGGCGCCTCCCGCGCCGCGCCGGGTGAAGCGGACCGGCCGCAGGTCGCTCAGCGTCCTGCGCCAGTACTCCAACGCCCCTTCGTCCGCGGACGCGGCGCGTTCCAGCGCGACGTACTCGGCGAACCGGGGCGAGGCGGGCAGTTCCGGATCGCCGCCGTGCGCCACCGCCCGGCGGTGCAGGTCGAGCAGGTCCGCGATCAGCGAGGTCAGGCTCCAGCCGTCCAGGACGACGTGGCAGTCGGTGAGGGTGAGCCGCAGCTCCTGGTCGGTGATCCGGTGCAGGTGGATGCGGATCAGCGGCGGGGCGGCCAGGTCGAAGCGGCGACCGAACTCCTCGTCGACGAACTCCCTTAGCGCACAGCGCTGTTCATCCTCGGACAGGCCGCGCAGATCGGTGTGGCCGACCGGGACCTCGGCGCTGCGGTGCACCAGCTGGAGCGGCTCGCTGAAGGACACCAGGTCGATGGAGGAACGCAGGATGCTCTGGCCCCGTACGACGGTGTCCACGGCCGCCTGGAAGGCCGCCGGGTCGAAGCCCTCGGGAATCGTGATCTTGAGCGCGGTGACGTTGTGGTAGGCGCCGCGCCGCGGGTCGGCCAGCATCTCGTGCAGCATTCCGGCCTGGAGCATGGTGAGGGGGTACGCGTCTTCGAGCCCCTCCGGCAGCCGGGCGGCATCGGCGGGGTCGAGCTGGGAGAACGGCCGCACGGGCGCGGCCTCCTCGCCGTGCGCCTCGGTGGCCAGCCGGGCCAGGTCGCCCAGGGTGCGGGCCCGGAACAGGTCCGCCACGCTCAACCCGAGACCGGCGCTGCGGGCCAGCCCGATCACCCGCAGGGCCAGGATGGAATCGCCGCCGAGGTCGAAGAAGTTCGCCGTGCTGCTGATCCGCTCGGTGCTCAGGACCTCCGACCAGATGGCGGCCAGCGCCTCCTCGGCCTTCCCCGCCGGCGCGACGAACGAGGCGGGGGCCGCGGTCCCCTCGACCGCCACCGCCACCAGCGCGGCACGGTCCACCTTGCCGTTGGAGGTGATCGGCAGCTTCGCGTGCCGCACGAACAGGGCGGGGACCATGTACTCGGGCAGTGTGAGCCGCAGCCGGTCCCGCAGGTCCGGGGCGTCCAGCGGGCGCCCCTCCGTCAGCACCAGGTGCGCGACGAGTCGGGCCCCGCCGTGCGCGTCGGGGCGGGCCACCACCGCGGCGTCCCGCACCCCGGGCAGGGCGCGCAGGGCCGTCTCGATCTCCCCGGGCTCGATCCGGAAGCCGCGGATCTTGACCTGGTGGTCGGCGCGGCCGACGTACGCCAACTGTCCGTCGGGCAGCACCCGTACGAGGTCGCCGGTGCGGTACATCCGGGTCCCGCCGGGACCGAAGGGGTCGGCGGGGAACCGCTCCGCGGACAGCTCGGGCCGGTTGCGGTAGCCCCGGGCGACACCGCCGCCGCTCACGTACAGCTCGCCCACGGTGCCCCGCGGGACCAGCCGGCGCGACGGGTCGAGGACGTAGCCGTGCTGGCCGGCCAGCGGGCGGCCGATCGGCGAGTACACGGCCGAGACCGTGTCCTCCTCGGTGATCAGCCGGTACGTGACGTGCACGGTGGTCTCGGTGATCCCGTACATGTTGACCAGCGCGGGCCGTTCGCCCTCCGGGACGGCGAACCAGTCGCGGTAGTCGCGGGCGTCGAAGGCGTCACCGCCGAAGACCACGGTGTGCAGGTCGAGTTCGGCGAAGCTCGCACCCTGCTGGGCCATGTGGGCCCGCAGCCCCTTGAACGCGGCGGGCGTCTGATTGAGCACGGTGACCCGCTGGGCGCGCAGCACGGAGTGCACCGCGGCGGGGTCGCGGACCTCGTCCTCCGTCAGCACGATCACCCGACCGCCGCTGGTCAGGGGACCCCACAGTTCCCACACGGAGAAGTCGAAGGCGGGGGAGTGCACGAGCGTCCACACGTCGTCGGGACCGAAGGCGAAGTGCCGGTCCGCGGCGTCGAACAGCCAGGCGGCATTGGCGTGGGTGATCTCGACGCCCTTGGGCCGTCCGGTCGATCCGGAGGTGTAGATGACGTACGCGAGGCTCTCCGGGCGGGGGAGCACCCCGTCGAGGTCCGCCGCGTCCGCCGCGGGGGCGGCGTGCTCGGCCTGCTCGGTGCCCTCCGCGCCCTCGGTGCCACCGGGCCCGTCGAGGGCGATCACCCCCACCGGCAGCCCCTCCACCGCCGCGCGCCCGACGGCGTCGGCGACCACCCACTCCACCCCCGCGTCGGTGACCGTGAACTCCCGCCGGGCCCGTGGGTGGGCAGGGTCCAGCGGAAGGTACGCCGCGCCGGCCCGCCACACCCCGAGCAGGGCCACGGCCAGGTCCACCGACCGACCCAGGCACACCCCCACCAAGGACTCCGGCCCGATGCCCGCGGCGCGCAGCCGCCCGGCCAGGGCCCGGGACGCGGCGTCGAGTTCGGCGTACGTCAGGCTGCGTCCGCCGCCGGCGACGGCCACGGCGTCGGGCGTGCGCCGGATCTGCTCGGCCACCCGCTCCGGAGCCAGGCGCGGCGCGGGCTCGGAACCCGCGCCCACCGCGGCGGGGTTCGCGGGGCCGTCGGGGCCGAGGAGCTCCGCGATCTCCTCGTCCGTGAGCAGGGCCATCTCGCTCAACGGAACGCTCGGGAGCCTGGTGAAGGCCCGCAGTACGGCGACGGTGTGCGCGGCCAGCCGGGCCACCGACTCCGCGGTGAACAGGTCCGGGCGGTACACGAACTGCAACCGCAGCCGGTCCGCGTCCTCGCAGAGGTCCAGCGTCAGGTCGAACTTCGCGGTGGTGAGGTCGATGGGGACGGCCGTGCCCCGAGCGCCGCCGAGGTCGTACGAGCGGCCCTGCCCGGCCTGGGACTGGGAGAACAGCACCTGGAACAGCGGATTGCGGGACAGGTCACGCTCCGGGCTGAGCTCGTCGACGACCCGCTCGAAGGGCAGCGCCTGGTGCGAGAGCGCGCCCAGGACGCTCTCCCGGGTCCGGGCGAGCAGTTCGGCCGAGGTGGGGTCGCCGGCCAGGTCGGTACGGATGACCAGGGTGTTCACGAAGAACCCGACGAGCTGTTCGGTCTCGGCCCTGTCCCGGTTGGCCACGACGGTGCCGAGCGTGATGTCGTCCTGGCCGCTGTGGAAGGCCAACGCCGCCTGGAACGCCGACATCACGGTCATGTACGCCGTGGTGTCGGCCCGCCGGCCCAGCTCGGCCAGGGCCGCCGTCAGCGGCTCGGGCAGTTCGACGCTGTGCACGGCGGCGGCATAGGAACGGGCGGCCGGGCGCGGGTGGTCGGTGGGCAGGTCCAGCGGGGTCAGGCCGGCCAGGGTGGTGCGCCAGTAGGCGAGGTCGGCGCTCTCGTCGGTCCCGCGCTGCCAGACCGCGTAGTCGACGTAGCTGATGGGCGCGGCACCGGCGGGCGCCGCGCCGCCCTGGGTCCGGGCGAGGTAGCAGGCCCGCAGGTCACGCATCAGGATGTCCAGGGACCAGCCGTCCGAGACGATGTGGTGCATGGCGAGCACCAGGACGTGGTCGTCCTCGGCCACCCGCAGCAGCGTGGCCCGGAAGGCGGGCTCGGCGGCCAGGTCGAAGGGCCGAAGGGCCACCTCCCGGACGGCGGCGGCAACGGCCCCGTCACCGCCTTCCCGTACGGACGCGGGCAGCTCCACCAGGTCCAGGCCGGCTCCGTCGGCGCCGAGCACCTGCTGGGCCGGGACCCCTTCCACATCGGGGAAGACCACCCGCAACTGCTCGTGGCGGGTGACCAGGTCACCGATCGCCGCGTCGAGCGCGCTCACGTCCAGCGGGCCGGCGAACCGCCAAGCCACGGGCATCAGGTACTCGATGCTGCCGGGGTCGAGCTGGTCGAGGAAGTACAGGCGCTGCTGGGCGGCCGACAGGGGAGCCCGCTCGGGGCGCGGGTCCAGGCGCGGGATGCCGACCGGCGCGGTGGAAGCCTTGCCGCGCAGGCGCCGCTCCAGCAGCTGACGCGCTGCCGGGGAGAGCCCGCCGGGGGTGGTGGAGGATTCGACCTGTGAAGTGGTCATGGGAGGTTCCGTCCAATCTCGGGCTGGGTCGTGGCAACGATCAGTAGTCGGAGGTGAGGGACAGGTCGATCTCGTCGTCGCTCATCGTGGAGATCTGCTCGATGAGCTGCCGCTCCACCTCGGCGGCGAGCAGTTCGACCGTCGGGTGGTCGAACAGGTCACGCACCTGGACCGGGCAGTCGAAGGCACTGCGCAGGCGGGACGCTGCGGCCACGGCCCGCAGCGAGTGCCCGCCGAGGGCGAAGAAGTCCTCCCGTACGCCGACCTCGGTCAGGCCGAGCACTTCGGCCCAGATCTGCGCCGTCACCACCTCGGTCGGGGTGCGCGGCGCCACGAACTCGGCGGGCGCCGGCAGTTCGGGCTCGGGCAGGGCGGCCGTGTCGAGCTTGCCCTGCACGGTGCGCGGCAGGGCGTCGAGGACCACGAAGGAGGCCGGGACCATGTAGCCGGGCAGCTGGGTCCGGCAGTGCACGGCCAGCTCCTCCGCGTCCAGGGCCCGCCCCGCCGCGTAGCCGACCAGGACGCGGTCCCCGCGCAGGTGCCGGACCAGTACGGCGGCGGCGTGCACGCCCGGGTGCTGTTCGAGGACGGCCTCGATCTCGCCGAGCTCGATGCGGAAGCCCCGGATCTTGACCTGGTGGTCGGTGCGGCCGAGGAAGTCCAGTTCCCCGGAGGGCAGCCGCCGCACGATGTCGCCGGTGCGGTAGAGCCGCCCGCCGCTCGCGCCGTACGGGTCCGGGACGAACCGCTGCGCGGTGAGGGCGGCCTGCCCGAGGTAGCCGCGGGCCAGTTCCGGTCCTCCGACGAGCAGTTCACCGGGTACACCGGGCGGGACGAGCTCGTCGTGCGCGTCGACCACGTACAGCCGGCGCTCGCCCCAGGCCGTGCCGATCGGTACGCGACCCTCGACCGGGCCCGTGACCAGGTACGAGGTGGCCGAGATGACCGACTCGGTCGGGCCGTAGGTGTTCTGGACGGGGACCTCGGGCAGGTAGTGGAACCAGCGGGCCAGCGGGGCCGAGGGCAGCGTCTCCCCGCCGGTGACCGCGAGGCGCAGGCTCTTGAGGTCCCCGGCGACCGTGTCGAGCCGCGCGGCGATCTCCTCCCAGTAGGAGGGGGTGACCTCCATGACGGTCACGCCCTCGGCGCGCACCTGCGCCGCGAGTTCCTCCACCGACCACACCTCGTCCGGCCGGATCACCACCGCGGCGCCCGCGGTGAGGGCGGGCAGCACCTGCTCCAGGGAGGCGTCGAAGGAGAAGGAGGCGAAGTTCATCACGCGGTCTTCGGCGGTGATGGCGAACCGTTCGCGGGCGGCGCGGGCATGGGCGCCCAGCGCATGGTGCTCGACCCCGACCGCTTTGGGCCGGCCGGTGGAGCCCGAGGTGAAGATGGTGCAGGCGAGCTCCTGCGGGTCGGGCGTGTGACGGGGCGCGTCCGGGGCCGGCCGTACGCTCTCGACGCGGAGCACCGTCGGCCGTCCGGCGGCGTCCGTGGCATCCGTGGCGTCTCCGGAGGGGCCCAGCGAGGCGGCCAGGTCGGCCGTCGCCGCGTCGGCGACCACGCAGCGGACCCCGGCCCGTTCCACCATGTACCGCAGCCGGTCCTCGGGGAGTCCGGGGTCCAGCGGTACGTAGACCCCGCCCGCCCGCCAGATCCCAGCCATGGCGGCGACCGACCAGGTCCCGCGCCGTAGGCACACGCCGACGGGGGTCTCCGGGCGGACGCCCCGTGCGGTGAGGGCCAGCGCCAGACCGCCGGTCAGGCCGTCCAGTTCCGCGTAGCTCAGCGCATCGTCCCCGCACACCAGCGCCGTCGCGCCGGGCTCGCCCGCCACGGCGAACGGGGGCACTGCCGACACCGTGGCCGTGTCGGCCGCCGCCGCGGTGAGTTCCGCGTACTCCGCGACGGACAGCAGCTCCAGCCGTCCCACCGGCCGGCCCGGATCGGCGAGCACCGATTCCAGGACCCGACCCACGTGCCCGGCGAACCGGGTGACCGTGGCGGCGTCGAAGAGGTCGCTGGCGTACTCCACGTTCAGCGCGAACCGGTCGGGATAGAGCAGGAAGGTGGCCGTCATGTCGAACTTGGCCGAGCCCCAGGGAAGTTCGAAGAACTCCACGTCCAAGCCCGCGATGCGCGGCCCGCCGGCCGCACTCTCCTGGACGTCGAACATCACCTGGAACAAGGGGTTGCGGGCCGGGTCCCGCTCCGGCCGCAACTGCTCCACCAGACGCTCGAAGGGCACCTCCTGGTGGTCGAAGGCCCCGAGCACCGACTCCTTGACCCGGCCCAGGAACTCCTCGAAGGAGGGTTCCCCGGACAGGTCGCCGCGCAGCACCACCGTGTTGACCAACAGCCCGACCAGCCGCTCCAGCTCCACCTGCCCGCGGCCGGCCACCGGGGTGCCCACCGCCACGTCGTGCTGCCCCGACCAGCGACCCAGCACGATCTGCACCACGGCCAGCAACACCATGAACCGGGTAACCCCGTACCGGCGCGCCAGCGCGCCGAGCCCGGTCTCCCACTCCTTCGGCAGGTCGATCTCCACCGCGGCGCCCCGACCCGACCAGCCCGCGGGGCGCGGCCGGTCCGTCGGCAGCTCCAGCACGGGCACCCCGGCCAGCGCCGCCTCCCAGTAGGCCAGTTGTCGTTCCAGCGCCTCGCCGGCCATGCGGTCGCGCTGCCAGACCGCGTAGTCCCCGTACTGGACCGGTACGGGCGCCAATGCGGCCGGGCGCCCGGCCAGCCGGGCCGCGTAGGACGCCGACAGCTCGCCGATGAGAACGTCCTTGGACCAGCCGTCGGTGGCCACGTGGTGGAACGCGATGACCGCGACGTGGTCCTGCGGCCCCAGCTCCCACACCCCGGCCCGCAGCATCGGCGGGCGGGTCAGGTCGAAGCGGCGGGTGGCGTACGCGACCGCCTGCTCCCGGACCCGGTCCAGCCGCGCGGCCCCGTCCTCCCCGGGCGGGGCCGCCTGCCACTGCAGCGGTACGCCGGTGCCCGCCAGCACCCGCTGGACCGGACGGCCGTCCACTTCGACCAGCGCCGTGCGCAGTGCCTCGTGCCGGGCCACCACGTCGTCGAGGGCGCCCTGCCAGGCGGCCCGGTCCAGGCCGCCGCGGATCCGCCAGGAGAACCAGAGCACGTACTCGTCGCCGACGTCGGACATGCGGTCGAGGAACCACATCCGCTCCTGGGCGAAGGACAGCGGCAGCGGCCCCGAGCGGTCCACGGGGACGACGGTGGCGGCGCCCGCCTGCCGGGCCGCGGCGACCAGCGGGCCGAAGTCGCGGATGCGGGGGTTCTCGAACAGTGTGCGCAGTTCGACCTCGCGACCGAGCCGCTCCGCGATCCGGGACACGGCCATGGTGGCGAGCAGGGAGTGCCCGCCCAGGTCGAAGAACCCGTCGTCGATGCCGATGCGGTCGACACCCAGGACCTCCCCCCAGATCTCGGCGACGGCCTGCTCGGTCGCATCGCGCGGCGCGACGAACTCGGTGCCGCCGGCCGCCCGGTCCCGGTCGGCGGGTGAGCCGTCCGGCCGGGGGGCGGGCAGGGCGGCCCGGTCGAGCTTGCCCGAGGCGTTCACCGGCAGCGCGTCGAGCGCCACGTAGTCCGCGGGCACCGCGTAGTGCGGCAGCCGGGCCGCGCAGAACGACCGCAGCGCGGCGGGCTCGACCGGACCACCGGGGCCGGGCACGGTGTAGCCGGTCAGGCTCTTGCCGCCCTGGGCGTCCGAGCCGACGGCCACGGCGGCGGCGACCACGCCGGGGCACCCGGCCAGGACGGCCTCGACCTCGCCGAGTTCGATGCGGAACCCGCGGATCTTGACCTGGTCGTCGGTGCGGCCGAGGAACTCCAGCTCCCCGGAAGGCAATCGGCGCACCAGGTCGCCGGTGCGGTAGAGCCGCCCGCCGTCGCCGCCGTACGGATCGGGGACGAACTTCTGCGCGGTGAGGGCCGGTTGCCCGAGGTAGCCGCGGGCCAGTTCCGGTCCGCCGATCAGCAGCTCGCCGGGCTCGCCGACCGGCACCAGTTCGTCCTGCGCGTCCACGACGTACACACGGCGGGAGCCGAGCGGCCGCCCGATCGGCACCCGGCCGACGTCCCCGCCGGCCCCGGCCCCGGCGCCGACGTCGTACGTGGTGGCGGTGACGGTGGTCTCGGTCGGGCCGTAGGCGTTGAGCACCCGCACCTGCGGGGCCCGGGCCAGCCAGGCGGCCAGCGCGCCGGCCGGAACGGACTCCCCGCCGAGGACCAGCAGGCGCAGCGAGGCCAGCGAGGCGGCGGTCCGGTCGGTCAGCGAGAAGGCCAGCTCGGCCCAGTAGGTGGGCGGCAGGTTCAGCACCGTGATCCCGTGCCGCTCGACCACCGAGACGATCTGTGCGGGCAGCCACTGCTCGTCGGGTCGGACCACCAGGGTGGCCCCGCAACCGAGCGCGGTCAGCAGCTGGTCCAGCGAGGCGTCGAAGGAGAACGACGAGAAGGCGAGCACCCGGTCCCGGGCCGTGACGCCGAACTCCTCGCGTGCGGCGGCCACATGAGCCGCCATCGCGCCGTGCTCAATGCCCACCGCCTTGGGGCGCCCGGTGGAGCCCGACGTGAAGATGACGTACGCGAGGTCCCGCGGGTCGGGGGTGTGGTGCGGGGCGCCCGGATCGGGCCGCACCCCCTCCACCCGCAGGACCCCAGGGCCGAGGGCGGCGGCGAGCTCACCGGTCGCGGTCTCCGCGAGGACGCAGTGCAGCCCGGCCTCGGCCGCCATGAACCGCAGCCGCTCCTCGGGGAGTCCCGGATCCAGCGGTACGTAGACCCCGCCCGCCCGCCAGATCGCGGTCATGGCGGCCACGGACCGGACGCCGCGGCGCAGGCACACTCCCACGGGGGTCCCCGGGCGGACGCCCGCCGTCCGCAGGGCCGTGGCCAGGCCGCCTTCGAGGGCCCCCAGTTCGCCGTAGCTCAGGCTCTCCTCGCCGCAGACCAGGGCCACCGCTCCGGGCTCGCCCGCCACCGTGAACGGCGCCGCGGCCGGGGTGGCGCGGCCCGAACCCGCCAGGTCGAGCAGGCGCCGGCGCTCCTTGCCGGGCAGCGGTTCCAGCCGCCCGACCAGTTCGGCCAGCGGGGTGTGCGGCGAGGCGGTCACCGCGCGCAGCAGCTCGACGTACCCCTCGGTGAACCGGACCATCGTGCTCTCGTCGAACAGGGCCGTGGAGTACTGGAGCCGCGCGGCGACGTCGCCGTTCGCCCGCAGGCTCAGGTCGAGGAACACGTCCAGCGGGGTGCCCGTCAGCGGGGTCCGTACCAATGCCACGTCCAGGTCGTCCAGGCGGGCCGCCGAGGGGACCGTGTTGAGCAGGGTGAAGGAGGCCTGCGCGAGGGGGTGTCGGGACAGGTCGCGCTCGGTGACCACCTCGCCCACCACCCGGTCGAACGGCGCGTCGGCGTGCGAGAAGTCGCGCAGGGCGCCCGACCGGACCCGGCTCAGCAGGGCGGCGAACGTGAGATCGCCGGACAGGTCGGTGCGCAGCACGATGGTGTTGACGAACGGGCCGATCAGGTCCGCGACTTCGGCGCGGCCACGGTCGGCCAGGGTGGTGCAGACGGCGATGTCGGAGCGGCCGGAGTAGCGCCCCAGCAGGGCCTGGTACACGGCGAGGAGCAGCATGTAGCGGGTCGCGCGGTGCTCCCGGGCCACCCGGTCGACCTCGGCGACCAGCGCGGCGGGCAGCTCGAACCGGACCACGTCCCCGGAGCCGTCCCAGAACGCGGGCCGGGGGCGGTCCGCGGGCAGCGCGAGGGGCGTGACCCCGGTCAGCCGCTCGCGCCAGTACCCCAGGAGCCGCTCCATGCGCGGGCCGCTCAGCCGCTCGCCCTCGGCGCGGGCGACGTCGGTGTACTGGAGCGCGGGCGCCGCGACGGCCTCGCCCCGGTAGCCGGCGTCCAGTTCGCGCAGCAGCACGTCCCACGACCAGCCGTCCACGGCGATGTGGTGGACCACGAGGAGCAGCAGGTGTTCGTCGGGGCCGACGCGGGCGAGGGTGGCGCGCAGCGGGTGTTCCTTCGCCAGGTCGAGGGGGCGGGCCAGTTCCCGGCCGAACAGCTCGGCCGTGCTGCCCGCCTCCACCCGCTCCAGTACGGTGTGGCCCGCCGGATCGACCTGCGGTACGGGCTCGCCGTCGACGGCGACGAACCGGGTGCGCAGCACCTCGTGCCGGTCCACGACGCCCGCCAGCGACCGTTCGAGGGCCGCCACGTCGAGGGCTCCGCGGATGCGCAGGGCCAGCGGGAGCAGGGATTCGGCGGAGCCGCCGGTGAGCTGGTCAAGGAACCACAGCCTCCGCTGCGCGAACGACACCCCGTGACCATCACGGGCGACGTCGCCGGCATCGCTGCCCTGCCTCGCCACCCCGCCGTGCGCTGCGACAACCTTCACTGTGGGCCTCCAAGCGGTGTTTTCCTCAACACTGCTGTCTGCGGAGATCCGTCAGTAGGGAAGAAGACGCAGCCGCGTGCGCAGCCGCCGGGGGGAAGAACGCGCAACGGCGGCACCGCACGGCCTGCTCAGGTGCCGTGCGCGCCGCCGTCGTACCCGTCGCGTGGTGCGTACGCCGCTGCGGTCAGCCCTCGTCCACCGCCACGAAGCGCAGCTCGGAGGTGTACACCTCGCCCCGGTCGTCGGTCAGCCAGGCCTGTTCGGGGCTGGGCAGCATCTCGGTGACCACGGCCCGTCCCTGAGGGTCCTTGCGGGCCATCCTGCGGACCGCCTTGGCGAGGATGTTGACGTACACCGGGCTGTCGAAGTCCACGTAGAACGGCCGGCTCTCGGTCGGCAGGACCACGAAGACGAACCGCGGCAGCTCGTGCCCCTCCCGCCACTGCCGGGCGCGCACGAACCGGCGGGCCTCGTCCTTCTCCTCGGCGAAGTCCATGTCCGACGGCGGCAGCCGCCACGTCTCGCGGGCCACCACCAGCCGGTCGACCGTCACCCGGGGCGAGTGTGCCGCCCCGGCCGGCAGGATCTGGAACAGGTCCATCGCCAGGGTGGTCAGGACGTGGGAGAACACGTCCACCGCGGGGAACTCGGCCCCGTCGGGCAGGATCACCGCCAGCTCGCCGTCCGCCCGCTCGACCACCGCGACGTCGGCGCTGAGCACGGTGCGCGGCCGGCCGGGATCGGCGGTGAAGTCGACGAGGGCGACGTAGTAGTCCTCGGGACGGACCAGGGAGTGCCGGATGCGTGCCGAGAGCCGGGAACGGTGTTCCTTGGGCAGCAGCGGCATCAGCCGGGGACCGGGATGGTCCCGGTCGGTGAGCCGGACGAGCTCCTCGGCGGCCGGGTGCTGGTGGACGAAGAGCGAGGCACCCAGGGTGTTGGCGGCCACGTGCAGCTCGCCCAGGACCAGTTCGAAGTCACCGCGGGCCACGGCCCGTTCGTCGGCCGCCGCGATCATGATGTCCGGGCTGAGGTAGCGGGCGGCGGTCCAACCGCCGCCCGGCCCGCCGAACAGCTCCGCGACGGGCCCCGCCACGGCCTCCAACGGCAGCCGGACCCGTCGGGTGCCCGGCGGCGGCGCCAGGATCGCGTCCCAGCGCCTGCGGAACTCCTGCTGGAGCTCGGCGGCCTCGGAACGGGCGGCGCCGTGCAGGATCGGCATGCACGCGAACCAGAACGCGGCCAGGTCGACCGGGCCCTGCCCGGCCAGCCGGTGGTACACCTCCCGGGCCCGGGCCATCACCGCGTCGGCGAGCCGCGCCGTGAGCCACCCCGCGCTGGTCAGCAGCGGATCGAGCGGGGCGAGGGCCTCGTGCACCGCACGCCCGAGCGTGGCGGTCGCCGCCCGCCGGCAGTCGGAGTACACCAGGGCCCGGCACGGCGCCGTACCGGCCGACTTCTCGCGCACCGCGGCGGTTTCGGTCAGCGCGACGAACTCCTCCTCCAGGTCCGTCAGCGCGGCCACCAGCGCCTCCGGCCCCTCGGCGGCCCGCACCCGATCCCGACCCCGCTCCAGCACGTCGAGGGCGGCCAGCCCGGGAGCGCGCAGCTCCGCGTCCCCGACCCGGTCCAGCCAGGCCCGCAGGTGGCGTTCCGGGTGGGCGTCGGCCGGCACCTCCAACTTCCACACCACCCACCGGCGGGCGACCAGGTCGGCCAGTACGGCGGGCACGTCGACGCCCGGCAGGGCGGCGCGGATCTCCCGTGCGGACCGTACGCCGTCGCACAGGGCGAGCACGGCACGCGCCTCCGCGGAGAGGGCCTGGAGCGGGCGGCCCGGCACCGTCACCTCCATGCCCGACTGCCGTACGAACGGCACGCGCCGGGGCGCCACCCACTCGCGCAGCGCCGGTTCGGTGTCGATCCGAGCGGCCAGGGCGTCGACGGCCCAGCTGGCGAAGTACACCTGCGACCCGGCGATCAGGCCGCTGCCGGGGTCGATGCGCACCCCGTGCGTGGTCAGGTCCCAGCGGCCCCAGCCGACGGGTCCGAAGAAGCCGATGGTGTCGTTCTTGACGCAGAACCGTTGCCAGTAGTGGGCGACCAGCTCCTCGCGCTGGCGGGGCATGCTGGTGCGGCCCGCCGCGGTGGGGGTCCAGTTCAGGAACGGCGCGATCCCGGAGCCGAGCACCGGCCGGTTCTGCCAGGCCACCGCCTCCCGGAAGGAGGGCATCCGGGCGATGTCCTGGAGCGTGTGCGCGGTCTCCACCTGGGCGTCGGCGAACAGCGCGGTGAACTCCCCCCACCGCTCGCCGCAAAGGCCTTCGTCGGGCTCGAACTTGTCGGCGGCTGCGGCCAGCCCCTCGGGGGCCAGCCGCAGCACTCCCCGGGCCGGGAAGCCCGGCCCGCGCAGGGCGAACTGGTCCCAGAGCCGCCAGCGGCCCCCGGGCACGTAGGTGTCGGTCATGACCGGCCCCTCATGCCCGGACGAAGTCGGCGTGGACGACGTCCGCGAGGTCCGCGGGCGAGGGGTAGGCGAAGACCAGGGCCACCGGGACTTCCACGCCCAGTGCCTCCTCCAGCCGTGCGGTGATGCGGAAGGCGGTCAGCGAATCGCCGCCCCACTCGTAGAAGTCGCTCTGCTCGTCGAGGTCGGCCGCCCCCAGGGTCTCCCGGTAGAGGGAGACGACCAGTTCGGTCAGGGCGGGGCCGGTCAGCTGCGCGGTCGGGGTCTGGGTCAGGTTCACGGTCAGGTTCTCGGTCACGGTCATGAGATCTCCTCAAGGAGCGGTCGGGTGGTGGTACGGGAGGGGGCGACGGCCGCGGCAGCTGCCGTCAGGGCCGCCGTGGTGTTGCCGCCCGAGACGATCGCGACCGAGCGGCCGTTGCCGCGGCCCACGCGCATTGCCCCGGCCAGCGCGACCGCGCCGGTGGGCTCGGCCTCGAACCCCCGGCGCCGCAGCAGCGCGGCGGCGGCGAGGATCTCGACGTCGGACACCGTGATCAGGTCATCGACCCGGTCGCGGATGATCGGATAGGGCACCGCCCCCGGCTGCTGTCCGCGCAGCCCGTCGGCGACGGTGTCACCGGGCGCCAGCCGCAGGGGGCGCCCGGCGGCTAGGGACCGGGCGTAGCGGGGGGTGCAGGCGGGCTCGACGCCCACCACCCGCACCGGGTGCCCGTGCGCGGCGAGGCACACCCCCGCGAGCAGCCCGCCCCCGCCGGTCGGAACGTAGACGGTCTCGGCGTCGGGTGCCTCGGACAGGATCTCCAGGCCGACCGTGCCCTGCCCGGCCACCACCAGATCGTGGTCGGAGGACGGTACGAGGACCGCGCCGCGCTCCTCCGCCAGGGCCCGCGCCCTGACGTCCCGCTCGGCGACGCCGCCCGGGACGATCACCGTCCGGCCGCCGAGGGCCCGGATCAGTGCGATCTTGGCCGGGTGCGCCCCGCGGGCCAGTACGACGGTCACCTCCGCGCCGAGCGACGCGGCCAGCCGGGCCAGCGCGATGCCGTGGTTGCCCGAGGAACCGGCGACGATCCGGGTCGCGCCCAGCGCCAGGACGGCGTTCGCGGCCCCGCGCAGCTTGAACGAGCCGCCGTACTGGAGGTGTTCGGCTTTGAGGAGCAGCCCCCAGCCGACCCGACGCCGCCCGGGATTGGGCAGCCCCGGCAGCAGCGGGGTGCGCCGGACGTGCTCGGCGATCCGCGCGGCGGCGGCGTCCACGTCGGCCGGGCCGAGCGGGCTACGGACGGGGACGGTGGGTGCGGTGGGTGTGGTGGGTACGGTCGGTGTGGTGGTCATGGCCGGCCTCCGGTCTGCGAAAGGGCGCGGCGGTCGGCCTTCCCGCCGCGGGTGGTGGGCAGCTGTGCCAGCCGCGCGAACCGGCGCGGCATCAGGTGCGGGGGGAGCGTGGTGCCCAGGTGGGCGCGCAGTGCGGCGTCCTTGACGTCCGCCAGGTCGCCGGTGACGTGGGCGACCAGGAACACCCGCCCCTGGCTGTCGGTCTCGGAGGTCACCACCGCCCCCGTGACCCCGGGATGGGCCAGCAGGGCGCCCTCGACCTCGGCCGGGTCCACCCGGTAGCCGCGGATCTTGACCTGGCGGTCGGCGCGCCCGAGGTACTCCAGCCCCGCGGGCCCCCGGCTCGCCAGGTCGCCCGTCCGGTACAAGCGCGCGCCCGGTGGCCCGAGCGGGTCGGGTACGAAGCGATCGGCCGTACGGGCCGGCAGCCCGCGGTAGCCCCGGGCCACGCCCACCCCGCCGATGTGGACCTCCCCGACGGCCCCGTCGGGCACCGGCGACAGCCCGGAGTCCAACAGGCGGACCACCACCCCGTCGATCGGCGTGCCCACGTGGTCGGTCAGCGTGTCCGGTTCGGCGGGCACGGCGTAGCGGGTCGAGGTCATCGTGCACTCGGTGGGCCCGTACTGGTTGACCAGGGCGCCCGGTACCAGGGCCCGCCCGCCGGCGGACAGGAAGGGCCGCAGCGATTCACCGCTGGAGACCACCAGCCGTACCCCGGCGAGCAGTTCGCAGGCGTCCGGCTGACCGGCCAGGAAGGCCAGGAAGGACGGGGTCACGCTCAACAGCGCGTTCACCCCGTGCCCGCGCACGACGGCACCGAACTCCTCGGGCCGCAGCAGCGCCGAGCGTGCCACGATGACCAGCCGCCCGCCGGCCAGCAAGGGGGCGAACGTGTCCCGCAGGGAGGCGTCGTAGCCCAGCGGAGCCACCTGGAGCGCCACCGTGTCCGGCCCCAGACCGTATTCGCGTGCGACGAACCGCAGGTAGGAGTCCAGCCCGCCGTGCTCGACGAGGACGGCGCTGGGCTCTCCGGTGCTCCCGGAGGTGTGGCTGACGTACGCGAGCGAGCGGGCGTCGAACGGCCCGCCCCACGCGGCGCCCGCAGCCTCCTCGGCCACGCTCCCGGGCCGGTCCACAAGCACCGGCTTCCCCGGGACGGGCAGGGCGAGCCGGTCGGCGAGGGCCGAGGAAGTCAGCAGCATGTCGGCGCCGCCGCTGCGGACGAGCGCCGTCAGTCGGGCCGGCGGCTGCTCGGGGTCCAGGCTCAGGAACGCCGCCCCGGAGCGCACCACCGCGGCCGGCGCGACCACGGCGTCCACACCGCGCTCCACGGCCACCGCGCACACCGTTTCGGGTCGGGCGCCCCGTGCACGCAGCACCGCCGCCAGCGCGTCGATGCGGGCGACGAGTTCCCCGTACGTCACCTCGCCGGCCGGGGTGGTCAGCGCGGTCCGTTCGGGGTCGAGGGCGGCGTGCGCGGCGATGTCGTCGACGAAGGTGCGCATCACGCGTCCCCCTCGGCGGCGCGCCCGACGGCAATCCGGTCAGCGTCGGCCCGGTCGACCACGGTCTGGTCGACCGCGACGAAGCGCAGTTCCGAGGTGAAGGCCCGACCCCGGTCGTCGGTCAGCCAGGCCTGCTCCGGCGTCGGCAGCATCTCGCTGACCTTCAGCTTGGCCCCGGGGTCCTTGCGGGCCAGCCGGCGCGCGGCCTTCGCGAGGATGTTCAGGTACACCGGGCTCTCGAAGTCCACGTAGAACGGCCGGGGCTCGGTGGGCGAGACCACGAACACGAACCGCGGCAGCTCGTGCTCCTGCTGCCAGTGCCGGGCCCGCACGTACCGCCCCGCCTCGGACTTCTCCTCGGCGAAGGCGAGTTCGCAGGCCGGGAAGGCCCAGGTCTCGCGCGCCACCACCATCTTGTCGATGCTGATGCGCGGGGTGTGATCACCCTCGGGACGCAGCGTGAAGCGGTCCATCACGCGCTGGGTCAGGGTGTTGGCGTACACGTCGAGCAGGTCGAACGCGGCCCCGTCGGGCAGCACCGCCGTCAGCCGGCCGTCCCGGTCCTCCACCGCGACGTCGGCGCACAGGACGGTGCGCGGCCGGTGCGGGTCACCGGTGTCGTCGACCAGGGAGACGTAGTAGTCCTGCGGCCGGTCCAGCGACGGCCTGCTGCGCGTCGACCACTTCAGCGGCAACTCCTTCGGCAGCATCGGCAGCAGCCGCGGACCGGGGAAGTCCCGGGTGGTCTCCGCGACGAGCTCGTCGCGGTCGGGGTGCTGGTGGACGAAGAGCGAGGCGCCCATCGTGTTGAGGGCGCTGTGCATCTCGCCGAGCACCATCTCGAAGTCCCCGCGCGCCACCGCGCCCGCGTCCTCGGCGAGCAGGAGCACGTCCGGGCTGAAGTAGCGGGCCAGCGACCAACCCGCGCCGGGCTCCTCGAACTCCGCCCGCACCTGCTCGGCGATGTCGGCCGAGGACACCCGGACCCGGCGCGCGCCCTCGGGCACGGCGAGGATCCGCGCCCATTTGGCGCGCAGCTCCGCCTGGATGGCGTCGAGGTCCGAACCGGCCTGCGGGTACGGGGACGGGAGGCAACCCAGCCACATCGACCCCAGGTCCACCGGGCCGGCCGCCCGCAGCCGCTCGTACACCTCGCGGATCCGCTCGACGACCCGCTCCGCGAACCGGTTGGTCAGCCAACGCGCCGCGGTCAGGCACTGCGCCAGCGGGGTCAGCTCGTCCAGGAGGGCGGTGCCGAGCGTGGCCGTCGCCGCACGCCGGGAGTCGGAGTAGACGAGCCCGCGGCACGGGGCGGTCCGCTCGCCCTTGGACCGCTGGGCGTCGGTGGCGGTCAGCGCGGCGAAGTCCGCCTCAAGGGCGCCGATGGCCCCGGTCAGCGCCTCTGCGTCCATGCCGGCCGCCTGTACGGCGTCCCTGCCGCGTTCGAGGACCGCCAGCTTCGCCAGGGCCGGCTCCCGCAGGGCAGGATCGCCCACCCGCTCCAGGACGGCCCGCAGCTCCCGCTCCGGATGGGTGCCGGTCGGCACGTCGAGGCGCCAGTGCACCCAGCGCTTGCCCAGCAGCCACTGGACGGTTTCGGTCGCCTCCGCCACGGGAATCCCCAACGCCCCGGCGATCGCGGCCACCGGCCGGGTCCCGTCACACAGCTCCAGTACGGCGCGGGCCGTCTCGGAGAGGGGCTGCGGGGGCCGGCCCGGCATGCGGACGACGAGGCCTTCGGTCCGTACGAAGGACACCCGGCGCGGCGGTATCCACGCCCGCAGCGCCGGGTCGGCGTTCAGCGATTTCGCCAGGGCGTCGATGGCCCAGCTGGCGAAGTAGACCCGGGAGTCGGCGAGGAAACCACTGCCGGGATCGACCCGCACCCCGTGCGTGGTCAGGTCCCAGCGGCCCCAGCCGACGGGTCCGAAGAAGCCGATGGTGTCGTTCTTGACGCAGAACCGTTGCCAGTAGTGGGCGACCAGCTCCTCGCGCTGGCGGGGCATGCTGGTGCGGCCCGCCGCGGTGGGGGTCCAGTTCAGGAACGGCGCGATACCCGTGCGCAGGACGGCCGGGTTCTGCCAGGCCACGGCGGCCCGGAAGCGCGGCGAGGCCGCGATCTCCTGGAGCAGCCCGGCGGTACGGACGGCGTCCGTGTCGAAGACCCCGGTGAACTCTTCCCACTCCGGGCCCGCGAGGGTGTCGTCCGGCCCGAACTTGTCGGCGGCCAGGGCCAGTCCGGGCGGGGCCATGCGCAGGACCCCCTCGGCGGGGAAACCCGGTCCGCGGAGTGCGAAGTGCTCCCACAACCGCCACCCGCCGGTGGGCAGGTGCACGTTCTCTGGGGTGTCCGACATGGCGGAGCTCCTTCCAGCCTGAGGGGGTGGCCGGCGGCGCCTCCCGCCCGGCACCCCTGTCGGTGCCGCTCGGACGCCACCCCGGCTGCCTGGAACACTGCCGCCGCGCACGCCGACGCCACCAGGGAAGGAGCGGCAGCACCGACCGCCGGTCCTTCTGCGCGTTTGTCCCTATGGCGGGCCGGTGCCGGGGAGGCAGCCTTGGACCCGCTGACCGAATGAGCGCGGGAGGACCGAGCGATGAGTGACACCGACGAGAGCGGCTACCGGGTCGTGCGCAACGAAGAGGAGCAGTACTCCATCTGGCGTACGGACCGCGAGCTGCCGGCGGGCTGGCACGCCGAGGGCACCACGGGCACCCGACAGGAGTGCTTGGACCACATCGCCGAGGTGTGGACGGACATGCGACCGCTGAGCCTGCGCCGCCGGATGGCCGAGGCGGGTGCCTGAGCGGGCGGCTTACGACGGGGGCGTGAACGGGGGGTGCGAACGGGGGGCGTGAACGCCGGTCGGCGTGGCTAGGGCGCGGGGGGACCGAGCCCCGCCGACCGGTTCCGGGGGCCTCGCGGTCAGGCCGGGTCCGCGGCGTCCGCTGCGCCCACCCGGCCGACGGCCGGGCGGCCGGCCCGATCGATCGGACCCCGCTGCGGGGCGCCGGCGGCGAGCGTCACCAGGAAGTCGTCCAGCGTGCGGCGCGGGGTCCAGCCCTGGGCCGTGGCCCGGGTCAGGTCCAGGACCACAGGGTGGGCGAGCTGGTCCACCGCGTACCGGCTGAGTGCCGGTTCGGCGCCCCGCGCGACTGCCTCGGCTGCGCGGGCCGCCGCACGCGCAAGGCCCGGGGGGAGGTGGCGGACGCGGGCCGACACGCCGTGCGCGCGCAGCACTCGGCGTACTGCCGCGTCGCGCGCGTAGGGCGCCGCGTCGGCCACGTTGTACGCGCCCGGGGTCCAGCCGGCCGCCGCCGCGAGCGCGGCGTCGGCGAGGTTCTCCACGGCCGTGAGGCTGAGCGGGACGTCGGGTCCCGGCAGCAGCAGGGTTCCGGCCCTGACCCGGGAGAGTAGCCGCGGCAACAGCGTGCTGTCACCGGGGCCGTAGACGGCCCGTGGCCGCAGGACGACCGCCCCGGCGGCCAGCGCGAGGGCGTCGCCCGCCGCCTTGGTGCGGCCGTAGGCGTTCAACTGCCCGGAGCGCGGATGGTCCTCGCGGACCAGGGAGCGGTCGCGGCGCGGGTCGTACACGCTGGCGCTGCTCACCCAGACCACGGGCCGCTCCCCGGCGGCCAGCAGCAGCCGCCGGGTGCCCTCGACGTTGACCGCGTACATCTGTGCTTCGGCGGGCGAGCCGGGAACCGGGTCGCCGACCGCTGCCGCGCAGTGCACGACCGCGTCGACCCCGGCCAGGTCCGGCAGTTCGCCGGCCGCGTCCCAGAACCGGTGCTCCCCGACGGGTCCCGGCCGGCGCCCGAGGCACACCACCTCGGCCCCGCGGGCGGCGGCCGTCAGGGCCACGTGCCCACCACAGAATCCGCTGGCCCCGGTGACGGCGATCCGCGCCGGCACCGCACGGTCGGTACGGGCCGCCCCGTCGTCCCCGACCGTACGCGGTCCGGGTCCACCGCGGGCTCCGGCCGCAGGTGCCGCGGCGGTCCCGTCCGCGTTCACGCGGCGGCCCGCACGGTCAGCAGCCGCCAGCCGGGCAGTGCGGCCCGGCGGTCGACGCGGGCCCGGGTCACCACGGGCCGGTACGGGGCCAGCGCCGACAGCACGTCGGTCAGCTGGACGCGGGCCAGCCGTGCTCCGGGACAGGCGTGCGGACCGGCGCCGAACACCAGGTGCGCGAGACCCGGGCCGGCCGGGTCGAGGGCGTCCGGGTCGCGGCGGTGCGCCTCGGCGGCGTGCCGGGCGACCAGCAGCAGCCGGTCGCCGGCGCGGACCGGGCAGCCGTCGACCGTCCCGGCGTCTGCGGCCACGCGCGGCAGCAGCGGCGAAGCCGCCGTGACCCGCAACAGCTCGTCGGCGAGCTTGGGCAGCAGTACCGGGTCCGCGGCCTGCTCCCACAAACCGGCGTCGGCACACCAGGCCACCGCCCGGGGCAGCGCGGCCACAGTGGTGTTGACGGCGGCGACCGCCACCATGGCGGCGAGGGCGCCGTCCGGGCCGTCCGGGCCGTGCCGGCCGTCCGGCTCGTGCGGGCCGTGCGGGCGGTGCCCGGTGGCCGCCGACCGCGATACGGGGGCAGCGGGGCAGCCCGCCCCGGGGCGGAGCCCGTCCGCGATCAGCTCCTGGAGGGTACGGGCCGTGCGTGCGGAGGCCGCCCGCGCACCGGGGCGGCGCGGCCCGGGCAGGTGGGTGCGCACCGACGCGGCGGCGGCCTCGGCGGCGGCCTCTGCGACCGCTACCGGATCGGCGGCGGAGCCGAGCAGCGCACAGACCACCGCCCCGCCCAACTCCCGGGCGAGCGCGACCACGTCCACCGCGTCGCCCTGTGCGAGCGGCGCGAGCCGGCGCACGAGCAACGGCTGCCAGACCGCCCGCAGGCGGTCCACTCCGGCCGCACCGAGCTCTTCGGCGAGCCCGCGCCGGTCCGCCCGGTGTCCGCTGCCGTCCTGGTCGAACAGCACACCGCCGGCCGCCGACCCGGCGAGCGCGTCGCGCGCCGCACCACCGGTGGTGCCGGCCGCCGTACGGTCGAGCGGCAGCCGGGTCAGCGCCTCCCGGTAGGCGCCCGTCCCGTGCACCAACACGGTCCCACCGAGCCGGCGTACGGCCCGCCCGCGGGTGGCGGCGAGCAGTGCGAACAGCACCGGGTGGCTGCGAAGGAGGACCCGGCGGTCGCGCCGCCGGGCGAAGGCCCGGGCCCGGGCCGGGGAGCGCTTCACCGGTCCCCCCTCAGCCGGGCCGCCGCGAGCGCGGAGGCCGCTGCCCGGTTGGGCTTGCGCGAGCGCCCCGACAGCGGGATGTCCGCGAACAGCACGGCGTCCGGACGGGCGGAGCCCATCCGGCCCAGTGGCTTCGCCAGGGCGGCGCGCAGCTCGGACGCGGTGGCCCCGCGCTGCGGTTGCACGAGGGCCACGAGCCGCTCGTCTCCCGCGGACTCGGCGTCCCGGCCGGCCGGGACGCCGACCAGCACGGCCAGTTCCACCCCCGGCACGTGCAACGCGGGCTCGTACAGACCCGGGTAGATGTTCTCGGCCCGGCGCAGCACCATGTCCTTGCTCCGGCCCTCCAGGACGATCCGGCCCGCGCCGTCCAGCCGCGCCCGGTCTCCCGTCGCCACCCACGGGTCGGGCTCCTCGCCCAGGTAGCGGTGCCGGGCGGCGGGCCCTGCCAGCAGCAGCTGGCCGTCCTCGTCCGTTCGGGCGGCGACGCCCGGCAGCGGGGCTCCGACGAGGTCGCCGGGGCCCTCGTACGCGGCCTTCTCCCGCGCCTCGACCGCGGCAGCCGGGAACAGCTCGGTGAGCGCGTACACGCCCCACGCCTGCTCCGCGCCCGCGCTGCACACCCGGGACAGCAGCTCGGCGCTCGCCGGCGCCGAGCCCGTCCACACGCGCCCGCCGAAGCGGGCCCCCGAACGCAGGGCTTCCCGCAGCTGGGGCGGGGTCAGGTAGGTGTCCCGCGGCCTCAGCCGGTGCAGTTGGCGGACCAGGGTGGCCGGGGAGCGGGCCGGGAGGGCGACCGGGGCGCCGTGGGTCAGCGAGGGGACGAGCACGAAGAAGGTGCCGCCGAGCACCGGATCGCCGGCCCGGGCGGGGTCCGCGCCGAACAGCGCGCAGACGCTCTCCATCCCCGCGGCCAGGCTGGCCCGGGTGTGCACCACGGCCCGGGGCCGGGAGGTGGTGCCGGAGGTGAAGACGATCACCGCGTCGGCGTCGCAGTCCCCGTGGGTCGGGACCCCGGTGCGCGGTGCGCCCCGGTCCAGCGCGGGTGCGCAGCCGGGCAAGCGGGGGCCAACGGTGGCGACGGGAGCGCCCAGCGAGGCCAGGTCGGGCAGGGCGAGCCGGGCCCGCCGGGCCAGGGGGCGGGCCCAGCCGGCGGCGGCCTGCGCGGTCGCGTCGGCGAGGACCAGTGCGGGCCCGGCCAGCGCGAGCCGTGCGCGCAGTACGTCGGGCCCCGCGCCGGGGTCGAGCACGGCCCCGCGCAGCCCGAGCCGCCACAGCGCGAGCAGTACGGCGAGGGCCCGGGGGCCGGGCCGGACGGCGACGCCGACGGTGTCCCCGGCACGCAGCCCGCGCGCGTGCAGGCCTGCGGCGAACGCATCGGCCAGTTCGGCGAGTTCGCCCCGGGTGGCGCGGACCCGGGTGGCCCCGGTGCGGGTGGCGGTGAGCACGGCGGGCCGCTCGGGGCGGGCGCGCAGGGCGTGGTCGAGTCGGTCGAGCATCAGCGGGGGTCCGTTCCGTGGGTGCCGCTGCCCTGGTCGAGGTACCAGCGGGCCGTGCCGGCGATCCCGTACGCCCGCAACCGCCGGGTGGAGTTCTCCACGACCATCCGCCGGCAGTGGGTGATCCGGTCGGTGTGGCGGCGTACGGCGTTGAGGAAGAGGCGGTCGGTGGGCGAGGGACGGCGCGGCATGCCGCCGACGGCGAGGTACAGCTCGGCGGTGATGGCCATGTTGTTCCCGGCGTGCATACGGTACGGGGCCCGGAAACCGTGGCGCCGGGCGTGCTCCGGTCGCAGCCTCCCGAACAGGGCGGCGAGCCGGACCAGCACGGTGAAACCGGCGCGGCCGAGCGGCCCGTGCTCGTCGCGTCGGGCGGCGATCCGCCCGCACACCAGCCCCGGCCGGTCGGTGAGCGCGGCCCGTGCCGCGCCGGTCCAGCCGGGTCGCGGCAGGCAGTCGGCGTCCGTGCGCGCGAGCAGGGTCGCACCCCGGTCGATCGCGTACCGGAACCCGGTGTCCACAGCGGAGCCGACCCCCTTCTCCGGTTCCTCGATCACCTCCACCGCGAAGGGCGCGGTGGCGGCGAACTCCCGTGCGATGGCCGCGGTACCGTCCGCGGAGGCGTTGTCGACGACCAGCAGGGTGAAGTCCCGGTCGTGCTGGGCCGCGAGCGCCCGCAGGGTGTCGCCCAGTCGGGCCTCCTCCTGGTGGGCGGGCACGACCACCCACAGCTGCCGGCCGTTCAAGACTTCTCCCAGACCATCGTCATGATGCTGATCCCGCCGCCCAGGCCCACGCACAACACCCTTTCCCCCGGCGCCAGGTGCCCGTACACCCGCTCCAGCTGTACGCCGATGCTCGCGCTCGCCACGTTCCCCAGTTCGGGCACGGTGACCACCAGCTTCCCGGCCGGCACCCCGGTGAGCTCCGCGAACCGCTCCAGGTAGGGCACCGTCACCTGGTGCACCAGCACCTTCGCGAAGTCGTCCCAGTCCATTCCCGTGCGGTGCAGCGTCCGGTCGATGACCGCGGTGCCCACCTTCTCGAAGACGCCGCGCAGTTCGTGCCCGTCGCCGCGGAAGTAGGTGTACGCGTCCCCGCGCGGGTGCCGCGACCCGCCACCCGGGATGCCCCCGACCTCCCAGTGCTCGGAATGCGCTTCGCTGTCCACGTCGAGGATCCCGCCGCGCTCCACCGCCTCCACCACGACGGCCGCGCCCGCATCGCCGAACGTGTACCCGGCGAAGCCCTCGCGGAAC
The DNA here is from genome assembly GCF_040612395.1 of Streptomyces sp. NPDC006430. Taxonomy (NCBI): domain Bacteria; kingdom Bacillati; phylum Actinomycetota; class Actinomycetes; order Kitasatosporales; family Streptomycetaceae; genus Streptomyces; species Streptomyces sp. NPDC006430. The sequence continues at coordinate 194,024 of NZ_JBEXQA010000003.1, forward strand.
TCGGCGAAGTCGGCCGGTGCGTGGCGGACCGCCCGGCTCGGGGTCTCCCCGGTCACCACCAGCGCCCGCCGGGCCCGCCCGGCCAGGATCATGGCCCGGGCGAGGTCGATGCCGTTCACGAAGCTGTTGCAGGCGTTGGTGACGTCCAGGGCGTGGGCCCGTGAGCCGAGTTGCGCCTGCACGATGTGCGCGGTGGCGGGCTCGACCATGTCGCGGGACGCCGAGGCGAAGAGCAGCAGGTCGATGTCCATCGGGGCGAGTTCGGCGGCGGCCAGCGCCCGGCGGGCGGCCCCCACGGCGAGCGTCGAGGCGTACACGCCCTCGCCCGCGACGCGACGCGAGACGATCCCGGTGGCCTGCGTCAGCAACCTCGGCGGCAGCGTGAGCCCGCTGCGGCGGGCCACCTCCTGCTGGAGGTCCTCCGAGGAACGGACCTCCTCGGGCAACAGGCTGCCGACGGCGGTTATCCCTGCGCGCGTCGGCGGGTCACACGGCTGAATGAACATGCCCTCACGATGCAACCCGGTGATCGCCCGGACCTGAGTACGGATGCTCAGATCGGCGCCGCACGCGCCGCGCACCGGCCTGAGTACGAGCGCCCCCCCGCCGTACCCCCGCACCCCCGTACCCCCGCACCCCCGCACCTCCCGACGCGCTGATCGGGCCCAACGGGGGGACATGCGGGGCCCGTTTCCGTAGGGTGAGCCGAAGACCACGGGGAGGGGCACATGGCAACACGCCAGTTACCGGCGCTGGCGCAGTACCGCACGGATGCGGTGACCCGCCGTCTGTGCGCGGGCGCACACCTGGACGAGGGCTTCGCCCGCGAGGTGGAAGCGGAGCTCACCGAGGACCGGCTGCGTGCCACCGGACTGTCGCTCGGCATCGACCTGGTGGCGCTGGCCCGCCACGCACGCGCCGCGGTCCGGCGCACCGACGTACGGGACCGGCGACTGGCCTGGATCTGTGCGATCGGCGTGTGGGCGGCCGTGCCGACCCTGTTGTACGCGCTGGCCGGCTCCCTACCGGGGCTCGCCTACACGGCCGCCGGACTGATCGTCTCCGCGTACGCGAGCGCCTGGTGGCTGGTCCACCAGGCCGAGAGCGAGGCCCGCAGGGTGGCGCTCACCGTGGAGCACGGTGCGGAGCGGCCCGCCGATCTCGTCCCGGCCGTCGAGGCGGAGGTCGAACAGCGGCTGTTGGAGCAGAAGCGGGCCAACGTGGTCCCGTACACCGCGAGCGCGGAGCGCACCAACCCCTTCGTGGGCAGCGGTACGAAGCTCAAGGAGATGGTCTGGCAGCCGATCGACGTCAGCCGGCCCGCCGAGGACCCGGCGGGCGGCGGCAAGCTGGTCATCAAGCCCTTCGACGCGGTCGACCTGCACACCTACGTGGCCCGCGAGATGGAGAAGATCGCCGGCCTCAAGGGCCTCCAGGTGCGCAACCGCCTCTACGTGATCGGCAACCACGTTCCCTACGTGGGCGCGGAACTGCTGCCCGACCGACTGCGCCGGCCGCGCGCCCAGATCCCCAAGCAGCTGGTGCAGGCCGGCCTGATGCAGTCCGGGGCGGGCATGCGCACCTACCTCAGCCTGGTGCGGGCCGGCGAGGGCGGCCGGGCCATCGTCTCCATGCACCTGCGGGCCCGCCTCCAGCACCCCAGCCTCACCTGGGAGGTGTCGGCGTACGGCATCCCCCCGCTCCAGAGGCGCTTCGACCGGGTCAACCGGCTTCCGGTGGACGGGTTCGAGCGCTGGTGGAGCCTGGTCAGTCACGCGACCGGGACGGCCGGGCGCGCACTGCTCGGCGCCGCCTCGCGACGCTCGCGCCGCTCCGCCGAACGGCGTCGGCGCGCCCGTGCCCTGGAGAAGGTGCGCCGCGAGATCGACAAGCGGCACCTGTTGTACGACTACGGCGCCGTCGACAGCATCCGCGAACGGGTGTCGGACTGGAAGCAGTTGGGCTACACCGAGCGCACGGACTCCCAGGACTTCCTCCAGCGCCTCCAGCAGGGCGTGCTGATAGCGACCGAGCGGTTCCTGAAGGACCACAACGTCGACACCAGTTCCTACGACCAGGCGCAGCAGGTCATCAACACCCACACCTACACGTTCCAGGGGGACGTGCAGGCGGGCGTCATCGGCGACAACGCCACCATGCACCAGCACCACGGGCCGGGTGCGCCGGCCGGGCAGTCGGGGCAGGGCCGCGGAACGCCCTGACCGACGCCCCGATCATCACGACCACCAGGAGAGCAGATGGGCACCTTCAACTTCAACGGGAACGTCACCGCCGGCGCCATCGGTGACAACGCGACCGTCAACGTCGGCCGGCAGGACACGGCCGCCGAGACCCTGCGACTGGCCGCCGACCTCGCCCGGTGGCTCCGCGACGAGGGCGCGAGCCGCGAACAGATCGCTGCGGCCGAGACCCTGCGCGGCGAACTCGACCGGGCGGCGCAGGAGCGGCGCGCCGCCGAGCCGGGGGTGGTCCAGCGTTCGTTGGAGATCATCACCCTCGGTCTCGGCGCGGGCAGCGGCGGACTCGCCCTCGCCCAGGAGATCAGCCGTCTGCTGACGGGCTGACCGCCCGGACTTGCCTTGCCCGGGCCCGCTCAGTTCGCCCGGACGACGGCCCGCGCGCCGCCGAAGTCCAGCTCCAGGCCCGAGCGCAGCGGGACGGTCTGTCCCGGGTCGATCCGCTGGGTCGAGCCGTCCGTACGGGTGCCCGTCCACGCCGCGGCCGACCGGTTCGCCAGCCCGAACCGGCCCGGCTTCTGCGGGTGTTCGGTCAGTACGGCCACCAGGGTCCCGTCGCCGTAGTCGTGCCGGGCCGGCTCCGGTGCCAGGTGGTGCGCCTGCACCCGCGAGGACCGGTGCAACAGGATGTGGTGTTCGGTGCGCGGCGGGGGAGTGGTCAGCACCAGTCGCGGCGGCAGCACCAGGGCGCTCCCGCAGCCCCAGCACGTGCCCGGATCGGCGGCGCGGGGCTCGGTCATGTTCTGCCGCCCGCAGTGGGCGCACTCCACGACCGCGTCGAGCACGGCCCGCAGGGTGTCCCGCCACTGCGACTCGCGGACCCGGGCCGCGGGATCGTGCAGGCCCGTCGTGAAGTTCTTGGTGAACAGGTCGCGCAGGGAGTCCGGCGCCGCCGCCCAGGTGGCCAGCACCGTCGCCTGCTCGGTCCGGTCGGGGGCGTTGGACCGGTCCTGCGGGTCGAAGACGAACAGCGGCTGCTTGCCGTACAGCTTGCGCTCCGCCGCCTCGTCCAGACAGTGGATGGCCAGCTCGCGCCGCCCCTTGAGCGGGTGGTGGTTCATCAGCAGCATGAACAACAGCACGGACAGCGAGTGCAGATCGCTCTGGGTACCGGGAGAGACCCCCGGGTCGCCGCGCACCAGCTCGGGCGCCATGAACTCCATGGTCCCCGAGATGCCGGTGCTGTCGCCTTCCACCACCGCGTTGTCGTTGTCGCAGACGAGGACGTCGCCGGTGGCCGGATCGAAGAAGATGTTCCCCCAGGAGATGTCCCGGTACGCGATCCCGCGCGAGTGCAGCGCCTGGTACGCCTCGACCGTGTAGAGGCAGGCCTTCAGCAGGGCCCGGGTCGAGGTGCGCAGCTGTCGCCGGAAGAGCAGGGGCAGGCCCTTGAACCGGTCCGGCCGGATGTCCATCAGGTAGCCGAACCCGCCCCGAGCGTCGGCCACGAAGTCCAGCGGCCACAGGAACCGGTCGTCGTTGAAGCCGCGGCCCACCAGTTGGCGGACGATGTCCTCCTGGGCGGGGGTCGCGCAGGCCGGGTAGTACCACTTGAGCGCCTGGTCCCCGGCGGGGGTCCGCACCCGGTAGACCTCGCCCTGGCCGCCGGCGCCGAGGAGGTCGAAGACCTCGATGCCGATGCCGCTGTCGGTGGTCAGCAGGGTTCCGCTGTCGAGCATGCCGCTCATTCGTCTCTCCCGTGCGGGTCTGTCGGTGGTGCCGCGTCCGTGAAGGTCGTGCCGGTGGGTGCGCCGGGTCCGGTGGGGTCGCCGGGTGTGTCGGGTGCGCCGGGTCTGGTGGGATCTCCGGGTCCGCCGGGTCCGCCGGGTCCGCAGGTTCCGGTGGGGGCCCCGGGGCGGTCCGGCCCGGTGGCTTCGGTTCCCTCCGCGTGCCAGGCGGCCACCAGTGTGGTGTCGTCCCCGGAGTGCTGCGAGGCCTTGGTCAGCCATTCCGGCAGGACGGCCCGGACCGTGGCCGCCCCCTCCGCCGAGAGCCGGTCGTCCAGGCCGGCCATGAACTGGAGGAAACCCCGGTCCGAGGCGAAGCTCTTGGACAGCCCGTCCGTGGAGACCGCCACCAGACGGGGCGATCGCCAGGGGGCGGTCACCGGCGCCCAGTACGTCCGTATGCGCAGCCAGGCCTCGGGGCTGCACAGCGACTCCGTCTCGTCGCCGAGGTCCGCCTCGGCCGGCGCGAGCGGTACGGTCACCCGCCCGTCGTCGCCCACCACCGTCAGCTCGCCGTCGCCGAGCTGCCAGGCCGCGAACACGCGGGGCGTGAGCACGGCTCCGACGAGCGTGCTCCCGTACAGCAGCAGCTTGGCCTGCTCGGACGGTGCGGGTTCCGCTTGGCAGTTGGTGCGCTCCCAGTTGCCGAGGACCGTCTTCCGCCAGCCGCTCACCAGCTGGCGGGGGAAGGCGTGTTCGGCGTAGTGCATCAGCCAGGCCAGGCTCGGCGACCGTTCCTCACCCCGGGGCTGGGCGAGCGCCCCGAACCGCCGGGCCTCCTCTACGAAGAGGTCCACTGCGAAGCGGGAGCCCAGGTGGCTGCGGGCGTGCACCGCCGATCCGTGGCCGTCGGCCACCACCATGATCAGCGGATCTTCGGCCGTGCCGAGCCCCACGACCTCGCAGTAGTCCTGGTTGCGGGCCTTGTTCACGCCCTGGACGCTCTCCCGGAAGGTGACCCAGAGCGGCACCGGCGGCGGACCGTACGGTGCCGGAGCGTTCGGTGGCATCGGCGGGACGGGTGGACCGTACGGGTCGCAACCGCCGGCCGGTACGGGTGGTACGGGCGGTTCCGAGGACACGGGCCCGCTCACCACACGTCGTCATCGTCGTCGTCCAGCACCGGCGGCGCGTACGGCGGCGGTTTGACCGTGCCGTCCGAGGAACCCGCCACCGGCTGGGAAGCCGCCTTGACCGCGGCCGTAGACGCCCAGCGGATCGCCGCCGCGAGCTGCTTGGGGCTGTTCGCGTCCAGCGGTTGCAGCTCCGGATTCCCGAGGAACTCCTGCAGGACGGTGCGGTCGGCGTCCGCACCGATCGCGATGGCCACCCGTACGGCCTTGCGTCCCCACGGGGTCGCGTCGACCGCGCGCAGCCCCGCCTTCCAGTCGTCCGTCGGCACCCCGTCCGAGACCAGTGCCAGCACCGGCTTCAACGCCCGCTGCGGCATCGGAGGGGTGTCCAGCTCCCGGGCCACCAGCTGCAGGGCCTCGCCCAGATTGGTCATGCCGTCCACCTGGATGTCCTGCCAGGTGAAGTCCTCCACCGGCACCGGATCCTGGTGGTGCCAGCGGGCCGTCGTGGAGAACGTCACCGTGCGCAGTAGCAGTTGGGCCGCCGGATTGTCGTGCGCCACCGAGCGCATCTCCGGGATGGTCTCCCGGATCGCGTAGTTGAGCATGCCGATCTTCTCGCCCTGCATCGAGTACGAGCAGTCGAGCAGCCAGATGAAGTGGACGGGCCGGTTCGCCATCGGCCCGCCGGGGATGTCACTCACCGCTAATCTCCTTCAACTCCCGAGCCATTGCGGTACGTACCGCACGAACGCCGCCGCCCCGGCGGCTGCGGTCATCACGACCGCCATCACGAACATGACCAGCATCAGTAGCCGGCCCCGCGCAATCTGCGGTGTCACCATGGGGTGTTGTTCCCTTCCAGGACCCTAGCCTTCGTCCCGTTCCACGTCACAGGCTTGATCGATCCCGTGCCGTCCGGTCGGACCGCCGCCGCGGCCGGGGCAGCCGCGGCAGCCGGGGCAGCCGCGGCAGCCGGGGCAGCCGCGGCAGCCGGGGCAGCCGCGGCAGCCGGGGCTCCTGCACGCCGGCCGCCGGACCGCCGATCCGCAGCCCGGTCCGGGACAGCAGCCACAGCACCGGCTCCGCCGCCCGCCGTTGCTCGGACAGGAGCGCACCCGCACCGGTCGCGGCGTGCGCGCTGACCGCCCAGTAGCGGGCTGCCGCGAAGTCGTGGCCCAGGGCGCGGACCAGCTCGCCCAGCCCGATCTCGGCCAGCCAGGCCTCGACCGGACCCTCGGGCCCCGGCAGTGAGCCCAGCCGGTCCAGGACGTCCCGCTTGGTCACCACCGCCGCCACCCCCAGGCGCCGCCGCCGGCCGCCCAGGCCCTGGAGTTCTCCGGTGAACCTCGCGTACGTCTCCACCGGTCCGAGGTCGGCGGGCCGGGCGGCCGTCGCCAGCCCCCCGTCCCCCTCGCGCAGCGAGCGCCGTACGACGGGCGAGGCCAGGACGTCGGCGACCAGCAGGACCCCGTCGGCGTGCGCGAGGTACTCCTGGCGGCGGACGGTCTCCGCGTCGCGCAGGGACTCGCCCATCGGGTCGTACAGGTACAGCAGCCGCTGCCGCCGGAGCGGGCCGTGCCCGCGCCCCACGAGCAGCATCAGTGCCCGGGGCTGACCCCCTTGGGTCTTCAGGGCCCATCCCGTCGCCTCCACCTGCCGGCTCAACGTGTTGGCCTCGCGCCGGTCGGCGGGGGAGGCGAACTCGACGGTGAGTCGGGAATCGTGCGACCAGGACCGCAGCCCGTCGAGAACGGCCGCCATCAGCATGGTCTTCCCGGCGGAGGTGCCCCCGATCAGCGGCAGGTGCACCACCCGGGTGGTGCCCACGGCCGGCGGCAGCACCTGGTCGCAGTGTGGGCAGCGGGCGGCGAGCCCACGCCGCCCGGTCAGGGCGGTGGTGGGCAGCGCCCGCCCGCAGCGGCAGACGTGCCGCAGCGCCCCGTACCGGCCGGGCCGCAGCTCGCGGTGGACGGCCCCGCAGCCCGGACAGACGTGCACAGCCAGGGGGAACGGCCGGTAGCAGCCGGGGTACGGGCACTTCATGCGGATGCCGCGGGCCAGCTTCCACGAGCGCTCCGCGCCCCGCGCGGCCAGCACCCCGGCCACCGCGACGGCGCCGACCAGCAGTAGCTGGGCGGAGAACGCCAGCGCGACGCCGATCAGCAGGGCGCAGGACAGCAGCGCGGACAACAGCGCGGCCAGGGCCGTCGCCGGTGCGAGCAGCCGCAGCAGGAACCGCCCGACCACGTGCTCGGCGCGGTCCCCGGTCGAGCCGTTCCGGCCCCGCAACAGCCGGTGGCGGACGATCTCGTCGAGCCAGTGGTGCACCAGCAGGTACCACACGGTCCACGCCGCGGCCCGGCCCCCGGCCGCCGCGTCGATCCACATCTGGCGTGCCCAGTAGGCGGGTTGGGCCGGTTCGGTGCCCGCGTACGGGGTGATCCGCGGATCGGGGGTTCCGGGGGTGCGCGGCCGGAAGGCGGTTGCGGCGGACCGCAGCGCCAACGCCAGGAACCGCCACAGCCCGTAGCCGAGGCAGACGGCCACCCCGACCACGACGGTGGCCCATCCGAGGACCTGCGCGATGAATGGGAGGTTCACGGCCGCCACCCGTCCTCTGCCGCGCCGCCGGGGGCGACGGGCCCGCCGGGCCCGCCCCGCAGCGGCGGGGTGCCGGGCGCGGCCTTGGAGCCGCGGCGGCCGGTCCCGCCGAAGCGGTCCCGCAACCGTCCGAAGGCGCCGGGCCGCTGCCAGCCGCGGAAGTCCTGGGCCCAACGGCCGCCGAGATGGGCCAGGGCTTCTTCGAGCGCCGTGAGCTCCGCCGCCGGCAGGCCCCGTACGACCGGGCGCAGCACGCCGTCGAGCAGGTCGGTGCGGGCCTCCTGCCAGGCCGGGCCCGCCTGCGGCTGGGAGGACCAGGTGGCGAAGCACATCGCCGCGTAGCGGGGGTCGAGCCTGAGCCGGTCCGTCACCCGGGGTTCGCGGGCGGCCCGGCGGTACGCGGCGAGCAGCTCGGCGTCGTTGCTCTCGATCAGGGCCCGCAGTTCGCTCTCGGGCCGGTCCTCGGCGAGCAGCCGCGCCGCCACCGCCGCGTAGGCATGCTCCCGCGCCGTCGGCGTCGGGTCCAGGCTCCGCAGGTCCAGGGTCTGGCGGACCCAGCCGGGGCCCGTCTCCCGGGCCCCGAGGTTCCGCGCCAGCTCCAGCAGGAGCAGCGAGGGCCGTAGCCCGGCGGGGATCTCCTCGGCGAACCGGCGCAGCAGTTCGGGTGCCAGCTCCTGCGCGTACCGCTCCTCGACCGGGGCGCGGACCGCCGCCTGCACGAGCAGTTCCCAGGTACCCGCCTCACGGTGGGCCCGGTCGCCCAGCGCGGACAGGGCCAGCCAGGCTTCGCCCGCCGTCGGCGGGCTCTCGTCCCACACGAGCCGCATCGCCGTGCGCAGCACCAGCGGTTCCGCTTCCAGCGGGGCACCGGAGCGCTCCACGAGGTCGGTCAGCGCCCGCACCCGGTCCGCGGACGCCGTGGGCGGCTGCGCGCACATCCGCAGGTGCGGCAGCGCCTCGGTCCCGGTCAACCGCAGCGAGGTGCGGGCGAACAGCCGGGCCCCCGCGGCCGGATCGCCCGCCGCGAGCGAGTCCAGCCGTTCGAGCACCGGGACCCGCAGCTCCGGCAGGCCCGCCAACGCGTCCCGTACCGCCTCCCCGTAAGCCCGCTCCGGGTCGGTGATCAGGGCGAGGGCCAACTGCCGTGCCACGTCCGGCAGGAGGTCGCGGGCGTCCACCCCGAGGTCCGCGGCGACCCGCAACAGGGCGACCCGGTCGCCCGGTTCGCGGGCCGGGTCGCACAACGCCGCCCGCAGTTCCGGCTCCAGCTCCGTCGCGAGCCGGTACCGAGAGGCCTCGCCCAGCATTCCGGCGGGTGGGGCGGTGCCACCCGCGCGGACGGTCCGGGTCAGGGCCAGCGCCACCAGCGGTTCGGTCACGGCCGGGGGCGCCCAGCCGGCCAGGGCCGTGAGCAGCCGCCCACACGCGGCGGCTTCCTCGGGCCCCCGGTCCACGGCCGGCCGGCCCAGCGCCGCGGCCAGCGCGTGCAGCCGTCCGTCGTCCAGCGCCTTGCGGTGCCCGGCGACCCAGTCGGCGGCGGCGGTCCGGCCCGCCGAGTCCAGGCCGACGCCGGCGGCGAGGGCGAGTGCGGCCAGCGGGCCCGCCTCGTACGGCCCGTACGGCTCGCCGGGTAGTTGGCGGACGTCCGCGAACAGCTCCTGGCGCTGTGCCTGCCAGATCAGCGCGGCGGTCTGCGCCCACACGTCGCGGGCCGCTTCGGGAGCCGCCGCGCGGGTGGCGTCGTACACCCGGTAGCGGTGCTCTTGCCCGGCCAGGCCCAGGCCGTCCTCCGGGACCACGCCGATGATCTGCTGCCGGGCGAGCTGTGGCCGGCGGGTGTACGTGGTGAAGGTGAGCCACTGCCCGCGCCGGTGCGGTAGCACGCTGCACGCCAGCATGATCCACCAGGCCACGGCCTCGCTGTCCTGCTCCACCAGCACGAGCTGCGGGGCGGCCGGGTCCTCGGCGAGCCGGCGCACATCGGCGAAGAACCCGGCGAGCCAGCGCCCCCGGGCGGTCACGAAGGCGGCCAGCGCCCCGAGGTCGAGGGGGCCGGGGGCGGGCACCGACGCCAGCGGCGGCACGGGCGCCCCGGCCGGCGGGGAATCGGCGGCCCACTGCGGGGAGCCCCAGGAGGTGATGGGCAGCGGCCACTCGACGGGCCGGTCCGCGCCGGCGGGCTGCGGCAGATGGACGGCGTGGGCGTGGAAATTGCCCCAGCGTCCGCTGTAGTCGGCGCCCGTGTACACGGAACGGGCCAGCAGCCGACTGCCGTCGGCGAGCACGTTCAGGCTCAGGGCCTGCGGGAAGGCTCCCAGTTGTTCCCGGCTGGGGCGGGGCGGTGCGTCCCGCGGCGGCTCGTACCCGATCAGCTGCTCGGCCTCGCGCAGCAGCGAGGCGGGCACCCCGGGGCTGACGGCGGTGAACCGGAAGCCCGAGCCGTCGGGACCGGGCGGCGCAGACGTGTAGTGCAGTTGGGCGAGGTTCACGCCGCTCCTCCCGAGGCGTCCGGCCGGCCCGCAGTCCCAGCCGTCGCAGCCGTCGGGCCCGCCGCGGCCGGCGACCCCGTGCGCCGGCCCGCGCCACCGGTCCCGGTGCGCGGCAGCAGCCCGTCCAGTCCCAGCAGCCACAGGAGCGGGTCCTCGACCCGCAGCGGCTGCGGCCCCGACTTCGGGGCGTCGGCGGGAGCGTGCGCGGGCGGCGGGGACCCGAGGGCCGACAGCCCGAACAGCGACAGCTGCGCGAAGTCCCGCTCCAGCTGGCGCAGCAGCGCCCCCGAGTCCCAGCCGTCGAGCAACCCCCGCATCTCCTCGTGCACCGCGAGCCGGTCCTCGTCGTCCACCGCGCCCCCCGCGTGGTCGGCGTTGCGACGCAGCGGGGAGTGCGGCCCCACCAGTGAGAACAGTGAGTCCGTCTTGGTCACCGCTACCGCCACGGGCGTGGTGACCCGGCCGCGCGAGGTGCCCCGGCCGTGGGCCCGCAGCTGCGCCGCCAGGTCCGCCGCGATCTGCTGCGGCGGGGTCTCGACGGTGGGCAGCGGCAGGCCCGCGTCCACCGGCAGCTGGTCCCGTACGGCCCGCATCTGGAGCGGGTCCACCAGCAGGATGATCCCGTCAGCCGCGGCCAGGTAGTGCGTGTAGCGGTCCATGGCCTCGGCGCTGCCCAGGTCCTCGCCCGCAGCGTCGAAGAACACCAGCGCGGTGTGTCGGCTGCCGTCCCCGCGCAGCCTGCGGCGCAGCGGCAGGCTCAGCCGGTACAGCAGCGGGTCGTTGAAGCCGAGCGCCGCGGGCCTCGTGGCCTCCGGTAGCCGCAGCCGGTCGTACAGGTCCTCGGCCATCTCGCGGTCCCGGCGCTGGGTCTCGCCGCCCATCGCGGTGAGGGACGCCCCGTAGGCCCGGCCCACCCGGTTGCGCAGCTCGTTGACCAGCACCGAGACGTACGTGCTCTTGCCGGACGCCTTGGGGCCCAGCAGGGCGATGATCCGGGTGTCCTGGTCGGTGTAGTCGCTCGGGAAGTCGCTGTGGCAGCGCAGACAGACCCGGATCGGCGTGGACACGCCACAGTGCGGGCAGTCCGCCCGCGTGCCCCCGCCCAGTCTGCTGCCGAGTCCGCGCGGGGCGGTGAAGACCGGGCCGCGCATCCGCAGCGCGGGCGGCACGCTCGGTCCCACGAACTCCGCCCATATTTCGTCGAGTTCCGCCGTACAGGGGGCGCCGCCGCGCACTCCGGTGGCGGACATCTGGCAGCGGAACGGCAGCCGGGCGGCGGACGAACGGTCGAAGCAGTAGGGGCAGACGACGGAGGTCATGTCAGCGGACCACCAGGGAGGTGAGGGAGGGCTCGTCGAGCCTGACGGAGGCGGCACGGCCGCCGAGGAGGAAACCGCGCACGGCGTACGGGCCGCCGGGCGCGCGGGGGACGATCTCGCGCTCGACGGTCCCCGAGGCCGCGAGCTCGGCGCCGGTCACCCGGCACAACTCGGTCCCGTCGGCGGGCCGGTGGGGCCGGGCGGTACCGCCCGCTCCCGCGACGAGGACGAAATCGGGCAGCCCGGCGCCGGGGTCGCCGCCCGGCGCGAGCAGGGTCACCCGCAGTACGGAGGGGCCGCGCCGCAGCATCCGCCGGGGACCGGGCAGGACCCGGTAGGCGATGGCGACGTCGGCCGGGAGCGCGACCCGCTGCGCCTCGCGTGGGACGGCCACGGTCGCGAAGGCGCTGCGCGGGGCCGCGTGGGCCGTGACCGAGGCGGCGCCGGGGCCGACCGGCAGCTCCAGCCCCTCGCGCAGGAAAACCGCCCGGACGGCGAGGTGTTCGGTGCGTTCGCCGCCGTCCTGCGGGGTGACCGCGACCGTGACCCGGCCGGTGTCGGCCGGCCAGTCGAAGCTGACCCGGGCCCGGCCGTCGGTGGTCCGCCGGACCGTGAGCCCGGTGACCGGCTCCGGTGCCTCGACCGTTGCGCCCGGTCCGGCCAGTGCCCGCTCGCCCAGGACGGCCACGGCGCTGATGGTGGCCAGCGTGCCCGGCGGCGGCTGCGCGATCCCGGTCGCGTCCACCCACGGCAGCGCCGGCGGCAGCTCTGCGGCCGACAGCTCGGCGCCCTCCTCGGGGGCCGGGCCCGGCCATTGGACGAGCCGTACCTCGGCCCCTGCGGCCCCCGTCCAGTGCAGCTCCAGCCCGCCCGCGTCCCGGGTGGCCGCGGCGAGGGTGAGCACCGGGGCGGGCCAGGGGTGCACGGTGACCGGTAACGCGGCGCCGGCGGAGAGGACGGGGTCCCCGCCGCCCTCGGGCCGGTAGCGGCACCGCACCCGCAGCACGTACCCGCCCGGCTCCAGCCCTTCGGCCCGTACGGAGTCCCGGGCGCCGGGCAGCGGCGGCGCGAGGGGCACCGGGCGGCTCCCGGGTCCGGTCAGCGTCACATCGACCCCGACCGCGCCGGCGGGCCGCACCCAGGAGGCCTCGATCCGGGCCCGGCCGTCGGCCACCGACAACTCCGTCACCTCGGGGGCCACCAGCAGCGGGGCGCTGATCAGCGGCGGCCCGGCCGGGCCTGCCCCCGCGTGCGGGAAGGCCACGTAGCGGACCTCGCGTCCCAGCGGTGCCCGGAGGTCCGTCAAGGTGCCCCCGCCCAGCCCGCCGCCCAGCTCCCCGTGCACGTGCGGGAGCGGTGTGGTGAGCGGCTCGCGCCGGGTCAGCCGGACCACCCACCAGGTCCCGTCCGGGTCGGCGCCGCGCGGGCGGCGCAGCGCGACCCCGCCCGGTACGGGGGCCGCCTCCAGCGGGCCGGGGTCCTCCTCGCCCGGTCGGTGGGTGCGGACCAGACCCCGTACCGCGCGCGGGCAGTCCCGGGCCAGTCGGGCCGCCTGCCCGTACCTGGCGGCAGCCGCCTCCAGATCCTCCCGGTCCTCGTGCTCCCGCGCCTCGTCGAGCAGGGCGTCGGCGGCCCGTACCCGCTCGGCCAGCCCGGCGAGCCGCCCCGCCAGCAGCGGGTCCCCGCCGGCCGCCGGCAGTGCGGCGGCGCACCGGGCAGCCGCGCGCACCCGGCCGCCCAGCCATGCGTCCTCCAGGCCCTCGGCGGCGGAGCGCTGGGCCGGATCCAGCCGGACCCGCCCGGCGGCGGCATGCACCAGGGCCGCCGCCTCGTCGGGGTCGACGCCGAGTCCGGCGGCCGTGTCCGGCAGCTCTCCCCGGGGGTGGTCGTGGAGCAGGTGCACCAGTTGGTAGAGCAGGATCCGGCGCAGCGCGGCCTGATCGTGCGTCTGGACTTCGACCAGCCGATCGAGCAGGGCGGTGGCCTCGACCTCGGTCCGGGAGGCCCGCAACGCCCGGAGCGCCTCGACGCCCACGTGGCGGCGCCGGCCGGGCCCCTCGACGGCGAAGACCCCGTCGAGTACCCGCAGGCGCCGGCCGGCCGGAACCAGTAGCTCGCCCAAGTGTCGTAAACCCAGGGCCTGTTGCGCGCACACGAGTTCCCCGTACCGTTCCACCAGCGGAGCGACGGGCAGGCCGGACAGCGCACGGGTCCGCCCGAGGGCATGCCCGAACTCGGTCCCCGCCATCAGCTCTGTGTCCCCCGTGCAGTGTGTTCGGAGGTCATTTCAGCAGATGCGCGGCCCGTTCGGGAGGTCTTTCCGTTCTCCAGCTGTACGGCACAGTGTCACGAATTGATCTCCAGCCGGTACCCGGGGACCGCTGTCCTTGGGTCGCCCCTCGACACCCCCCTCACCCGCAGAGGTCGTCTCCCCATGGCTGAACTCAACCGTCGCAGGTTCCTACAGATCGCCGGCGCCAGTGCCGCTGCCACGATGCTGAACGAGAGCATCGCGAGGGCAGCCGCGATTCCGGCGCAGGGCACCACCGGCACCATCCAGGACATCGAGCACATCGTGGTCCTCATGCAGGAGAACCGTTCCTTCGACCAGTACTTCGGCGCGATGAAGGGCGTCCGCGGTTTCGGTGACCCGCGGCCGGTCCTCCAGGACAACGGGAAGTCCGTCTTCTACCAGTCCAACGGGTTGAAGGACATCCTCCCCTTCAACCCCCAGGTCAACGACCTGGGCATGCAGTTCGTCGAGGGCCTGAACCACGACTGGGCCGGCGGCCACCAGGCGTACAACAACGGCAAGTACGACAAGTGGGTACCGGCCAAGACGGCCACCACCATGGCGTACATGACCCGGAACGACATCCCGTTCCACTACGCGCTCGCCGACGCCTTCACGGTCTGCGACGCCTACCACTGCTCCTTCATCGGCGCGACCGACCCGAACCGCTACTACATGTGGTCGGGCTACACCGGCAACGACGGCGTCGGCGGCGGTCCGGTCCTCGGCAACCAGGAGGCGGGCTACGGCTGGAAGACCTACCCGGAGCGCCTGGAAGCGGCGGGAGTCTCCTGGAAGGTCTACCAGGACATCGGCGACGGGCTGAACGCGGCCGGCTCCTGGGGCTGGATCAGCGACGCCTTCCGCGGCAACTACGGCGACAATTCCCTCCTGTACTTCAATTCCTACCGCAACGCCCAGCCGGGCAGCGCGCTGTACGAGAAGGCCCGTACGGGCACCAACGTCAAGGCGGGCGACGGGTACTTCGACGGGCTGCGCGCGGACGTGGTGAACGGCACGCTGCCCCAGGTCTCCTGGATAACCGCCCCCGAGGCCTTCAGCGAACACCCGAACTGGCCGGTCAACTTCGGCGCCTGGTACATCTCGCAGGTCCTGGACGCGCTGACCGCGAACCCCGCGGTATGGGCGAAGACGGCGCTCTTCCTCACCTACGACGAGAACGACGGCTTCTTCGACCACGTCGTTCCGCCGTACCCGCCGGCCTCTTCGGCGTGGGGCCTGTCCACCGCCGACGTCTCCAAGGACCTGTACGCCGGGGGCGCCGGCTACGCAGCCGGCCCGTACGGACTCGGCCCGCGCGTGCCGATGATCGTGGTCTCCCCTTGGAGCAAGGGCGGCTACGTCTGCTCCGAGACCTTCGACCACACCTCGGTGATCCGCTTCATGGAGAAGCGCTTCGGCGTGCAGGAGCCCAACATCTCGCCGTGGCGCCGTGCGGTCTGCGGTGACCTGACCTCCGCCTTCGACTTCACCCGTGCCGATGCGACGCCGGCGTCCCTGCCCTCCACCGCGGGCTACGTCCCGCCGGACCACAACGCGCACCCGTCCTACCACCCGGTCCCGCCGGCGACGGGCAGCCTGCCCAAGCAGGAGGCGGGCGCGAAGCCGACACGCGCGCTGGGCTACGTCCCGTACGTGGACGGCAAGGCCACCGTCTCCACCGGCAAGTTCACCCTGACGTTCGCCTCCGGCCCCTCCCTCGGCGCCCACTTCCACAGCACCTCGGGCAACCGTACGGACGGCCCCTGGCCCTACACGGTCGAAGCGGGCAAGACCCTCTCGGACACGTGGAGCACCAGCAGCTCGACGGGCAACCAGATCAACCTCACGGTCTGGGGTCCGAACGGTTTCCTGCGCACGTGGAAGGGCCCGGCGAAGAAGGCCGGCCCGGAGGTCACGGCCCGCCACGACACCGCCACCGGCAACCTCAAGCTGACGCTGGTCAACTCCGGCGCGTCCGCGGTCAACCTGACGGTGACCAACGCCTACGGGGGTGCGGCCCAGACCCTGCGGGTCGCGGCGGGTGGTACGGCCTCGTACACGGCGGACCTGTGCGCGACGGGCCGCTGGTACGACGTCAAGGTGGTCTCCGACGCGGACGCGACCTTCCTGCGCCGTTTCGCGGGGCACGTGGAAACGGGCGCCCCCGGCGTCTCCGACCCGGCGATCAAGACGGTCTGACGCGGTCGTCCGGCGCGCGCAGCCGCCGCTCCAGGACCGTGAGGACGGTGGGGCGGTGGCTGCGCGCGGTGTGACGGTGGGTGCGCTGGGCAGAACGTACGGCGTCCGTCTCCGCCACCACGTCACCGAGGGAGAACGCATGGCCATCGCCCACCGCAGGATCGGCACCGGTCCCGTCCGCGTCATCGTGCTGCACGACTGGTTCGGCACGTCCGCCAACTGGGGCTCCGTACTGGACTACTTCGACCCCGAGGGGTTCTCGTACGTCTTCCTCGACTACCGCGGCTACGGCGACCGCCGGGACGTCGCCGGCCGCTACTGCCTTCCCGAGATCGCCGACGACGTCCTCGCCCTCGCCGACGAGATCGGCTGGGACACCTTCTCCCTCATGGGCCATTCCATGGGTGGCAAGGCGATGCAGCAGGTCCTGGTCCGGGCCCCCGAGCGGATCGAGAAGCTGATCGGGATCAACCCGGTGCCGGCCGCCCCGTACGAGATGGACGATGCGACCCGCACCCTCTTCTACGGCGCCGCCGACAGCGCGGAGAAGCGGCGCACGATCCTCGACCTCGTCACCGGCCACCGTGCGAGCCGCCACTGGCTCGACCGGATGGTCGCGCACTCCCTGGAGGCCTCCCGCCCGGAGGCCTTCGCCGCGTACCTCGCGAGCTGGCAGCCGCTGGACCTGTCCGCCGCGGTGAAGGGGAGTACCGTCCCGGTGCTGGTCCTCGTCGGGGACTACGACCTCGCCCTCACCCCCGAGGTCATGCGGGCCATCTGGCAGGTCGCGTACCCCGACTGCCGCGTCCACACCGTCCCCGGCGCCGGCCACTACCCGCCGCACGAGAGCCCGGTCGCCCTGGCCGCCGCGGTGGAGGGCTTCCTGCGCAGCTGAGCTGAGCTGAGCGGGGCGGGGGAAACGCCTGTGGGGGTACGAGGAAACCTCGTACCCCCACAGGGACCAACAGGGTGAGTGACGGGACTTGAACCCGCGGCCACCTGGACCACAACCAGGTGCTCTACCAACTGAGCTACACCCACCACGAAGGGCGGCGGACCACCCGTTCGTTGTGCATGCACAGCATAGCCGATCAGAGGGGTGGTCCTGCGACGGGTTATCGGGTGGCGGACCTCGTGGCGTGGGTCACGGCCGCCGTCGCGAGTGCCTTCACGACGGGGTGCGGGCGCGTGCCGTCCCCGGCGAGCTCCGGCTGGAAGAGGGTCGCCAGGAAGAAGGGGTGCCCCGGCAGCTCCGCGATCCGGACCTGCCCGTCCTCGTCGTGCCCGGACAGCCGCAGCCCGTGCGCGACGAGTGTCGGCAGGTGCCGGGGTGAGGGCCCGTAGTTGCAGTGGTAGCGCTCCGTCGACCGCTCGGCGCCGAGCACGGACTCGGCGAGCGAGCCGGGCTGGGCCCGGACGAGACCCTCGTGCCCGACGAGGGAACAGGCGAGCGGGGAGATCAGCAGGTCCTCGGCCCCGGGGTCGTTCTCGGCGTGTGCGACACCGGTCAGTCCGCAGACCGAGCGGGCGTACTCCAACAGCGCGTGCTGGAAGCCGCCGCAGGTCCCGAGGAACGGAATGCCCTCCTCCCGCGCCACCCGGACAGCGGCCAGTGCCCCGGCCTCGCTGGCGTACGGGCTGCCGGGTAGCACCCAGATCGCGTCGAAGCGGGCCAGGGCCCCGGAGGTGGCCTCGGCCTCGGCGTCGCCGGTGGGGATCCAGTACGCGTCCAGGACGAGCCCTTCGCGGGAGGCGAGGGCGTCGAAGAGGAGGGGGATCCGGGTGTGGGACTTCACGTGGGGGGAGCGGTCGCCGACGAGGGCGATCCGAGCGATCTGTGTGGTGGTCATGTGGATCATCCTGCGATCCGATCCCACTTCAGCGCCAACGATTGTTCCTGAATGATCGATCAGTAAATCTGATGACATGCTGCGGAGTGTGACCCGTCAGTGCTTCAGAGCGGCCTTCGTGGCCACGATGACCAGGCCGAGGACGAGGTTGACGGCGCCCTCGGTGACCATCAGGCCCCGGGAAGCACCGGCCTTCGCCGCGCCGACGCACGCCCAGGTGACCTGCTGGACCACGGCGACGGCCATGGCCAGCCAGGCCGTCCCCACCATGTCCACTCCGAGGAGACCGCCGAGGATCACAGCGGCGGCGGGCAGGGCGGCGGCCTCGACGATCGACCACTCGTGCAGGGCGACCGCGCGCACCTCGTGGCGGCGCAAGGGCTCGCCGACCAGCCGTTCCCCCGCGAGCCGGGCGTACACGTGGGTGGCCCAGAACACCAGCCCGGTGACGAGCAGGAGGAGCACGAGGTTCAGCCGCGGGTACGGGTCGGAGACGCCGGCCGTGGCCACCACCGAAGCGGCGAGGAGAGAGCCGTACACGGCACCGGCGTAGTCGGTCCGGGACGCCCGGCGGGGGCCGGCGTCGCCCTCGGACGGCACAGTGGGGGAGGTCACCTTGTGCACGATAGGGCGCCAGGACCCGGCCGGACCCGGGCACGCCGAGCGCTGCCTCCAACATCCGACCGGCGGACATCCGACCGGCGGACATCCGGGCAGCCGACATGCGCGCGGCGGGCACCCGGGCAGCCGGCGACACGGTGGCCCCGCCCGGCATCGGCCCCCGGGGGCCGGTGCCACCCTGGTGCCATGGATCCGCACCTGCTCCGCACCTTCGTCGCCGTCGCCCGGCTCGCGTCCTTCTCCGCCGCCGCCCGCGAGCTCGGCTACACCCAGTCCGCCGTGTCCCAGCACATCGCCGCGCTGGAGGGCGACCTGCACACCGAGCTCCTGACCCGGCGGCCCGTGGAGCCGACCCGGGCCGGGGAGAGGCTGCTGGAGCATGCGGGCCCGCTGCTGCTGCGCCTCGACGCGGCCCGGGCCGACGTGCTGCGGCTGGCCGCCGCGCCGCCCGGGCGGGTCGCCCTCGCCGTGTCCCCGCTCTCCGTCGGGCCCCGGCTGCTCGCCGCGCTGCCCGCCACCGGGGTCGCGCTGCGGGTGCTCGCGCCCGCCGACGTGCCGGCCGCCGTGGCCACCGGGGGCTGCGACCTCGGGCTGGTCGACGGCCTCGCCGCGCCCAGCGACCCACTGCGGCTGCCCGACGTGGCCCCGCTCACCGTCACCGGCGTCGGGGAGGAGCAACTGGCCGTACTGCTCCCGGCCGGGCACCCCTTCGCGGGCCGGCCCTCGCTGCGGTTGGACGACCTCGCCGACGCCCGTTGGATCGACGCCCCCAGCACGGTGCCGGCACCCGCCGACGTCCGCACCGGCCCTTCCCTGCGCTACGACGGCACCGACATGCACGCCTTGTGCGCCCTCGCCGCCGCCGGGCACGGCCTGGTCCTGCTGCCGCGGCGCGCGGCCGAAGCCGCCGGGGCGGGGGTCGCCGTACCGGTGTCCGGTACCCGCCTGGTCCACCGTACGGAGCTCCTCGCTCCCAGCTCCCCGTCGCCCGCGGCCGCCGCCCTCGCGGCCCGGCTCACGACAGCCGGGTAACCACTCGCGCCCGGCCCGACGCGGCGGCAGGATCGCCCCATGGACCTCGAACCCGATCCGTTCACCCCCGCCGACTACGCCGCACGGATGGCCGCCGCCGCACAGGCTGCCGCCGATGCCGGGCTGGCCGGACTGCTCATCGCCCCCGGGCCCGACCTCGCCCATCTCACCGGCTACCGGCCCGTCGACACGGAGCGGCTGACCCTGCTCGTGCTCGCGGCCGGGCAGGACCCCGTCCTGGTCGTGCCCGCCCTGGAGGCCCCCGATGCGGCCGGGGCCTCCGGGGCACCCGCGCTGACCCTGCACGACTGGGCCGACGGCAAGAACCCGTACGGCGTCACCGCACCGCTCCTCGACGCCCGGGGCCGCTACGGGGTCAGCGACAACACCTGGGCGCTGCACCTGCTCGGCCTGCAGCGGGAGTTGCCCGCCACCTCGTACGCCCCGCTCACGGACGTGCTGCCGACCCTCCGGGCCGTCAAGGACCAACGGGAGCTGGAACGCCTCGCGGCGGCCGGCGCGGCTGCCGACGCCGCGTACGCGCAGATCCTGGGGGTCCGCTTCGCCGGGCGGCGGGAGGCCGACATCGCCGCCGACCTTGCCGCCCTGCTGCGCGAACACGGGCACTCCCAGGTGGACTTCACGGTCGTCGGCTCCGGCCCCAACGGGGCCAACCCGCACCACGAGGCGGGAGAGCGGATCATCGAGCACGGCGACATGGTGGTCCTCGACTTCGGCGGCCTCAAGTACGGCTACGGCTCCGACATCTCCCGCACCGTGCACGTCGGCGAACCGACCGCCGAGGAGCAGCGCGTCCACGACATCGTCCGCGAGGCCCAGCGGGCCGCCTCCGCCGCCGTCCGCCCGGGCATCGCCTGCCAGGAGGTGGACCGGGTGGCCCGCGCGGTGATCACCGAGTTCGGCTACGGCGACCGGTTCATCCACCGCACGGGCCACGGCATCGGCGTGACCACCCACGAGCCCCCGTACATGGTCGAGGGCGAGGAACAGCCGCTGGTGCCCGGCATGTGCTTCTCCGTGGAGCCCGGCATCTACCTGGCCGGCCGCTTCGGGGTCCGCATCGAGGACATCGTGACGGTCACCGTGGACGGCGGACGCAGCCTCAACAACGCCCCGCGCGAGCTGGCCGTCGTGGAGTAGGACCCGGAACGCGCCCGCTTCACTCCCCGGCGATGACCAGGCGGTAGCCGTAGTCCACGCTCTCCTGCCCCAGCAGGTGGGCGTGGCGCCGAGCCCAGGCCCCGGAACGCAGGTCGGCGCGCAACCGCTCCATCGCCGGCTCCACGACGGAGGCCGGCAGTTGCGCGAACGTCGAGCTGGCCTGCCGTACCACGGGGTCGAGGTAGATCTCGGGGCGGCGCCAGTAGGCGATCTGGAAGCCGTCCGTGAAGTCGTGCGGAATGGGGAACGGCCGCACGGTGTGCGCGTCCAGCGCCTCGGCGACCTCCGCCACCGGCGTGAACCGGGAGGCGTCCAACTCCCGTATCTCCGGCAGGTACTCGTCCACCAGCCACAGTTCGGGGCGGTGCGTGGGATCCCACGTGAACACGGCCTGCCGGCGTGAGACCCGGCGCAGCTCGCCGAGCCCGCGGTGCAGATCCGGCCAGTGGTGCACGGTCAGGACGGCCATGGCGGCGTCGAAGGTGCCGTCCGCGAACGGCAGTTCCTCGGCTCCGGCCTTCACCTTCCGGGTGCCCGGATGCTGGTCGAGCATGACCTGGGACGGGTCGACGGCGGTGACCTCGGCATCCTGCGGCTCGTACGAACCGGCTCCGGCGCCGACGTTGACGACGGTGCGCGCGCCGACCAGCGCCTGCCGGATCAGCGCGCCCAGCCGGGGATCGGGCCGCCGTACCTGACTGTAGCCGATCCCGATTCGGTCGTACGCGGCCGTCGGTTCCTGTGCCTGTGCCTGTTCCATGGGTCGACTCCACCACTGCGGCCCGCCGTGATCCAGGGGTTACGCGGCGGGCCGAAAGCCGTCACGGCCCGAGCAGCACCGACGACTCGGCGGGGACGTGGAGGCGGCCGTCCGGGCCCGGGTGCTCGACGGGGTCCCAGGAGGCCAGGACCCTGACGCCGTTGCGGCCCAGGGCGATGGTCACCGGGGCGGGGGAGAGGTTCACGGCCACCCGTACGTCGCCCCGTCGGAAGGTCACCCACCGGCGCTCCTCGTCGTACGCCACCCGGACCGCGGCCAGGTCCGGGTCGCGCAGGTCCGGGTGGCTGCGCCGGAGCGCGATCAGGGTCCGGTACCAGGCGAGCAGCCGGTCGTGCGGGGCGCGCTCCGGCTCGACCCAGTCCAGGCAGGACCGGTCCCGGGTGGCAGGGTCCTGCGGGTCGGGGATCTCTTCGGCCTTCCAGCCGTGCGCGGCGAACTCCTTTCGCCGGCCGCTGCGTACCGCCTCGGCGAGCGTCGGATCGGGATGGTCGGTGAAGTACTGCCACGGGGTCCCCGCACCCCACTCCTCGCCCATGAACAGCATCGGTACGAACGGCCCGGTCAGGGCGAGGGTCGCCGCGCACGCCAGCAGCCCGGGGGAGAGCGAGGCGGCGAGCCGGTCGCCGAGGGCCCGGTTGCCGATCTGGTCGTGGGTCTGGGTGTAGCCGAGGAAGCGGTGCGCGGGCGTCCTGCGGCGGTCCACGGGGCGGCCGTGGCTGCGCCCGCGGAAGGAGGACCAGGTCCCGTCGTGGTAGAAGGCCCGGGTCAGGGTCTTGGCGAGGGCGGCCAGCGGCGCCCCGGCGAAGTCGGCGTAGTACGCCTGGGACTCGCCGGTCAGCGCGCAGTGCAGGGCGTGATGGAAGTCGTCGTTCCACTGGGCGTGCAGGCCCAGGCCCCCGGCGCGGCGCGGGGTCGTGGTGCGCGGGTCGCAGCGGTCGGACTCGGCGATCAGGAACAGCGGGCGCCCGCTCTCGGCGGCGAGCTCGTCCACGGCCGCGGACAGCTCCTCCAGGAAGGTGAGCGCCCGTCCGTCGGCGAGCGCGTGCACGGCGTCCAGACGCAGCCCGTCGATCCGGTAGTCGCGCAGCCAGGCGAGGGCGCTGCCGAGGAGGTACGCGCGCACCTCGTCGGAACCGGGCGCGTCCAGGTTGACCGCTGCGCCCCAGGGGGTGTGGTGGGTGTCCGTGAAGTACGGGCCGAAGGCCGGGAGGTGGTTGCCGGAGGGGCCCAGGTGGTTGTGGACCACGTCCAGCACGACCCCGAGGCCGGCCGCGTGGGCCGCGTCCACGAACCGGGCGAGCCCGGCCGGCCCGCCGTACGGCTCGTGCACCGCCCAGGGCGCGACCCCGTCGTACCCCCACCCGTGCCGACCGGGGAAGGGACAGACCGGCATCAGCTCCACGTGGGTGACGCCGAGCGCGGTGAGGTGCCCGAGGCGGGCGACGGCCGCGTCGAAGGTGCCTTCGGGCGTGAAGGTGCCGATGTGCAGTTCGTAGAGGACGGCGTCCTGGAGCGGGGTGCCGGGCGACGGCGCCTGCGGGGCGAGGACTTCTAGGTCCACCACCGCCGAGAGGCCGTCGGGACCGTCGGGCAGCCGCCGCCCGCGCGGGTCGGGCCGTACGTGCCCCGAACCGGGATCGGCGCCCAACAGGAAGCCGTACCGGTCCCCGTCGGAGGCCGGGGCCTGGACGACCCACCAACCGTCCCGGTCCGGATCGCGGGCCATCTCGTACGTCGCGTCGCGGAGTCGCAGCGCGACCCGGCCTGTCAGCGGTGCCCACACCTCGAACTGCACGGGACGGTCCCCTCGTCTGCGGCGGTACCCGGAACGTGTCTCGGCCCCATCATCGCCAGATGCCCGGGGCAGTTCTGGACACTCCGGCCCTGACGGGCCGACAATCACCCTGTGACGTCGAGTTTCGAGTTCCCCGCCTTCCCGGTACCGCGCCTTTCCGACGCGGAGCGCGACCGGGCGCTGTCGCAGCTCCGCGAGGGTGCGGCCCTCGGAAGGCTGTCCCACGACACCTTCCTGCGGCGCATGGAACTCGCCCTCGTCGCCCGCAGTGCCGAGGACCTGGTGGTGCTCACGGCCGACCTGGATAACCGCGGCGGCGGTGAAGGGGCGTGGACCCGTCGGGTGTTCGCCTGGGTGGGCCGCGCCTCGGCCGTGACCGTCGGCGTTCGGCGGGCCTGGGCCGCCGAGCGACTGCCCAAACTGCTGCTGCCGCACCCGAGCGCGCGGGCCCTGCGGATCGGCCGCGACCCCGGCAACGGGCTGCGCCTCACGGACGAGACCGTCTCCCGGGTCCACGCCGAGCTGGGCCTGCGCAACGGGGTGTGGGTGCTCACGGACCTCGGCTCCTCCAACGGCACCACGGTCAACGGGCGCCGGGTGACCAGCTCAGTGGCGGTCCGGGACGGGGACCAGATCGGCTTCGGCCGCACGCTCTTCCGGCTGTCGGCGAGCTAGTGCTGCAAGGTCCCGCCGGTCCCGCCGGTCCGTGGCCTTCGCGCCTTCGGTACGCCCGGCACCACCCGTGCGCGGGCCGCCTCCACCCCGCGGAGACGGCACGCGGTCACCGCCTCCGCTACGCGCTGACCGTCCCGACCGCCATGAGCCGCTCGTAGACGACCAGGACGGTACGGGACTGGTGTTCCACCTGGGCGGCCACCGGGATGCGGCGGGCCTGGAACCGGGCCGCGAACTCCTCGCACCAGCCCGTGACCAGGCGGTCCAGATCCGGGGCCGCAGGGTGGTCCTGGGCGCGCAGAACCCGTAGCAGCATCGCGGCGGCGCGCAGCGACAGCCGCCGCCCGAAGGCGTCGATACTGCCGACGAAGGCCGCTGACGCCTCGGCGGGAGCCCCCGGGCCCGTCCACTCGGCGGTGATCCGGGGTATGAGGCCGAGCGTCCAGTCGACGGCGCGCAGCAACGCAGCCAGCTCCGGGTCCGGGCGGAGGCCCGGGCCGGGCCGGGCGGCGCTGCCGGGCCCGGCCGGTAGCGCGTCCCGCACCCGGGCCACGAGCGCGGCGTCCGCGGAGAGCCGCCCGGCCAGGAGCCGCAGGGCGCCGCGCGGGTCCGGGTGCGGGGCGGGGTCGTCCACCAGGTCCGAGGCCCACATGGGTACTTCGACGATGGCCGTGGTGCCGGCGTACCGGTGGGCGTGGTACCAGGTGCTGAGCCGGGTGTCCTCCGGGTGGAACGCCCCGGCGGTGCCGGACCCGGGCTGCGGCATCACGAAGATCCCGGGCCCGGGGGAGGGCCAGCCGGCCGCGTCCGAGGCTCCGGTCTCCACCGGGATGCGCAGCGCGGCGGCCGACGCGGCGAACGGGCCGGCCAGGCCCGGTACGTCCCGGGTGAGCTGCACCCAGGACCCGCCGAGATCAGTGCCGTGCAGGGAGACCTGGAGGACGGGTCGCAGTTCGTCGATGAGGGCGGTCAGGGTCAGCGTCTCGGGCGGCAGCCGGTCCGCAGGCAGTAAAGACGGCGCCCACTCGGGCTGCTCCGGACCGGGAGGTCGGAAGAAGCTCCGGTGGTAATCGAGGAGGGAGTGCGGGCGCGGTGTGCGGTGCAGGGCCGCCCCGTCCGGGTCGGCGCACAGCAGGAAGTGCCAGCCGCGGCCGGCCAGGGTCGAGGGGTCGTGGATGACGCGCCGGGCGAGGGCCAGTGCGGTGGCCCCGCCCACGGGTTCGTTGGCGTGGGCCCCGGCGACGACGAGCACGCCCGCTCCCCGCGGGCCGCCGCTGGGCTCGACGGAGAGCAGCCACAGGGGCCGCCCGCCCCGGGAGGTACCGGCCTGGCGGAGCCGGGCCGGGCCGGGGTGCTCGTCCACCAGCGCGCGGGCCGCCAGCGCGAGTTCGGACGGTGTGGGGTAGCACATGTCACGAAGGAGGGTCACGTCTGATGCAATGCCCGCGGTGCGCTCCCCCTACTGCTCCGCACGCCCCACACTTCCCGGAGACCCCTGGCCAACGCATTACCCCGACCGCCGTCCGACCGCCCCCGACGGCCCCCGACCGCCGTCCGGCACGGCACGGCGGTGGCCTTCGCCGCGCTATGCGTCCCCGGGCTCCCCGTCGCGCAGCAGGACGGCGACTGGCCGGGCGGAGAGCAGGTCGACCAGCCGTACGTCGCCCTCGTACCCGACGCCCCGGTCCAGGAGCGCGGTCCACCGCCCCGGGGGGAGGGTCAGGGTGGTGTCCCGCCAGCCGCCCGCCCCGGCCAGCCGGTGCGAGAGCCGGGTGACCGCCGCCACCAGGTCGGCCGAACGGGCGAAGGCCAAGCAGTGCTCCGCCGCCGGGCCCCGAGCGGTCAGGGGGACGTAGTCGGTGAAGAGTCCGGGCCGCTTCCGGCGCAACCGCAGGACGGCGGCGGTCAGGGCGAGCTTCTCCTGCGCGGGGTCCTGCGGCGCCGCACCCGCGTCCAGCCGGGCCAGGGTCCGCCGGGGGAACCGGGCCGGACGCCGGTTGTCCGGGTCGACCAGGGCCCGGTATTCCGTCTCGGCGCCCTGGTAGATCTCCGGGACCCCGGGCATCGCCAGGTGCAGTAGTGCCATGCCCAGCAGGTTCGCCCGGGCCGCCTCCGCGAGCTCCACCGGCTCGGGCAACTCGTGCGGGCCCGGCACGTACCCCGCGACCGAGGCCTCGTACACCGGGTCCTGGTCGGTCCAGGTGGTATGCAGGGCCGCCTCGCGGACGGCCTTGAGGAGCGCCTGTTCGAGGCGGTCGGCACGTTCGGGGGCCTCCCCGAGGCCCAGTGCCGTCTGCCACGAGACCCAGGCCAGTTGGGGATCGGCGCCCGCGGGCCGGCCCATCAGCTCCGGGGCCTGGGAGAGCGTCGCGATCCGGGCCCGCACGTCCGCACTGCGCTTGGTGTCGTGCGTGGACAGCACCGTCCCGGTGCCGGGCCAGTCCCGTTGCAGCGCGGTGCAGTACGCGTGGAACTCCTCGGGCGCCACCGCCGGCCGCCCCGGGTCCCCGCCGACCTCGGTCGCCGAGAGCAGCGGGGCGTACCGGTAGAAGGCCCGGTCCTCCAACGATTTGGCCCGCAGGGCCGCCGAGGTCTGGGCGAAGCGCGCCGCGAAGGCGGGATCGCGCAGTACGAGGTCCCGTACGCCGGCCACCGCGCCCGCCCCGGCCGGCGCGGCGGCGTCCGCCACGGCCTGCGGGTCGAGTTCGGGCGCCCCGGGATACGGCCGGTAGACCGGATAGGCGATCAGCAACTCCCTCACTCCGGGCGCGAGGTCCGGCCCGGCGGCCCGCTCCAGGGCCGCGAGTTCGGCGGCGAGGTCGCCGGTCAACACCTCCCGGGCGCAGGCCCGAGCCGTCTCCTGCCAGTTCGGGAACCCGGTGAACTCCTGGTAGGCGCGGGCCAGTTCGGTCGCGCCCGCGGGGTCGGTGAACACCCCGTCCACCCGGTGCAGCGCGTCGTACCCGGTGGTTCCCGCCACCGGCCAGCCGGCCGGCAACGGCTCCTCGCGGGCCAGGATCTTCTCCACCACCACCCAACAACCGTCGCCGACGGCCGCCCGCAGTCGCCGCAGGTACGCCTCCGGGTCCGCCAGGCCGTCCACGTGGTCGATCCGCAGGCCATCGACCACCCCGTCCCGCACCAGCTCCAGCACCTTCGCGTGCGTCGCCGCGAAGACTTCGGGCTCCTCCACCCGTACCCCGATGAGATCCGAAATGGTGAAGAAACGGCGGTAGTTGAGGTCCGTGCGGGCCAGGCGCCAGCCGGTCGGCCGGTACCACTGCGCGGCCAGTAGCTCGGGCAGTGGCAGCCCGGCCGTTCCCTCCCGCAGCGGGAACTCCTGTGGTCCGTGGCGCAGCACGCCAGAGTCCCCGTTCCCGTTCCCGTCGGTGTCGACCGTGAACGCCCCCGGGTCGAGGGGCTCGGGGAGGACGGGCAGCAGGACCTGGCCACCGCCCGCCTCCCAGTCGATGTCGAACCAGCGTGCGTAGGGCGATCCGGGACCCTCGCGCAGCACCTCCCACAGGGGGCGGTTCAGCCGCAGCGGGCAGGGCACCGCCATGTGGTTCGGCACGATGTCCAGGACCAGGCCGAGGCCGTGTCCGCGGGCCACCTCGGCCAGTGCGCGCAGCCCCGGCTCGCCGCCGAGCTCGGCCCGTACGCGGGAGTGGTCGGTGACGTCGTAGCCGTGCGTCGAACCGGGGACCGCCTCCAGTACCGGTGAGAGGTGCAGGTGCGACACGCCGAGCGAGGCGAGGTGGGGCACCGCCGCCCCGGCCGCTGCGAAGGGGAAGTCCGGGCCCAGTTGAAGGCGGTACGTGGACGACGGAACCGCGGTGGACGCCGGAGCGGCGGCCGTCGGACCATCGGATTCCGCTTGGATGCACGCGTGCGGCAGGCTCATGAGAACGTACGTACCCACCTTGCCGGATTCCGTGCCATTACCCCATGCATCCGGGTGACGGCGGCGCGCTGGTGCGGCTCCTTCCCCGCCGGACGGACGGACGGGCCTCGGACCCGTCCCGTCCCGGGCCGGATCGCCGGTTGCCGGGGGCGCCCGGGTCGCGGACCCTTCGGGAGGGCCGGCGACCGCCCCGGTCGCCGCGACCGCCGTCCCGCCGGCGCCGCCCGGGCCCGGCCCCCGGCCCGCCCGCTATGCCGGCCGCTGGAGCACCACCAGCGACCGCCCCGTCAGCGCCACCCGGTCCCCGGCCGCGTGCTGCGGCCCGGTGCCGGGAGGCAGCACGTCCGGACGCGCCGTGTCCACGACGAGCCGCCACTGCGCTCCGTGCCCGGCCGGGATCGTGAACTCCTGCGGATCGGGACCTGCGTTGAACATCAGGAGGAACGAATCGTCGGTGATCCGCTCCCCGCGCGCGCCCGGCTCCGAGATCGCTTCCCCGTTGAGGAACACGGTCAGCGAACGCGTCTGCTGGGCCTGCCAGTCGCGGGCCCGCATCGGCTCCCCGTGCGGGGTGAACCAGGCGATGTCGGAGAGCTCGTCGTGGGTGCCCTCCACCGGCCGCCCGTGGAAGAACCGGCGCCGCCGGAACACCGGGTGGTCGCGCCGCAGCCACACCATCCGCCGGGTGAACTCCAGCAGGGAGGGCGGCGGTTTGCCCGGCTCCGGCCACTGCACCCACGACAGCTCGTTGTCCTGGCAGTAGGCGTTGTTGTTGCCGCCCTGGGAACGCGCGAACTCGTCGCCGTGGCTGAGCATCGGCACGCCCTGCGACAGCATCAGCGTGGCCGTGAAGTTGCGCATCTGCCGCTCGCGCAGCTCCAGGACCTCCGGCTCCTCGGTCGGCCCCTCGACGCCGCAGTTCCAGGACCGGTTGTGGGTCTCCCCGTCCCGGTTCCCCTCCCGGTTGGCCTCGTTGTGCTTCTCGTTGTACGAAACGAGGTCGTGCAGGGTGAAACCATCGTGGCAGGTGGTGAAGTTGATGGAGGCCAGCGGGCGGCGTCCGTCGTCCTGGTAGAGGTCCGAGGACCCGGTCAGGCGTCCGGCGAACTCCGCGAGCGTACGCGGCTGCCCGCGCCACAAGTCCCGTACGGTGTCGCGGTACTTGCCGTTCCATTCGGTCCACAGGGGCGGGAAGTTGCCCACCTGGTAGCCGCCTTCGCCCAGGTCCCAGGGCTCCGCGATCAGTTTGACCTGGCTGACCACCGGGTCCTGCTGGACCAGGTCGAAGAACGAGGACAACCGGTCCACCTCGTGGAACTGCCGGGCCAGCGTGGCCGCGAGGTCGAAGCGGAAGCCGTCCACGTGCATCTCGGTGACCCAGTAGCGCAGTGAGTCCATGATCAGCTGCAGTACGTGCGGGGAACGCATGAGCAGCGAGTTCCCGGTGCCGGTGGTGTCCATGTAGTGCCGGGGGTCGTCCGCGAGGCGGTAGTACGAGGCATTGTCGAGACCCCGGAAGGAGAGCGTCGGACCCAAGTGGTTGCCCTCGGCGGTGTGGTTGTAGACCACGTCGAGGATCACCTCGATCCCGGCCTCGTGCAGCGCCCGCACCGCCGATTTGAACTCCAGCACCTGCTGCCCGCGGTCGCCGGAGGCGTAGCCGTTGTGCGGGGCGAAGAAGCCGATCGTGTTGTAGCCCCAGTAGTTGCTCAGTCCGTCGTCCACCAGCCGGTGGTCGTTGACGTACTGGTGCACCGGCATCAGCTCCAGCGCCGTCACCCCGAGCTTGGTCAGGT
Organism: Streptomyces sp. NPDC006430; assembly: GCF_040612395.1. NCBI lineage: Bacteria > Bacillati > Actinomycetota > Actinomycetes > Kitasatosporales > Streptomycetaceae > Streptomyces > Streptomyces sp. NPDC006430. Next base: position 223,625 of record NZ_JBEXQA010000003.1, read on the forward strand.
GCGAGATCACCGCCGGGTGCGCGAGGGCCCCGTACGTGCCGCGCAATTCCTCGGGCAGGTCGGGATGACGCATGGTCAGGCCCTTGACATGGGCCTCGTACAGCACGGTGTGGTGGTACTCGTGGCGCGGCGAGCGGTCGTTCGCCCAGTCGAAGTACGGGTTGACCACGACCGAACTCATCGTGTGCGGCGCCGAGTCCAGGTCGTTGCGCGAATCGGGCCGGCCGAAGTGGTAGCCGTACACCTCCTCGCCCCAGTCCACGTTCCCGGCGATGGCCCGTGCGTACGGGTCCAGCAGCAGCTTGGTCGGGTTGCAGCGGTGCCCTCGTTCGGGCTCGTACGGCCCGTGCACGCGGAAGCCGTAGCGCTGGCCGGGCATCACGCCGGGCAGGTAGGCGTGGCGTACGAAGGCGTCGGTTTCGCGCAGTTCGACGGCAGTCTCCGAGCCGTCGTCGTGGAGCAGGCACAACTCGATGCGTCGGGCGGCCTCGGAGTAGACCGCGAAGTTGGTGCCGGCGCCGTCGTACGTGGCGCCGAGCGGATACGCCTGTCCCGGCCAGACCTGCATAGGTAACGACTCTTCCCTTCGGTGTCGTGCTGAAGTTCGTGCTGATCCGGCGTGGACCACGTCATGGCCAGATCTTCCCCGAAAGTGGGCCCCTACGCGGGGACTTGGGATGCTCCTACCGGGTGACCCGGAGAGCTGATATGCGGGTCAGCGGACTATGCGGGCATCCGATAATGGGTCAACGCGCAACCGGTGTAAGGCCCATCGGGCTGCACCGGGTGTCGAGCTCGGAGTACCCTTCCGTGATCACTGGAGACGGGCGTCCAGACGCAGAAGGCGGTGTACGGGTGAGCTCGGGAGGTCTGGAGCTGCCCCCTGGTGACAGCGGTCACGAGGGCGGCCCGGCGGACGCCCCAGGAGGTGCACCCGGTGGTGCACCCGGCGGGGTACCCACAGGGGTTCCGGCCGGGGCGGTGTCGCTGGCCCCGACGGAGGTCGGGAGCGTACGGGCCGGCGCCGAGCTGGACTGGGGCGCGGACGCGTGGAGCGAGGTCCGGACACGGGCCCAGCGGGCCGGGCGTGCCTACATCTGGCTGAACCTGATCGAGCAGCGGTTGCGCGCCGTCGTCGGCGCGGTGCTGCGGCCGATCTACGAGCCCGTGCACGGCGGGGACGACTGGGTGGTCGCAGCCGCCGGGCCGGCCGGCCAGGAATGGGTCCAGCGGGCCGTGGCGGTCCGCGAGGTCAGCCGGCGCAAGGGCTACCTGCTGGACCCCGCCGACGACAACGTGCTGAGCTTCCTGACGCTCCCGCAGCTGCGCGAGCTCATGGTCCAGCACTGGCCGTGCTTCGAGCCGTACTTCGACGACCGGCGCGAGATCGAGCTGGCCCTCGACGAGCTGGAGGTCACGCGGAACGTGGTGTCCCGCAACCGAGCCCTGTCGCGGGCGGTGCTGGAACAGGCGGAGCGGGCCTCGGCCCGGCTGCTGGAGGTACTGGGCGGCGGCGCGGGCTCCCCGTCGGCGGACCGGCTGCCCATCGACGCGGTCGAGGACCTCGTGGGCGACCGGTACGCGGACGTCATCTCGGTCCACCCGGACCGGGTCCGGCTCCAGCGTCAGCTCCCGGCGGAGGATCTGTTCGGCGGCGCACGGCGGCTCGACGCCATCGGCATAGGCCTCAACCTGCTGGTGCAGAACTTCTCGGGCCGAAGACTCGTCCGCCTCACCGAGGCCGGCTGCCGGGTCCGGCTGCTGTTCCTGAACCCGGCCAGCAGCGCGGTCAAACGCCGCGAGCGGGAGCTCGGCCTGCGCAAGGGCGAGCTCAGCCGGTCGGTCGAGATGAACATCCTGCACGTGCGCCGGGTGCGGGCGGGGCTGCGGGACCCCTCGCGGTTCGAGATCCACGTCTTCGACGAGACCCCGCGCTTCACCGCGTACCTGGTGGAGGGCGAGTCCTCGGGCATCGCGGTGGTGCAGTCGTACCTGCGTCGGGCGCGCGGCATGGAGGCGCCGGTCCTGGTCCTGCGCGGCGACGGTGCCCGCGGCCCCTCCCGGGACACGGAGCACGGCCTGTTCCCGACGTACCGGGAGGAATTCGAGTCGATCTGGGAGGACTCCCGCCCGGTGTCATGACTGTCAGTGCCCCGTGGCAGGCTGAAAGTCGTTGACCGAAGGTGTACGGGGGAGGGACACGGGGTGGAGGACCGGCGCGACATGGAGGCCTGGCCCGGCGGTGTGCTGATCGGATTCGACCTGGAGACGACCGGCACGGAGCCGGGGGAGTCGCGGATCGTGACGGCGGCGCTGGTCGAGGTACGGGGCGGCGAGGTGCGCGAGCGGCGCGGCTGGCTCGCGGATCCGGGGATACCGATCCCGGAGGGCGCTTCGGCGATCCACGGGATCAGTACGGAGCGGGCCGTGGCGGAGGGCCGCCCGGCGCGCGAGGTGGCGGACGAGGTCGCGCAGGCGCTGGTGGAGCACTGGCGGCGGGGCGCGGTGGTCGTGGCCTACAACGCGGCGTTTTATCCCCGCACGCCAGGCACGTCTCACGTGTCTCATGGCGAGGCGCGGCGCCGACCGGAAGCCCACGCCGGAATGAGGGCCGCGTGATGAGCTGGATCAGTGGGCCGTTGGTGGCCTTCGACCTGGAGACCACGGGCACCGACGTCGAGACCGACCGCATTGTGACGGCGGCGGTCGTGCAGCTGGATCCGGACGGATCCGTCTCGGCTGAACGGACCTGGCTGCTGAATCCCGGCGTGGCCATACCCGAGCAGGCATCGGCGATCCATGGCATCTCGACGGAACACGCTCGCGAGCACGGGGTACCGGCTGCTTCAGCCATCGAGGAGATCGCGCAGGTCGTCGCCGAGGGGCTGCGCTCGGGGACGCCTTTGGTGGTGATGAACGCACGCTACGACCTGTCGCTGCTGGACCGCGAGTGTCGGCGCTACGAGATCGAGTCGATCAGCGAGCGGCTGGGCAGCGTGCCTTCGCCCGTCATCGATCCGCTGGTGATCGACAAGCACATCGACAAGTACCGGAAGGGCAAGAGGGCTCTCCACGCATTGTGTACTCACTACGGCGTGTCGCTCGATGACGCGCACAATGCGAGTGCCGACGCCTTGGCCGCCGCCCGCGTGGTGCGACGCATAGGTGAGAAGCATCAGCCCGTCAGCCTGATGCCATTGGCGGATCTGCACGGCCTTCAGGTGCGCGCGGCGGCTGAACAGTCGGCCTCTTTGCAGGCCTACCTGCGGCGTACCGCGGATCCGACGGCAGTCGTCGAGCCGGCCTGGCCTCTCATTCCCCGGAGGCGATGACCGCGCTGGTCAGCACTCTCCGGGCGCGAGAGCCTGCAGGTGGGAGAGGGTGATCCGACGTCGTGGAAGGTCGACGTCCAGAATCTTCACGGTGAGGGTGTCTCCGACCTGTACTACGTCCTCGGGCCGGCTCACACGTCCTTCTGCCAGCTCGGAAAGGTGCACCAGGCCTTCGAGGCCGTCCTCTCTGTCTTCGATACGGACGAAGGCTCCGAACGGGACAAGTTTGGTCACGACGCCGTTCGTGATCTGGCCGACCTGCTGAGTGAACTGCGGCATTGGGTCCTCTTGCAATGCCTTCAGGGACAGTGACACGCGCTCCCTCACGAGGTCGACGTCGAGGATCTCGGCCGAGATCTCCTGGCCGACACTGACGACGTCGGAGGGGTGATCGAAACGGCGCCAGGACAGCTCGGGAATGTTGATCACCGCGGTGAAGCCGCCGATGTCCACAAAGGTCACACCGAAGCTGGCGATCTCCGTGACCGTGCCGGTGCAGATCTGCCCGCGGTGGAGAGTCTTCAGAAAGGCCCAGTTCCGGTCACTCGGCGTCGGCTCGGTCCTCCACCGGGCTCGCAAGACGCCGTCGCTGTCGGGCAGGACCGCTGTGAACAGCGGGTGGCGTTCGTCGAGGGTCAAAGACAGAGCCGTGGCAGCACGGGCGCCTGCCACGCGGGCGGCCAGCTCCTTGTAGTCGGACTCGTCGGCCATCGTGCTGGAGAGAGCCCCGTTCTCGTCCTCCCATACGAACTCCACCGGACCTTCGTCGGGAAGCGAGGCGAGGACCGCGTCGACATCGGTGGACAGGTCAGGCCAGACGGTCAACTGGGCACGCGGGGTGAGTCGGGCGCGTACCGCATCGAGTGTGTCTTCGGTGAGGCGGTGCCAGCGGGAGGCATTGTGGAGGTACCCCTCCTCCAATATCGCTGCGTGCCGCACGGCTATGGACCAGCGCAGACGGGCCCAGAAGTCCTCGTCGGCGGGCCGCTGCACGCCGGGCTCGTCGGAGTCCGCGTCGTAGAGCGAGGCCTCCAGCCGCTCCGGGAAGAGACCGAGAGCCCGGGTGCGGGCAACGGCGCGTTCACAGCGCTTGTCGCTGCTGACGTAGACGTACTGGTCCCAACCGACCTGCACGTCGAACTTATCCTCCACCGCCAGACGGCACCAGGCACCGTTGCCGCGGAGCATGACCCTGACCAGCTCCAGACCGAGGGAGACGGGCACCTCTGCACCGTCGTGGAACCCGCTGAGGTCGGGCGGGAAGAGCCCGGCAAGGCCGTGGCCGTCGATCGTCGGCTCCAGGCCGAAGTGGGCGAGGCCGGAGATCCCCGGTTCACGAATGGCCAGATGGTCGATTCCGGTGTCCTCGGCGAAGGCGGCAATCGCTTGCAGATATGCAGCCTCGGCCGGCCCGTGGTCGCTGGTCGAGTCCTCAGCGCCGATATAGCTGCCGTGCTCGTCGCGGTCGGCAGGGTCGTACTTGGTGATCCGGTAGATGAAAGGCGGCACATTGCTCCCCGTGGTTGTTGACGATGCTCGCTCAGCAGTCGATCTCCTGATCGGGAGCGAGGGCGGGGGCCGGCGCATCGCCGCCTTCGAGGATGGCCATCGAGATCACCTTCTGCAAGCGGGATAACGTGCCGCATCAGGCCGAATCGATCAGCGGCGGTCGATGCTAGTAACACGATCGCTTCGGTCGGCTGCCTTGGAGAGACGCTGGTTTTCCAGCGTGAGGAGCTGAACCTGTTGTGCGAGGACGTTGATCGAGGAGCGCAGCTCCCGCACCTCGCGCGCATGCTCTTGGCGGAGCCGACGCTCGGCACCCTTCAGGGCCTGGACCTCCTGCCGGAGGGAGGCTGAGGGTGCGGCTGCTGCTTCTCGATCGGCTACGAGGTTTCGGAATTCTGCCAGAACATGGGGGTAGCGGTAGGCGCTGGCTCTGCTGACGCCGGCTTCAACGGCGAGTGAGGCCACGGTCAGGGAACCGTCGCTACGGGTGGGCTCTCCTCGGAGCAGGCGTTCGGAAGCCGCTTGGAGGGCTGATTCGGTTGCGTCAGTCGTTGGCACTGTCGATACCCTCGATCACTTTGGTGACGTCGTCGAGGTGCCCTCGCAGAGCCGTTCGCTGGAGATCGGACAGGCCGACAAAGGCCAGCGCGCGCTCGGTGTCTCCGCGTGCTGCTTTCCAACCGTTGCGATGCCGGGTCGTGATGGTCGAGTTCCCGCAGCGATCGGGACGGCAGCTGTTGAGTAGAGGTCGGTCCTCGCCGCTCGGTGTGCGGCAAAGGGCGGTCTCGGGCTGGTAGTAGCAGTCGTTGAGCGTGCCGACATGCAGGGTGCGAGCGGAAGCCTTGAGCATGGCGTGCAGGCGGCGCTCATCGACCAACCTGCCCGGGAAGTCCTGGAGCTCCTTCTGGACACGCGCGAACTCGTTGTCGGTCCGTGGTCCGCCTGGGGATGTCGAGCGTACGCCTGCCTTGAAATCCTCATAGCGCTCGACGACATCGGCCAAGCGAGCCAGCGCCTCCTCAGCAGCTACCTCCGCGCGAAATCCGGAGGAGGAAGTGCCCGCGTACCCCTCGAACATGGCCACGGAGAGATGCTTGTACTGAATCATCCCGGCCACGATGCCGAACGGGCGGTGTGCAATGTGCCAGGCCACGGTCCTGCGGAACTGGCGGGTCGTGAGATTCCACGGTTCCCCATCGACATCGGGTACCGGGTAGCCGACGTCTGCGCAGCGCGCCAGGAACTCGTTGAGGTTGTCATTCATGCGGTTGGCGGAGATCGTCGAATGCGGACGGCCAGCTACCGGCCGGCAGAACAGCAGGTCACGGTGGGGCAGGCGTTCCAGGACATTGATGGAGTGTGCGACGGGTTCGATGACGATCCAGCTCTCCGATGTGCCTCGCCCGCCCTTGACGAGCTGCGAGCGCACTTTGTGCCGGACGACGACGCCGTCAGCACTACGCTCGGTGTAGTGGCAGCCGTCACGGAGTTCTTTGACTTCGGAGTCGCGCATGCCTGACAGATAGGCGATGAGGATGGAGCAGGCGGCCCGCAGGAGCCGTTCCTCATGGGAAACGGCGGGAGGGCTGAATCTGTCTCGCCACGGACGCCTGGTCTGCGGATGTGGAGTGATGGGTGTGTCCATGCCGCCGGGCTCGGGCCCGAGCCGCTCCAGTGCGCTCACGATGTGGTTGGCGTAGGAGCCGCTGGCGACCCCTCGTCCTGCTCCCGACTTTCGCATGATGTACGTGTAGGCGGGTGAACCGGCCAGGTGAGGTTGGAGACCGGTGCCGTCCAGCACCGGGACACCTCGCCCGTCGGCTGCGAGGTCGTCGAGGTAGCGGTCCAGGCGGGCGAGTGACTGCCCGTGGATCTCATGGACGTTGGCTTGCAGTTCCATCAGCTCCGCACGTGCGTCGATGATGTCCGATGCCGCGGTGCGGACGTAGAACAGGGCCGCTTGCACCAGCGGGGCGATGACCTGGGGCGGGATTCGGGGCGTTTGGTTCTCGTGCTTGCTGACGACCGGGCCGCCGATGATGCGTGTGAGGGGGCGGCCGTTCCAGGGATTGGTCGCCAGTGCGTCCGTCGGCATGGCCTCTGCCGCGAGGTGGAGGCGTGGGATGACCTGGAGGCGGTGACGCATGCCGCTGTGCATCAGTTTCTCGGCCCGGCAGTGAACCAGGTAGGAATCGAGAACCGGCTGTGTCACGGCGTCCAGGCGAAGCCCGTCGTGTTCGGAGTCGAGGAATCGGAGGAAACATCGTAGGTTCCACCACTCAGCCGACACTGTCGAGATGGACGGAAGGGGACCGCGAACCGGGCGGGTGTTGAGTCTCCAGAACAGGAACTCGCGCGCCGCCTCGCGCCGTGTGACATCGCTGAGTGACTCGAAGTCGATGAAGAACTCGCTGGCGTAGCGGTTCCCGGCATGCCCGGCGACCGCGAGATTCCAGACGCGGTCTCCGAATCGCGGCATGAGGGATGGATCAGCGGTGAGGGGGCGTCCGGACAGTACGGCTGTCGCGTCGGAAGGACGGCTGGCGGTGACACTGCGTGGAAGAGGCTGTGCGGGCATCAGTGGCCTCCTAACAGGTTGTGGGGAAGAAAGAGCAGGCGTTCGGAAGACTCGGCGATTGCCCTGGCGTCCAGCACGTCACGCTGGCTGAACCTCGGGATGATCAATTGCAGAATCTGCTGGTGAGCGTTGCCGAACCGCGCGTCCCACTCCGCTGCGGGTGTCTTGGCCCGTTCAGTCTGGATGTGGTTGAGGAACAGGGGTGTTTCAAAGTCCTGGGGATTGCGTAGACGGCCTGTTCAGGGGATGTTCAGCAGGTCCAGCGGCCGGTTGAAGGGGTCGTAGGAGACGTGGCGGAGGCCGGCGGCGATGTTGCGGTGTCCGTGCTGCCGGAGGGTGTTGATCGCCAGGTTGCGCAGTGTCGCCATGTTTTCGGGCCCGTGGCCGGTGCGGATCTTCGAGGCGTCCTCGCCGAAGGCGGTGTCGCGGACGAAGTGAAGCCGGTTCTCAATGGTCCACTGTGACCTGGCGAGCTGGCCGAGCCGCTGGGGCGAGGCTTGATGCGAGGTCAGGTCCGTGATCGCGTAGACGGTCTGCCGGCTGCACCTGCCGGTCTTGAGATCGGTGCGGTGACGCAGGATGCGCACGGCCTGGACGGCGTGAGGGAAGTCCGGGCCGAGGCCGGTGACGGTGAGGGCCCTGGTCACGCGGGTCTCCTTGCGGCCATGGCCCACCTCACGGTCATAGCGCCGTGCGGTGACGTCTTTCCACGGCAGCGACCGCAGCCGGCGGTGCAGCCCGGGCTGGTTGGCCTTGACCACCAGCAGGTAGTGCGCCTTCTTCTCCTCCACCAGGAAACGCGCGTGACCGCGCTGGGTGTGCAGGGCGTCGGCCGTGACGGTGACCCCGGTCAGGTCGTAGGGCTCCAGCAGCGCGGCGAAGCAGGTGATTTCGTTGGTCTTGTCGGGGATCCGCAGTTGGGTGACGGTCCGGCCGTCGCCGGTCATCGCGGCCAGGAGGTGGGCGGCGGGCGTCCGGCCGTGCCGGGAGCCTCGGGCGGTCTTGCCGTCCACGGCCAGCGACCGAGCGCCCCCGGGATCGGCGCCGGTCAGGTCAGCCAGGCCGCCGGGGCAGACCCGGCCGATGACCCGTCGGATTGTGGCGGCACTCGGTGCGACCCGCACCCCCAGCGCGCCCACCACGCGGGCACCCAGCCGGGCCAGGGCGTGCTGCGGAGCGCTCGCGGCCCACTGGCCGATCGCCGCGTACGAGTGAGCGCCGGCGACCACCGCCGAGGCGGCAACCAGCAGCACCGCCACGAACGGGTGACGCACACCGCGCCGCCGACGCGGATCGGGCAGCACCCGCAACCGCTCCACCAGCGAGAGTCCCACCACACCCTCCAGAGCAGGCGACTTGACGAGACAGACGGTGGCAGACTGACGGTACATCGAAGCTCCGGTGGTTCAGGGCGACTTGGGAAGGTCACCCCGTTCAACCGGAGCTTCGTTGCGTACGTGACGGGACCGGCCGGACCGCTCTGACCTGCGGACTCACGTGATCACCAGGACTTTGAAACACCCCTGGGTTGAGGAAGGCCAGGATTGCTGGGAGTTTCCTTCGGGTGATAACGGCATTACTGCACCCCAGGCAGGCGAAGAAGGAGACTGGGCAGGGCTTGCCCTTGACGCCGAAAGGCGAGTCGAAGAAGCTGCGGCAGGACGACAACCACAGGTCGGATTCGCCGGATAGGAGTGGCGGTAGTTGCTCGGCCGGGATCCCAAGCAACTCAACTGCATCCGCCGGTTGTTGAGTGAGTCGCTCTTCCTCTTCCGGCGTCAGGATCGCGGGAGTCTGGGCGTCGGCGAGTGCGTCCTGCAGGCCGTCTGCCACGGCCTGTTCGTGGAGAGCGCGCAGTGAGGGGATGTCTGCGTAGTGCGCCGCGGCGACGTCCGGCGAATGGCCCTGCACGAACGCCGACATCCTGCCGCCGGTCACCTTGTAGACAGCGGCCTTGTGTGTCTTCCGAAGTCGCGACAGTCGCAGGTCGAAGGGTTTCCCGGCATCCGTGAGCCGGTGTGTCGAGACGAAGCTCCGAGCCGCACTCGACGCAGCTCCAGCGCTGAGTCCGGCGGACAGGATCGATCCCATCCTTCGTTCTGAACTGCCAAAGCGCCGGCGAGCCGGTGGCCTCTCTGACAGGCGCTGTGAGCCGCAAGGCCAGCCGAAGCAGCCCGCCGGGTGAGTTGGATGAACCGTCCCGGACCCTGATCGTGTTCCATTCCTGGCCGTGCCGCCGTCGCTTGAGGTATTCGACCTGCACATAGCCCCGGTTGGGATTCTTCAAGCAGTCGGCGGTCAGCTCTCTGGCCGCTTCCACCTCCATGCCGCTTTCGAGACAGAACAGCAGGAGCAGAGCGAACACGTCGCGGCTGGTCGGGTACACCAAGGGTGCAAGACGGCCGGGAGTGTGCGCATTAGCCAGTGCCGTGCCGACAAGATCGGCCAACTGTGTCCGTGTGAAGGTCCCGTGGGTCCGGGAGATTTCCCACAACACATTCGGGTCGGAGTCCCAGCCTGCGATCCGCGGGTCCTGCCCCAGTGCCAGGAGCGCCGGCCCGTCCAGCGTCAGGCGTCGGACCGCGTTATCGACATCGGAACGTGCGGCAGTGCGTAGCTGCTCGACGAGGTGCGGCGAGTAGGCGTCGCGAGGGGTATAGGAGCCGACCGGGCCAGTGGATGTGTAGGAGAGCCTCCGGAGCATCGAGGGGGATAGTCCCTGGTCCTTCTCGCCGAGTCGACGCAAGATCCACACGACGTCAGCGATACGCGCGTAGGGCGTCCGGGAGAATACTGGATGGCCCTCCCGGAGGTGGCTCTCGAATCCGTCGAGGTGGTGCGGAAGGAGGTCACTGACGCGGATGTTCATCGCTTCCGTGGAGTCGAGCCACCGCACCCACAGCAGGCACGAGCGCGCGCGATTGCGGAGCGTATGCGGTGAACCAGTTCCCTGCCCCACGTCGCACGAAGCCGCCAACTCGGCTCCTAGAGCCCCCAACAGCCGCTGCTGCGGCTCCCGGGTCCAGTCCACGACGGCCGTCCGGTTGTCCGGGAAAGCGACCTCGAACCTCAGAAGTCCGAGCGTGGCCGGAGCCGGGTCGACGAACTGGGATGAGGGTGCGTTCAATCGTGCCTTACGCCGCCCCCGGCCTACCACGGGTTCGCTCCCGGTGCCTGGGCAGAGGAGTCGTCGATCTCATGCGACACGTGATGTGCCGTGTCTACGACCTCGGACGTCCAGGCATCCACCGCGCCGTCGATCAGAGCCTGGGCCTGGTCGGTACAGCCGAGGTAGATGTACGTCGTGGTGATCGAGGAATGCCCCAACAGACGGCGAAGGTGATCGAGTGGGTCGCCGATGATGCGTCGGTACACGCCGTCGCTCATCTCGCCCTTCTCCACCGAGCCGATCTGTTCCTGGATCAACGCAGACAGCAGATGCACGGCGAAGGTGTGCCTTGTGTCCGCAGAAGCCGTGTGCAGGTGGACTCGTGTGGTCATTGAGCAGGGTCGGAATCCGCTGCTGCGTTCGCAACCATGACAGAGGGTCGTGTTGCATTGCGGAAGCGCTGACGTGATGGAGACCACACGCTCGGGCGGCCTAGTGTCTCGTGATCCTGATCGTGCCAGTTTGAGTTGTTATTGACGAGTTTCTTCACGTTGGTCTGGACGAGGCGGACCTTCGCGAGGATCTCCTCGACGGATGCGGTCCAGGTGAACGGATTGGCGTTCTCGTTCCAGGAGTTGATGTAGTCGCGGATCTGCTTGACCAGCACGCTGACGCTGGAGAACGTGCCCCGGCGAATGGACTGCCGGGTCAGGATCCCGAACCAGATTTCGATCTGGTTCAACCAGGAGGAACCGACGGGAGTGAAGTGGAAGTGGATATGGGGGTTCTTCTCCAGCCATGTCTTCACCTCCGGCGTCGTGTGGGTGGACAGGTTGTCCAGCACCACGTGGATCTCCTTGCTGGCCTGCGGTTTGGTCGCCTTCTTCAAGAAGGCGAGGAAGTTCACCCTGTTCCGGCTCGCCTTGCACTCGCCGGTCACCCTGCCAGTATGGACATTGAGGGCGGCGAACAGGTTCGTGGTGCCGTGCCGCACGTAGTCGTGGGTGCGCTTCTCGCCCGCACCGAAGGCGACCGGCAGTACCGGCTGAGTCCGGTCCAGCGCCTGTATCTGCGTCTTCTCGTCGATGGACAGCACCACCGCGCCTCCCGGCGGGGCCAGGTACAGACCGACGACATCGGCGACCTTGTCCGCGAACGCCGGGTCCTTCGAAATCTTGAAGGTGCCGTTCCGGTGCGGCTTGAGATTCTCCTCCCGTCAGACGCGGGCGACGTAATGTCAGGACACCGAGATGCCCTCGCGCCGCTTCAGATGATCGGCCAGCGTCCGCGTGGACCAGTGCGACAGCCCCGAATCCGACGGCGGGGTCATATTCGTCAACGCAATCACGCGGCCCGCGTCCGCGGCGGCACTTGATCGCGTCCGCCCCCGCGGCGCCTCTCCTCCAAACCCGCCAGCCCCTCGGCCAAATAACGAGCCTTGCACCGGTCCACCGGCGATACCCCCGCCAGCTCAGCAACGTCCTTACGCCGCCGCCCCTCGCCCAACCACAGCACGATCCGCGCACGCAACGCCACATCAGCCGTCACGTGACGAGAATTCGCCAACTCCCGCAGATCGGCCACCTGCTCAGAGGAGAGATCCATACCAGGCTCAACGAACAGGACGGCCGCAGGTTCCACCAACAGGATCACGAGACACTAGTCACTCCATCTGCCCTGGAGCGCCTCGCAGCACGTTTGAACGGGTGCTGCCCCTCGGCATGTGTTTGCGAGTTGTAAGCGATACAGCGCTCTGCGAACTCTTCAAAGGGCTCCGCGTATGGTCCGCCGTTGCGTCGAAGTCGCTCCTTTTCCACCCACGGGGCGACCCGCCGCCAACAACGTTCGGCACTGGTGGAATACAGACCGGCGAGAACCTCAAACTTGACGAGTCCCGCGCGTACCAGCTTCCCCAGATTGTCATACTCGACCACCACTTGGTCGACGACAAGGTCTTGTTCGCGCGCCAGGGAGGTCAGGTCGTCCGGCAGTTCATTGAACAGCGCATAACGGTTCTTCCGTGACTCAGCCCCGTCTATTTCATATCTGAGCGGCATAAGGATCGCGAGCTCCCGAGCCCGCCGAGCTTCTCTGAACTGGTTGAGCGCATAGTAGGAGGCTGCGATCAAAATGACCGTCTGAAAGCATGCCGCGATTGCGCTGATTGCAGACCAGATATCCACCATGCTCCTCGGCTCGTTCCGGGTTGTCTCCGCTACAGCTGGTCAGCGTGGCCAGGTGTAACGCCGGTGCGCGTGCTCTCGTAGCAGTCGACTTATCCACCCTACTGTCTCGCGATCCTGTTCATGTCCCCGCAGATCTCCCCAAACACGCTGGTCAACGTACGGTTTGAGAACCTGGTCCAGGTGACACCAACACAATCACGAGACACTAGCCCCGAAGAGTGCGAAACGCCTCTTGGTAAAACACTGCAAGGGGTCCGACATTAGGGGCGATTCGACGTTCACTGAAAAGCGCGACAGCTCCAGATCCAGTACTGAAATAGGCGGCAATCTCTCGAACCGAAGGCTCCTTTACTGCTACTGCCGCGAGTGCGGCCGAGATCACCCCGAATACTTGCTTAGTGTTGAGGTTCAGAAGGTTTGCGAAATGACGCGAGAGTAAGGCGCTTTTGATGTATCGCGGAAAATCCTTGACAGCTTCCGGATCCTCTCTCAGAAGTGCCGGCAGCCAGTCGCTGTGCAGTTTTGGCCAGAGATGCTTGCTTGCCGCATCTCGGAGTCGCAGAAGGCGAGGTAGGCTCTGTTCCCAATCCGCGAGAAGCGGAGAATCGACATCTCGATATGCAGCTCGCTCTGTGGCAACGTTAAGGATATATGGCTCGTATCCTCTTTCCCCAGCGAAATCTCCTTCTCCGGCCTGCAAGTCGCGGATGAATGGCGTTTCAACCCTCCCCTTGACCGCGTCCTGCCTGGCGAGAGCCATCGGATCCCAATCTCGTGGATGTCTCACAAGCTGAACACCGTTGCGAGACTGCGCGCTAGAGATTGGATCGCTGATCAATGAGAGGAGTTTCCGCACTTGCTCCTGGCGTCCTGCGGCATCGAGGTCAGGACTGGTCACTGCTGGCGATAGCCAGTGACGCAATCCGCTCATGGACCCAGCAACAATGCTCTGCTTCGAAGTGGCTATCGGTTGCAGGATGGCGCAATTGATTCGCTCAAGCTCCGGATCATTGGCCGTGTCTATCCAATGCCGTATCTGACGATCCGGGTTGTCCCTGCGAAAGTCTACATGGATTTGGCTGAGGAGATCACAAGGTCCTTTCCCGCACGCCTTCCAGTCCACGGGCTCCAGAATCGGTCCAGCACCGCTAATGCCTGCTGCAAGTTGCCCAAAAATCCTACTCGTAGCCCAGCCAAGTTCCTGAGCGGCAAATCTTTCATTCTCGAGCGATTCTTTGGTGCAGTAAACCTTCTCAAACATCCACAATGGAGCGGCACCGTTCCAGAAAACGGCACCAGGCAGGGCACTGTTTCGAGGCTCAAGCGGATCATCCGCAAGCATCCGATTATATTCCCAGCCGGGAAGGTAAATGCCGTTGACCGCTGTCATGCGAGCTCCAGGTCGCTCGGTCCTCTGACGCGTAAATACCAACCGGCGTGGGCAAAACCGCAGGTAGCTGACCAACTGACCTCCGCCTCCTGCGTTGCCGCCCCCGCGATGCAGTGTTGATCAAGGGCCACGGTGTGTCCGGCGCGCCCATTTACCTGCCCCACGGCGGGCGGCGAAGCCGCCCTGGGTCGCTGACCTCATTTAAGAGCCTACTCGCGATCAGGAGAGCGGGTTGCTGATTTGGGGTAGATGGAGCGGGTAGTTCAGCTGCACGACCCGATGGTGATCGTTGTCGTTCGAGCTGATGGGAGTCGGGTGATGGGGTTCGTCCCGTCGGCAGCGGCGCGAAGCTGAACAATCTCTTCATGCTGGGCGGCGAGCCGAGCGAGGGCCTGGGTGCGGAACTCGGCGAGTGCATCGATGGTGCTCTCGGAGCGGGACAGCCGTTCCTTCATCGTGGTGACCTCCGCTTTTAGCCGGGCGATCTGGGCCTCGCGCGGGTCCGGGATCTCCCCGGCCTGCTGCAGGGCCTGCAGGCGTCGGTCGAACTCGACGCGGAGGTGAGCGTAGGGGCGGGTGCCGTAGAACGCGGTGCGGTCGACGACGGCTTCGCGGGCGAGGGTCTTGATGTCGCACTTGCCGCCGGGCGGGATCTCACCGCGCAGGAGACGGTCCATGGCGGCCCGGATGCGGTTTTCGTTCTCGGTCCGCTGGGCTGCGGAGATTCTCATGAGGATTCCTCGTGCGCGGTGTTGGCGGTGTCGATCTCGGCGACGACGCGGAGGGCCCGGTCGTAGTCGGCCTGGAGCCGGGTGCGTTCGGTCTTGCGTGTGGTGCCGAGTTGACCGAGGAAGGTCTCGGTGCGTTCTGCGTGCTCGGCCCAGACGGGGCGATGGCAGGGATGATGGGTGGCCTGCGGGCAGCGGGCGGAGTCGCACATCCCGATCAGGGGACGGTCGGCTGTCGGGGTGCCGGCCAGTTTGAGGCAGAGTGCCCGGGACGGGTCGGTGAACCAGCAGTAGTTCGCGGGCCCGAGGTGAAGGACCTTGGCGCGTTTGGTCAGCAGGTTGAGGACGTCACGGTCACTGCGCTGCGTCTTGGGTGCCGTTGCTGTTGCCGGGTCGAGCTGCTCGTCGATGCTGGCGAAGAACTCGGTGAGGCTCCGGGCGCCGGGGCCAGCTGGGAGAATGCCCTGCTGGTAGTTCCGGAACTCTTCCAGGACCAGGTCCAGGTTCCGGTCGCTCTCGTGCTTGTTGACCTCGGCCAGCAACTTGGCCTGAGCCCCGCCAGGGCGGGAGGCATACCCTTCTGTAGTGGCCACTGCGATGTGCTTGAGGTGAAGTTTGGAGGCCAGCACGCCACCCGGCCGGTAGGCCATTTCCAGGGCCAGCGTGCGACGCAGCCTCCTCAGATTGACCTGTCCATCGGGGATGGGAGCGAGGCCGAGGCGGTGCCCCGCCGGGGAGTTGACCCAGTTGCGGAACCACTTGTAGCGGACGGAGAAGGCGAACCGTCCGAAGAGCAGGGCGCCGTCCTGGTGGTCGTCGTGCAGGTCTTCGGCGAGTTCGACGGCGCGATAGACGGGCTCGATGACGACCCATTCGTCGTCGGTGCCGCCCAGCGGCTGTCCCTTGACGACTTTGCTGGCGAGCCGGTAGCGCGTGAGCCCGGGGACGGGCTCTTCGAGTGGAAGCCGGCAGCCGATGCGAAGCTCCATCAGCTCGCTCGCCCGCATGCCGGAGGCCGCGGCAAGCACGATCATCGAGGCGGTGCGGACGATGCCGACCAGAGCGACGGCCTGGAGGCGGTGCAGCGGCAAGGTCCAGGGCAATGCGGACGAAGTGTCCGCCGTGGTGATCTCAGCGGCGTCCCGGGCGAAGACCTCCTTCACCCCGACCGACGCGACCGCGTCCACCAGTGGGCCGCGCAGGTGGTGCATCCACCGGGCCTCGAACTGGGTGACCCCGGCCTGCCGGGCCAGGACTCCGGTGGCCACCGCCAGGAGCGGGTCATCAGGGGACCAGCCGTTGGCAAGCCGGTCGGCGACGTGGTGGTCGGCGAGCATCGGCAAGGCTGTGCACGTATCCGTGTACTCGTTCAACAGTTCGGCGAGCTCGGTCTCCGGGGCCACGTGGACCGCGCGGAGCCCTCGCGCTTTTCGGGCGGAGAGCTTGTCCGCCTCCCGGATCTGCCAGGCGAGTTCAACAGCGTGCGGTCCCATTGAGGACATCAGGAACAGGGCGGCGGCGAGCATCGGCTGCATGACGGCATCGTCGACGGGCTGGGTCTTGTTCTCGGTCCGACCGCTGGGCATTTCGGCGATTGCCGAGGCAGTGGCCCCGCCCCAGGGCCTCAGATCAGCCGGGACACGATCAGCGGTAAACAGCTCGCGGTAGTTGACCAGGTCAACGACGACCTGCGCGGCCGTGCGTCGGGTTCCCGGACTCTGCTCGCCGACGACCGCGCCGTGCTCGTCGAGGACATAGCGCCGGTGGGCCATGTAGGCATCGCAGATATGGGTGTCGATCTGCGCCAGGCTCGACACCCCGTGCTCGGACAGCCACCGGCAGAATCGGATGAGCTCGTCCAGACGGCCCGCGCAACTGGTCAGGTGCAGGACGGTGCGATGGGCCCGGGCCAGCAGGGCGACCGCCGGGTGCTGCGGGGCGAGCATGGCCAGGACGAGTTCCTTGCCGACCAGCCGCCACCGCTCATCGGCGATCTCGGCGAAGTCGAAGCGGCGGGTGCAGAGGGCGAGCTGGACGGGCAGTCCGAGGACGTCGGTGAAGTCCCAGACGGCGTCCTCGAACACCGGACGGCCAGTTCCCTCGGGGAGCGTGAATCCGGCTTCGCGGCAGACATCGGCGCCGGCGAAGACCGCGGATCGGCCGTCGAAGGCAGCGGCAGCGGCGAGGGCGGTGGTCACGCGGTCATCTCCTCGGGCCGCAGGGGAATCTCGTCGTCCTGGTCCTCGACCCGACGGGCCGCCGCGATGAGCACGGCAGGGTCGAAGCGGTCCAGGACCTGCTGGATGCGAGTGGCATAGGGGCCGAAGACCGCCATGAAGTGAGCGGCGGGCATCTGCTGCCACTGCCGCGAGAAGAACGCTTTGAGCCGCAACAGGTTGCCCGCGTGCCGGGGAGCGAAGACAGCCAGCGGGCAGAGCAGGCAGACCCAGGGCCGGGCCGGACAGGGTTTCCCCTTTGGGCCGTGCAGCCCGGACAGCTGGTCCCCACAGGCGGCGGTGAACACATCACGCTGTCCGCCGACCAGCTCGGCGATCACGCTATCGTCCAGGTTCAGCTCCGCGACCAGTTGCGGGTAGCAGTCCGCCAGCGCGGCCGCGTCCTCGTCGGTGATCACGGTGGGCGGATGAGCCCGGCGGAGCATGTCGTGCTGGGCGTCCTCGATCACCGTCTCGACAGCGTGCTGCTGGGCTGGGGTGGTGGCGGTGAGGTAGTGATCGCCTTCGACGTCCGGGGTGTGATTCGGATCGATCGTCGCCCGCCCGCTGCCCGTCCAGCTGCTTCTGTCCCGCATGGCTTCGTGGGTGGTACGGATCCGCGAACGGTGGATTTTCAGGGGCTGTCCGTCGTTCCCGGTGACCGCATGGCGAAGGGCCCACCGCTGGACGGCGACCCGGTCGATCCCGCGGACGCGGCGGGACCCGCCGGCCCGGCTCACTCCCACCCATAGTGTGCGGATTTCCTCCGGCGTCACGAAGGTCCGCAGTAGTGCGGAGTGCGCGAGCCACTGCTCCAGCAGCCGAACCGCCCGGCGGGGCAGGTTCAGGCTCTCCGCTGCGGTGCGGCGCTTGATGTAGGAGAGGAGGACCGTCGAGTCACCAGCCCAGTCGATGTCCTCGACCACCAGTTCGGCGATGCCGTCGGGGACGATGCCGGAGTAGATGCCGAACAGCAGCCGGTAGGCGATCAGCACCTCCAGGTGCGGGAAGACGGCCCGAGTCGCGTCGTGGAAGCCGCCACGATTGCGGACCACCGCCGCCGAGACCTCCAGGTGCTGGCCGAACTCGCCGATGCTGACCGGCCCGACCCGGGCCAGCAGCCAGCGCAGATTCCCCGGCTTCCAGCCGCCTTCAAAGGGGATGCTGGCCGCCGGCGGCATCCGCGAGGGCTCGGCGGTGGGCGGCGTACGAATCGTCGACCAAAGTCCGGCAGACCTCGGTCAGCCGCTGCCATTCCTCCTCCGGATAGGGCGGCAACGACTGGCGGAAGGGCTGAATGTTGAAGTGCCGCCCGGCAGCGAGTTCCAGCACCCCCTTTCCGAGCATGCCGCCGCACTGGGCATAGCCCTCCAGCAGACTGCGGGTCATGGCCTCCAGCCTGGACGGGCTGGACATCCAGAACTCGGCCAACTGCCCTCGCCGCAGCTCAGCGGCACCACCGGTGAAGCCCTGAGCGGCGAGGGTGCGGACCATGCTCCGCAGGGACTGGACGTAGAAGTTGACAGTGCCCTCCGAGTCCGCGGTGCCGTGCGGATGGATCAGGTCCACGAGACCGATGGCCAGATCCCGGGCCAGATCCGGGTTGGGCAGTCCGTCCAGGGTGTAGTCCGCGCGGCTGCCGTCGCTGAACACGCAGGTCAGGCCGAGGGGTTCGTCGATCAGCATGGTCGGCATCAGACGCCACCGCCCCCGGTCTCGACGTCGAACTCGGCCGCGGCCTCCCGCTCGGCTGCCGCCTCCTCGGTCAGTCCGGCAGCGGCTCCGGCTCCCTCGTATGCCTCCCGGTAGATGCGCGTCGTATCCAGGCGGCGAAGATACTTTTCCGTGGTCAGGACAGTGGAGTGCCCCAGAAGATCACGAAGCACCAGCAGCGGGTCGGCCTTGCTCAAGTAGAAAGCCAAAGCGGCGTCGGCATCGGTGTCCCGCACGAGCTTCGCGGCCTGCCGGTAGTGCCCAGTGACCAGGTATTCCAAGGTCCTCATGGAGAAAGTGTGGCGACATCGGTGGGGCCAGACGTGCGGGAACCGGGGCTCGAAACGGGCCCGTATCCGGTCCGATGTGCGCTCGAAGACCGTGGCCCAGGCCATGAACGGACCACCGCCGTTCTTCACCGCCAGCAGGCACGAACCGCCCTCCGGGGCGACCAGGCGACGCCGCTCTGCCGGAGTCAGCGAGTCCCAGGGACGCCGGACCCCGTTGATCAGCCCTCCCCGGGCGTCCGGCTCGGTCACCATCAGCGGTTCACCCCATCGCCGTGGCGGCCGCCAGAGTGAGCCTTCCTTCGTGGCGGCCCGGTCCAGCTCGAGGTAGTCGTGCAGCCCGGCCAGAGCCTCGTAAGAAGTCCACGTGGTGCGGAACTTCTTGCCTTTGGTGATCCCGGCCGGCACCGGGAACGGTATGGGGACCGCAGTCGGCTCCGGCGGCAGGGCAGGGATTTCCCAGGGCAGAAGGTAGGTGAACTCCTGCAGCCGCATCCCGGTGGCCAACGCGTGATCTCCGACTGCCGCGTTGCGGGTCAGCTCCCGGCCGTGGAAACCGGTGTCCTGCGAGCCGTCCGGGGCGAGCCCGCGTAGCCCCTTGCGGAACAGCTCAGTGAAGTCCGGCTCCAGGTACTTGACCGTCACATGCGGCTTCGGAGTGCGGCGGACCGCCAGATTCACCTTCACCTTCCGGCCGGTCCCGGCGAACAGAGCCCGCGCGGCCCGGTAGGTGAACGGCTCGGCCGTCGCGTACTCCTCGTGCATCGCCCACCGGTAGAAAAGCGACAGGATGCTCATGTGCTGGCCCCACGTCGTCGCCGCGAACCGGGCCTTCAACGGGCCCGGTGCTCGGCGTACCGGCTCAACGCGGCCTTCAGCCGTACCCGCGAGTCGAACAGCCCCACCCCGTGCTCGGCCAGGAACTCCATCCATTCCTTGACCACCCGTGCGTAGTTCTCCCACGAGCTCGGCGCCGGCGCCCCGCTGGCCGGGAGCTCACGCAGCCACCGGTTCACCACCGCCGTCGGACGCGGCGCAGCCGGTCCGTCCTCAAAGTGCAGGTCGTCGTCGACGAGCACGGGCATCCCCTCGGGGATCAACGGCCGATGCTCAACGTCCCAGGACTGCCAGCCCCGGGACGAGAAGAAGTTCAGGATCATGAGCGCTGACAGTAGAAACACCACACAGCCGAGCGCAAAGCCCAAACACCCTGGTCAACTGCTCAGCCACAGTCAATCGCCACACGGAAACTAAGCAGAGACAATGTGCCTGAGGACGTGGGGTGTGGCGTCGACGTCGATCCCGCGCGTACGGCATCTCTCCGAGGCCCGCACGAAGACCGACTCCCAGGCCGACAGAGACACAGGTCGCCCTTCCTGGCCGAGCCAGACGCACGCCGGGCCGAGGGAACGGCCCTGATCGTCAACGAGGTACAGGCGGGATCGGAGTGCCGGCGGCAGACGTGACCAGGGGACCCTTCGGAGCCTGCCGTCTTTCATGGGGACCCGCACACCTCGCCGGTCGGCTTGACTCCCCACCACTGCGCCGGCCGGCAGCGGACAGCCGCGGGCACGCCAGCGGTCCAGCATTAGGGAGCGCTCGATCTCCACGTAGTCGGCCACGGCGCGCAGGACTCGATGGGGCAAGAGGACCTTGCGTCCCTTGTCCCGCTTGGCTGTCGGCGGCGCCAGGTCGAACGGCACGCTCTTCGTGTTCCTCTGGCTGTCCAGGGCCGGGAGTTCCGGCCAGCACAGCGAAGCGGCCTCCTCGATGCGCAAGCCAGTGGTGACCAGCAGCTCGGCCATGACGACGTTTCGCTCCGCATTGCGGCCTCGGAAGCTCGAATCGGCGGTGCCCGTCCGCAGCTGGCCCCGTAGGCCGATGTCGCGGAAGGCCGCGTAGCGGGGAACGGAGAGGAACTTCACGTTCCCGCGTTTGGCGGCTTTCTCTGCCGCGCGGTTGTTGCGGACGCGTACCTGCTGCCCGGAGCCAGTGCGCCGCGAGCCCTCGTAGTGCTTGAACGGTGTCCGCTCGACCAGGGCCTCGTCCACCGCCCATGTGTAGAACTTGTCCAAGGCAGCGACGCCCCGGTTCCAGGTCGAGGCCGAGACGACCTGTGTCGGGTCGGGAGAGACACGCCGGGCTCGGTGGAAGGCGGTGACGTCGTCACGGTCGGCGTGCCACAGGGTCTTGCCGCGGTGTTCCTGGAGGAACCGTCCCCAGGTCAGCAGGTCCAGAGCGTAGGCACGCCAGGAATGTGCCGACCTCACCCCGAGGGTCGGCAGGGACCACAGGAATCGGTTGAGTTGGACGTCGTAGCTGCCGTCATCGCTGAGGATGAACGGTGCACCGGCATGTAATCCGTGCCGTGCGAGCGCCTTCGTCGCGTCGCTTACCCCGGCCGCTTCCAGCGCATCCGGGTCCGTGAAGAAGATCTCCATCTGATCGCACCCCCTGGTCAATCAACGACAGGGGAGATCGTGAGACACGGTCGTGCGTGGATAAGGCGTTCGACCTGACGCTGTTGACGGCCGAGTTGGCCCGGCACGGGTTGCCCTCGCTGGCCGACCGGTTGGGCGGGCCCCAAACCGGGCCGGTGGTGGATCCGTTGACCATCGACCGTGCCGTGGACCGCTACCGGCGCGGGAAGCGGACCCTGGAGGCGGTGTGCGGGGTGTACGGGGTCACCCTCGATGCAGCGCACGATGCGGGCGCGGACGCGCTGGCCGCGGTGCAGGTGGCCCGGGCGGTAGCAGCCCGTCACCCGGAAGTGGCGGCGCTCAGCCCGGCCGCCCTGCACGCCCGCCAGGGCACGTGGCACGAGCGGTGGGCCCGCGACTTCCAGTCGTACCTGCGCAGACAGGGCACGCCGGACGCGGTGATCGATCCGGCCTGGCCGTTGCGTGCACTGGTGCCGGCGTAGCGCCGATTCGGGTCTTCGGGGGCTACGCGGCCCAGTCGGTGCTGTACTCCACGTGGACGTCCCGGGTGCGGGCGGCGCCGCGGATGCTCGCGCAGTAGTGTCCGTGGCGTGCCGGGGTGCGGGTGTGCGCGGGGCCGTGTTCGGCGACATCGCGGAAGACCTCGGCGCCCTCCCGGAACAGCTCGGTGCTGCCCGTCAGGAACAGGGTCTCCGCATGGATGTGCTGGTGGAGGACGGCGCGGTGGTGTGCGCGGCGACGCACGGGCGGCCGGTCGGTCCGCGGCTGCGGTGGCGGGGCGGGCAGGGTGACGGTGCGGGGTCTGCCCCGGTCGAGCCGCCCTCGTAGTTCCTTCCAGCCCGAGGGCGCGAACTGGAGCGAACGGTGCAGCAGGACCAGGTCGAGTCGCCTCGGTCCCGCTGCCGGTCCCGGGACCCGTAGCGGAAGGTGGACGAGCGAACGGGGCGAAGTGGCGGCCAGGGTCCACAGCCCTGCCAGGGTCCGCGCGGCCTCCGCGTCGACGAAGGCGTTGAGGTACCAGGCGTCATCGCACACCACCGCACGCTCGACCGGCCGGGCCGGACGGACGACCTGGTACCGGGCCGGGCCGAGGCGGCCTTCGTGGAGGGTGAGGTGCAGCTTCACAGGATCTTCGTACGGCACGGTCAGAACGCATGCCAGCGGATTTCCGGGTCGGCGTCGCGCAACGAGGCGACGCGGCGCCGGAATTCGGCCAGGGCCTTCGGGTTGGCCGGGGCGTGCTGGGCGACCCAGGCGCAGCTGGCCGTCTCGCGGGCGCCCCGCAGCACCGTGCAGCCCGCCCAGTCGCGCACGTCCCAGCCGTACGCCGTCACGAACGCGTCGTACGACGCGTGGGGCAGCCCGTACCGGTCGCGGGCGAGGGCCATCACCACCAGGTCGTGCTCCCGCAGATCGGTCGAGATGGTCTCCAGGTCCACCAGGACCGGCCCCTCCGGGCCCACGTGGACGTTGCGGGGGAGCGCGTCGCCGTGGATCGGGCCCGGCGGCAGGTGCGGGGTGAGCGCGGCGACCTCGCCGACGTAGGCGTCGCGCCGGGCCCGCAGGTACGCCGCGTCCGCCGGATCGACCGCCCCGCCCGCCAGCCGGAGCCAACGTTCGACGCCGCCCAGCAGGTCCCGCGCGGGCAGCGCGAACGGCGGTTCCGGAAGGGAGTGGATCTGCCGCAGCAGCACCGCCAGGTCCTCGGGCTCGGCCGGCCGGACCTCGTCCGGGAGGCGGTGCCACACCGTCACCGGGTGCCCCGCCACCAGAAGCGGCTTCGGTTCGGCGGCGCGGACCGCCGGGATACCGGTCCTACTGAGCCAGTCGGCCACGGCGAGTTCCCGCTCGGCCCGTTCCAGCAGTGCCGCCTCCCGGCCGACCTTGACCACCAGGTCGCCGACCGCGAACACGGCGTTCTCGCCCAGGGCGAGCAACGCGGCCGGGCCCGCCGTGAAGCCCGCCGCCGTCAGTACGTCCCTGGCCTGCGCCTCGTCCATGCCGTCCCTCCGGATCCGGGTCGGGGTCGTGGTGATTCGCCCGGTCTCGTCCAGTCTCGCATCCCGGGTGCGCGATGCCTTGACGCGCCATCAGGTCCGAGCGCGCCCGGTCGGGCGAGGACCGGGACAGCAGTGGTACGAGACGCCTCGTCCCGCCTCGCGGCATGACCCCACCGCGCCCGCACGCATCGCCATCCCTGTCCCGGCAGGGAATCTTGGCCTTCAGGCCGGGCGGGAACGCAAACTCGCAGTCGCCCGGCACGCCCCCCTGGAGGGGGCAGCCCGCCGAGGGCGGCACGCGGCGGGCCACCGACCTCATCGAGGCCGACCCGCCCGGGGTGTCGGTGGGCCGCCCTATCGTTCGGGAATGACCACGAAGAAGTACGCGGCCCTGCTCCGCGGCATCAATGTCGGCGGCGCCAAGAAGGTTCCGATGGCCGAGCTGCGCGAGGTCCTGGAGGGCCTCGGCCACCAGGACGTGCAGACGTACCTGCAGAGCGGCAACGCCGTCTTCAGCACATCGGAGAAGGACGTGCACGCCCTCACCCGCGAGCTGGAGCGGGCCGTCGAGGCCCGCTTCGGCTTCGCGGTGGCCTGCCTGGTGCTCGATGGGGCGTACCTGCGCGCCGTTGCCGACGGCTGCCCGTTCCCCGCCGCCGCGCTGGAGGGCAGGCAACTGCACGCCACCTTCCTGTCCGAGCAGCCCGAGCGGTCCCGGTTCGCCGCGATCGACGGGCCCTCGTACCTCCCGGAGGAGTTCCGGATCGGCGACCGGGTCCTCTACCTGTACGCCCCCAACGGACTGGGCCGCTCCAAACTGGCGGAGGCCCTCCACAAACCCGCCGTGCTCAAGGGCATCGCCGCGACCACCCGGAACTGGAACACCGTCGCCAAGCTGGTCGAGCTGACGCGGGACTGACCGCCGCTGACTCTGGGCGCTCAGCTCCAGTCGATGTCGTCCGGACTCTCCAACGGAGCCCGGTCCTCCAGCGCTTCCGGCACCACCAGGGTGTCCGCCTTCGCCATCGCGGCGGCGAAGCGGACGTGCACCCGCTTCTGGATCTCGCTCAGCTTGACCTGGAACACCCGGAACTCCGCCAGTTCCAGCGCCTCGGCCAGAACCAGGCTCTGCGTCAGCAGGAACGCCTTGCACTTGAGCGTTCCCCGCTCGGAGTAGACGAGCACCTTCCAGAACTCCCGGGGTATCCGCACACCCTTGAAGACCCGGTCGTCGTCCTGGAAGACCGGGCCGCCGAACACGCTCACCTTGAGGTCGTCGACCTGGACGTCCTCGAAGACCGCGTCCTCCAACTGACCCCAGATGCCGCCCCGCACACTCTGGTTGAAGTCGTCCATCTGCGGAGTGATGTTGGTGTAGAAGAACGAGTCCTTGTTCGCCTTCTCCGCCTCGGGCAGCGCGCCCCACAGGAGGTCGGCGCGGCGCGCGATGTGCCCCCGGTCCAGCCGGTTGGTCGGACCCTTGTACAGCTCGTTGCTGACCTGGGTGTTCGCCGGCAGGCGGGGGTCCTTCCGGAACTCGATGCCCTGCCGGTCGAGCTTCTTGAGCGTGCCCCCGTCGATGTTCCAGGCCACCCAGATCGCGAACCGCCGGGACGCGCTCAGGGCCAGCGAGAAGTGCGTGTACGGGATGACCTCCGACCCGTCGAGCTGGACGGCGTCGTCCTTGATCGACGGGTTGAGCTGCGGTGTTCCGATGGCCACGGAGAGGAAGCCGGGGTCGTACCCCGTCAGTGCTTCGAGCGAGTCGGTAGCCGGCGGCTCCAGAGTGATCTTCAGCTCCTCGAAGACCGCGTGGGGGAAGCAGGCCAGCGCCCGGTCCTCGGGGTCCCCGTCGCCCTCGCCGCCGAAGTGCAGACCGGCCAGCACGTCGGTCGGCCTTCCGGTGCGCGCCTTGAACAGCCAGGCGGAACCGGAGTCGCCGGGCAGGCTGATCTCGTCGCCGTCCGCCGGATGGTTGGGGTCGGGGCCTATCTCGAAGCACTCGATCTCCCGCACTCCGACCGGCGGCCCGTAGTTGATGCTCACCTTGACGAAGGGCCGCGTCACCACCCCGTGCGTGACGCCGGTGGTCCGGCCGCTCTTGACCACCTTGTCGTCGATCTCCGGCTCGCCCAGCTTCGTCGGCGTGACCCCGAGGTCGAGGACGTCCGTGGCGAAATCGCGTTCCGTGATGCTCGACAGGGCGCAGTCGCCGACGAGACCGAGGTGGGCGCGCCTGAGCGTGCCGAGCCGGTTCATGGCGGTGCGGCTGTCGTCGGTGGTACCGGGCTGCACCACCTCGTCGCCCAGCTCCCCCTTGCGGCCGTTCAGCACGTGCCAGTTGCTCAGCACGCAGGTGGAACCGTCGTTCTTGTCGAAGACGATGCAACCGAGCGTGCCGGCGCCCACCTTGACGTTGCCGACGCTCACCCCGGGGCGGACCGGGTTGACGCGCTTCTGCCGGTCCGGCGTCTGCGCCTCGGGCACCACCAGGAAGTGCGGCTTGTAGCTGCGCTGGACGACGTCGGTCGGCACCTTGACGCCGCCGCCTATGTCGATGACCGACGGTATCTCCACGCTGCTCACGTCGCGGACGCCCTCCGGCTGGACCTTCTTGTCCACCGTGAACTGCAGGGCCAGCTCCTTGCCCCGTTTGCCGTTCTTCTCCTTGTAGCCGATGCCGATCGAGGACACGTTGGGGTCGCTGAGGTAGCTCGACCCGCGGGTACGGATGAACTGCTTCAGCGAGGTGATCAGTTCGTCCTGCTGCCCGTTCGCCGTGGACGTGGCGGGCGTCCGCTTCTTGGTAGCCATCAGGGGGCTCCCTTCGAGAAAGGAGTTCAGGCGTGAGAAGCCCCGTCGAGAGGATGCCGTCCCCGAGATGGTTGAAATCGACGCAAGCGGACTGGGGCTCCCCGCTCCGTGCGTGCCCTTCCAGCGTACGGCCGGGCCAGGGGGCGAGCGCGTCGAGCGCCGCCCGTTCCCGGGGCGCACCGGTGTGGGTCCGGCCCCGACCGGAGCGCGGCGTTCACCCTCCCCGACGGCGACGCAGCCCGCCGGATGTGCCAGGCTCCTGGCCATGCGTTACATCATCATCGGCGCCGGCGCGATCGGCGCGACCATCGGCGGACGGCTGGCGGAAGCAGGCGCCGAGGTCGTCCTCGTCGCGCGCGGCGCACACGCAGAGGCCCTCCGGGCCGACGGGCTGCGGCTCACGACGGCGGACGGGCCCCGGGTCCACCGGCTCCCCGTGGTCACCGGCCCGGCGGAACTGGGCGAACTGCGTCCGGACGACGCCCTGCTGCTGACCGTGAAGGCCCAGGACGCGATCGCCGCACTCGACGCGTGGGGTGACGCGGAGGTCGCCGGCGGTGGTACGGCGGCGCAGCGGCTGCCCGTGCTGTGCGCGCAGAACGGGGTGGAGAGCGAGCGGCTGGCGCTGCGCCGCTTCGCCCGCGTGTACGGGATCTGCGTGTGGCTGCCCGCCACCTTCCTGGAACCGGGGGTGGTGTCCGCGCTGTGCGCGCCGCTGACCGGCATCCTGCACATCGGGCTGGCCGCCGGGGGCTCGGACGCGCGGGCCGCTCGGATCGCGGCCGACCTGGCGAAGTCCGGCTTCGAGGCGCCGGTCGTCGAGGACGTCATGCGCTGGAAGTACGCGAAACTGCTGGGCAACCTGGGCAATGCGATCCAAGCCACCACTGGGCCCGAGCCCGACCCGGCGAAGGGGGCGTTGCTGCTGCGTGCGATCCGCGAGGCCAGGGCCGCCTTCGCGGCGGCCCGGATCCCCTACGCCTCGGACGCCGAGCAGGCCGAGGCCCGCGACGGCAAGGTCGATCAGCCGCCCGGCGTGCGGGGAGGCTCCTCCTGGCAGTCGCTGCACCGTGGTACCGGCTCGATCGAGGCGGACTACCTCAACGGGGAGATCTCCCTGCTGGGCCGCCTGCACGGGATCGCGACTCCGGTGAACGACACGCTCCGCCACGCGGCGAACATCTTCGCCCGCGAGGGCCTCCCGCCGGGCGCGATGTCCATCACGGACCTCACGGCGCTGGCCGACGAGGCCGAGGCCCGCGGCTAGTGCACTGACCGGAAGGCGGGCCGGTGGGCCCGCGGCGCCCGGCCAGGGCCGGGTCCACGGAGCGCCGTCAGGCCGTCAGGGCGGGGAGGCGGACCGGGGAGGTGGTGGCCGCGTCGAAGCGGTGGAGGAGCAGGCGGGCCAGTTCGGGGGCCGCGCCGAGGACCTCGGCCACGACGTCGGCGCCGGCGGCGTCCGCCCCCGCCGCGATGCGGTCCGGGAGGCGGCCCGGCGCGATTACGTAGGGGGCCACGGCCACCCGCCGCACGCCTTCCGCGCGCAGCGCCCGCGCGGCATCCTCCGTGCGGGGAAGGGCAGCGGAGGCGAACGCAGGCCGCACGGCGCACCAACCGGTGTGCCGCCACTCCCGCGCGATTTCAGCGATCACTGCGATCGCCTCCGGGTCTGAGGAACCGGCGGACGCGAGCACCACACCGGTGCTCGCACGGTCCGCCGGGGTGAGCCCCGCCTCCCACAGGCGACGTTCGAGCGCCTGCGTCAGGAGGGGGGAGGGGCCGAGGACCTCGGCGAGCCGGATGGAGAGGCCCGGCAGCCGGATCGTGGACTCGGCGAGGACCGCCGGGACGTCCGCCTTGGCGTGGAAGGCCCGGGTGAGCAGCAGGGGCAGGGCCACCACGTCACGGACGCCTTCGGCATGGAGGGCGGACAGCACCTGGTCGACCCGAGGGGCGTTGAAGTCCAGGTACGCCGTCTCCACCCGCACCCCCGGCCGCAGCGCCCGTGCGCGTCGGGTGAGGGCCTGCACGGTCGCCGCGTGGCGCGGGTCGCGGCTGCCGTGGGCGATCACGAGCAGGACCGGGGCGGAAGCGGGGGCGCGGAACACGGGACTCAGCTCCTGACCAGCAGGCCGCGGCTGCGCAGTACCCACCGCTCGACCGGGCTGAAGATCAGCAGGTCGATGGCGATGCCGACGACGAGGATCAAGGCGATGGCGAGGAACACGCCGGGCAGGTCGATGTTGTTGCGGCCGTTCTCCAGCAGCTGGCCCAGGCCCAGGCCCAGGTCGGGGGAGCTGGCGATGATCTCGGCGGCCATCAGGGAGCGCCAGGAGAAGGCCCAGCCCTGCTTCAGGCCGGCGAGGTAGCCGGGCAGCGCGGCCGGCATGACCACGTGCCGGGCGCCGCGCAGGCCGGTGGCTCCCAGGGTGCGGCCGGCCCGCAGGAAGAGCGGCGGGATCTGGTCGATGCCGGAGACGAGGCCGTTGGCGATGGAGGGGACCGCGCCGAGCAGGATCACGGTGTACATCATGGCGTCGTTGAGACCGAACCAGAGTACGGCCGGGGGGACCCAGGCGACCGAGGGCAGGGACTGGAGCCCCTGGAGGATCGGCCCGATGGCGGCGCGGACGAACTTGACCCGGGCGACGAGCAGGCCGAGCGGGGTGCCGATGGCCAGGGCCAGCAGGAAGCCGAGCAGACCGCGCGACACGCTGGTCCAGATGACGTCGAGCAGCGTGCCCTTGAGCCACATGTCGGACAGGCTGTCCCACACCGCGGACGGGGCGGGCAACTTGGTCTCGTCGGTGACCTTCGCCGAGACGAGGATCTGCCACACCACCAGCACGAGGCCGACGGCCAGCAGCGGGGGCACGACCTTCTTGGTGAAGACCTCGCGGACGGGGGTGCGGTGCGTTTCGACCGCGTCGAGGGCGTCGAGGCCCGCCTCCAGGCCGGCCAGGTCGTCGCCCTTGGCCGTGGCCTTCGGGGTGGTGTCAGTGCTGGCCATGGCGGCGGATCTCCCCACGCAGGTGTTCAGTGATCTCAAGGGACAGCTCCGCGACGTCCGCGTCCTCGATGCGGCGCGGCTGCGGAATGCCCACGGTCCATTCCTTTGCGACCCGGCCGGGCCGGGAGGAGAGCAGGACCACCCGCTGGGCGAGGCGCACGGCCTCGCGCACGTTGTGCGTGACGAAGAGGACGGACAGGCCGGTCTCGGCCCAGATACGGGTGAGCTCGCCGTGCAGCACGTCACGCGTGATGGCGTCCAGAGCGGCGAACGGCTCGTCCATCAGCAGCAGTCGGCTGTCCTGAGCGAGCGCCCGGGCCAGGGCCACGCGCTGGCGCATGCCGCCGGACAGTTCGTGGACCCGCTTGCCGTACGCGCCGCCGAGGCGGACCAGTTCCAGCAGCCGTTCGGCCTCCGGCTTGCGCTCGGCCTTGGCCACCCCGCGCAGGCGCAGGGCGAGTTCGATGTTCTTGCCCGCGGTGAGCCACGGGAAGAGGGCGTGTTCCTGGAACATCAGGGCGGGGCGGCCCGCGGTCCCGATGGTGCCCGCGCTGGGCCGGTCGAGGCCGGCGACCAGGTTGAGCAGGGTGGACTTTCCGCACCCCGATGCCCCGAGAATGGTGACGAACTCGCCGGGAGCGACATCGAGGCTGATGTCGTCCAGGACGAGCTGCGATCCGGCCGGGCCGGAGAAGGACTTCGAGACGTGCTCGATGCGGGCGGCGTACGTCTGCTCCGCTACTGCGCCCTCGGCAGCCTTGGCAAGCATGGTGGCCATGGTCGTCACCTCCTGGGGTTCGTACGTGCGGACTTACTTGGCGCCGAGACCGGCGTCGGAGACCTCGGGCTTGCCGGCGGCCTTCAGGACCTTGTTCAGCAGCGTCAGGTCGTAGATGCCGGCCAGGTCGGGTTGATCGAGGAGCTTGGCCTTGACCGCCCAGTCGGACTCCGTCTTCAGCGTGGCCGCCAGCGGGTCGTCGGTGACGAGGATGCTCGGCCAGGCCGGATCGATGACCTTCGCGTCGAGCGGTTTGCCGCCGTCCGCCGCCAGCTTCGCGTTCGCGGAAGCCTTGGCTCGGTCCGGGTTGGCGTTGATCCACTCGTTGGTCTTCACCGTGCCCCTGAGTACGGCCTCGACCACGTCCGGGTGCGCCTTGAGGAACTTCTGCGACACGATGACGTTCGTGATCACGAACTTCTTGTCGGGCCACAGCGAGGTTTCGTCGAGGAGGACGGAACCGCCGTCGGAAACCAGCTTGGAGGCCGTGGGCTCCGGCACCCAGGCGCCGTCGATCGAGCCCTGCTTGAAGGCGTCCGGAGCGACCTTGTTGTCCGTACGGACCACGGAGACGTCACCCTTGCCGGACTCCGGGTCGACCGACCAGCCCTTCTCGGAGATCCAGTTGAGGAACGCGACGTCCTGCGTGTTCCCCTTCTGCGGGGTGGCGATCTTCTTGCCCTTGAGGTCGTCCAGAGTCTTGATCTTGTCCGGGTTCACGACGAGCTTCACACCGCCCGAGGCGGACCCGGAGATGATCCGCAGGTTGCTGCCCTTGGACTTCACGTAGCCGTTGATGGACGGCGAAGGGCCGATGAACCCGATGTCGAGAGAGCCGCCGTTGAGCGCTTCGATCTCGGACGGGCCGGCGTTGAAGGACTGCGGCTTGATCTTGGTGCCGCCCAGCTCCTTCGCGATCAGGCCCTCCTGGAGGCCGACCAGGGCGGTGGCGTGGGTCAGGTTCGGGAAGTACCCGATGCGGACCTCGGAGGCGGAGAGCTTCTCGCCGGCTCCGGCTCCGGCTCCGGCGGCGACGCTGGACTTCGTGTCCTGCGTCGTCTCGGCCTGCGAGCCGTAACCGCAGGAAGCGAGGGCGCCGATCAGGACGGGCAGGGCGGCGGCGGTGACAACGCCGCGGCGCAGGGTGGTGCGGTGATGACCGGTGGTGGGCACGGGAGGACTTCCTCTCGTCGCGTCACTTCATGACGCACGTCTTCGTCTGTGGAGCAAGGACAGGTACAGCAGCTGGGGGGTGTGGGCGCGCAGGCAGTGCGCGTACGTCATCGCGCACATCGCGCCACCCCTCCCTGACCGCTGCCGAGCTGGCCGCTGCCCACGCGACCGCCCTCCTTGGCGAAGGTGGAGTAGATGTCGAAGAGCACGGCTTAGAAGTCCCACCCTTCTTCGTCCGCCGGGACGGTGGTCTGCGCTCGGGAGGCGAAGGACTCGCCCGCCATGCCCGCGGCCAGGGTGGTCCCGTCGGCCGGGTCGATCAGCAGGAAGGACCCCGTGCGACGGGAGTCGGCGTACGCGTCGAGCGCGAGCGGCTCGGCGGTGCGCACGACCACCCGGCCGATGTCGTTGGCCACCAGCTGTCCGGGGTTCGGGTGCTGGGACAGGTCGTCCAGGGTCAGCCGCGAGGGGATCTCCTTGACGATCGCCTTGACCGTGCGCGTGGTGTGCTTGAGCAGCACCCGTGCGCCGACGGCCAGCGGCTGGTCCGCCACATGGCATACCGTCGCGACGACGTCCTGCGTGGTGGCGGGGGCACTCGCGGACGGCGCGATCAGATCGCCGCGCGAAATGTCGATGTCGTCCTTGAGGCGCAGCGTCACCGACTGCGGCGCCCAGGCGATGTCCACGCTCTCGCCGAGCGCGTCGATGCCCTCTATGACGGAGGTACGGCCCGACGGCAGGACGGTGACGGCCTCGCCGACGCGCAGCACGCCGGAGGCGATCTGACCCGCGTAGCCGCGGTAGTCCGGGTGCTCGGCGGTCTGCGGGCGGATCACGTACTGCACCGGGAAACGGGCCGGGCAGGCGGTGAGGTCGTGGCTGACCGGAACGGTCTCCAGATGCTCCAGCACCGTCGGGCCGCCGTACCAGTCCATGCGCGAGGAGGGCTCCACCACGTTGTCGCCGGCCAGGGCCGAGATCGGTATCGCGGTGATCTCCGGGACGCCCAGGTCCGAGGCGTACGCGGTGAACTCCTCGGCGATCGATGCGAAGACCGCCTCCTGGTAGCCCACCAGGTCCATCTTGTTGACGGCCAGCACCACGTGCGGGACCCGCAGCAGGGCCGCGACGGCGGCGTGCCGTCGGGTCTGCTCGATCACGCCGTTGCGCGCGTCGACCAGCACCACGGCCAGGTCGGCGGTCGAGGCGCCGGTCACCATGTTCCGGGTGTACTGCACGTGCCCCGGGGTGTCGGCGAGGATGAACCGGCGGCGCGCGGTGGCGAAGTAGCGGTAGGCGACGTCGATGGTGATGCCCTGCTCCCGCTCGGCCCGCAGGCCGTCGGTCAGCAGCGCGAGGTCGGGGGCGTCCTGGCCGCGCCGGGCGGAGACGGCCTCGACGGCTTCCAGCTGGTCGGTCAGGACCGACTTGGAGTCGTGCAGCAGCCGCCCGACCAGAGTGGACTTGCCGTCGTCGACGGAACCGGCGGTTGCGAAGCGCAGCAGCGTGGTCGCTGCAGCGTCGGCCAGGCTGGCGACCTGATCGGTGGTGGAGGTCATGTCTAGAAGTACCCTTCGCGCTTGCGGTCTTCCATCGCGGCCTCGGACATCTTGTCGTCGGCGCGGGTCGCGCCCCGCTCGGTGAGCCGGGAGGCGGCGATCTCGGTGATCACGGCGTCCAGCGTGGTGGCGTCGGAGTCGACGGCACCGGTGCAGGACATGTCACCGACGGTGCGGTAGCGGATGAGACGCGTCTCGGTGGTCTCGCCCTCCTTCGGGCCGCCCCACTCGCCGGCCGTCAGCCACATCCCGTTCCGCTTGAAGACGTCGCGCTCGTGGGCGAAGTAGATCTCCGGGAGCTCGATGCCCTCGCGGGCGATGTACTGCCACACGTCCAGCTCGGTCCAGTTGGACAGCGGGAAGACGCGGACGTGCTCGCCGGGGGCGTGGCGGCCGTTGTAGAGCTGCCACAGCTCGGGACGCTGGCGGCGCGGGTCCCACTGGGAGAACTCGTCGCGCAGGCTGAACACCCGCTCCTTGGCGCGGGCCTTCTCTTCGTCGCGTCGACCGCCACCGAAGACCGCGTCGAACTTCAGGCTCTGGATCGCCTCGGTCAGCGGGACGGTCTGCAGCGGGTTGCGGGTGCCGTCCGGGCGCTCGCGCAGCTTGCCCGCGTCGATGTACTCCTGCACGGAGGCGACGTGCAGGCGCAGGCCGTGCTCGGCGACCGTGCGGTCGCGGTACTCCAGGACCTCGGGGAAGTTGTGCCCGGTGTCCACGTGCAGCAGGGTGAAGGGGACCGGCGCCGGCGCGAACGCCTTCAGCGCCAGGTGCAGCATGACGATGGAGTCCTTGCCGCCGGAGAAAAGGATCACCGGCTTCTCGAACTCGCCCGCCACCTCGCGGAAGATGTGCACGGCCTCCGACTCGAGGGCGTCGAGGTGCGACAGCGCGTAGGGCGCGTCGGTCTCGTCGTGGACGTGTGCCACGGTCGTCGTCATGCCAGACCCCTCTCGGTGAGCAGCGCGTGCAGGGCCGAAGCCGACTCCTGCACGGTCTGCGTGTGCGACTCGATGCGCAGGTCCGGGGAGTCCGGAGCCTCGTACGGGTCGTCGACGCCGGTCAGACCGGAGATCTCGCCCGCCGCCTGCTTGGCGTACAGGCCCTTCACGTCACGCTCGGAGCAGACCTCGACCGGGGTGGCCACGTGGACCTCCAGGTACGAGGTGCCCTCGGTGGCGTGCCGCTTGCGGACGGCCTCACGGCTGTCCGCGAACGGCGCGATCACCGGTACGAGCGCCTTGACGCCGTTGCTCGCGAGCAGTTCGGCGACGAAGCCGATCCGCTGCACGTTGGTGTGGCGGTCCTCCCGGGTGAAGCCCAGGCCGGCGGAGAGGAACTCGCGGATCTCGTCGCCGTCGAGGACCTCCACGCGGTGGCCTTCGGTGCGCAGCCGCTCGGCCAGCGCGTAGGCGATGGTGGTCTTGCCCGCGCTCGGCAGCCCGGTCAGCCACACGGTGGCGCCCTGGTCGCTCACGCTCATCTGCTCTGTCTCCGTAAGTTCGCTCATCAGCCGTGCAGTCCGCACTCGGTCTTGGCCCGTCCGGCCCAACGGCCGGCCCGCGCGTCCTCGCCCTCCGCCACGCGGCGGGTGCAGGGGGCGCAGCCGACCGAGGCGTAGCCGTCCGTCAGCAGGGGGTTGGTGAGGACGCCGTGTTCCGCGACGTACGCGTCGACGTCGTCCTGGGTCCAGCGGGCGATCGGGGAGATCTTGACCTTCTGCCGCTTCTCGTCCCAGCCGACCACCGGAGTGTTCGCCCGGGTCGGGGACTCGTCGCGGCGCAGCCCCGTCGCCCACGCTTCGTACGCGGTCAGGCCCTCCTCCAGCGGCTTGACCTTGCGCAGTGCGCAGCACAGGTCGGGGTCGCGGTCGTGCAGTGCGGGACCGTACTGCGCGTCCTGCTCGGCGACCGTCCGGCGCGGGGTGAGGGTGATGACGTTGACGTCCATCACGGCCTCGACCGCGTCACGGGTGCCGATGGTCTCCTCGAAGTGGTAGCCCGTGTCGAGGAAGACCACGTCGACACCGGGGAAGGCACGGGACGCCAGGTGGGCGACCACCGCGTCCTCCATGGAGGAGGTCACGGCGAACTTCTTGCCGAAGGTCTCGGCCGCCCAGGTGAGGATCTCCAGCGCGGAGGCGTCCTCCAGGTCCCGGCCCGCCTGCTCGGCCAGCGCCTTGAGGTCGCGCGTCTCCACTATCTGATGTGCCGTCATATCTCTTCCCCTCCAGTGGTGTTGGACTGAAGACCCCGGGCCAGCAGCCCGAGGTACTTCAGCTGGAAGGCTCGGTTGCAGGCCCTGCATTCCCAGGCGCCGTGACCCGCCTCGTGGGGAAACAGGTCCTCGTCGCCGCAGTACGGGCAGTAGAAGGGGGCCGCCCGCTCGCTCACCCTGCGCTCCTCGTGTCGTTCGCTGCGCTCACACTGTGCTTGTCGCTGTCGTTCGCTGCGCTCACACTGTGCTCTTCGCTGTCGTTCGCTGCGCTCACGACAAGTCCTCGTCCTTTGCCCGGGTCACCCAGGCCGCGAAGCGCTCGCCGTCCTCGCGCTGCTCCTGGAAGCGCGTGACGACCCGCTCCACGTAGTCGGGCAGACCGGCCGAGGTGACCTTGAGGCCACGGACCTTGCGGCCGAAGCCGGCCTGGAGACCGAGTGCGCCGCCCAGGTGGACCTGGTAGCCCTCCACCTGCTGGCCGTCCTCGTCCAGGACCAGCTGGCCCTTGAGACCGATGTCCGCCACCTGGATGCGGGCGCAGGCGTTCGGGCAGCCGTTGATGTTGATGGTGAGCGGCTCCTCGAAGTCCGGCAGGCGGCGCTCCAGCTCCTCGATCAGTGCGGCGCCGCGCGCCTTGGTCTCGACGATGGCCAGCTTGCAGAACTCGATGCCCGTGCAGGCCATCGTGCCCCGCCGGAAGGGGGACGGCTTGACCCGCAGGTCCAGCGCCTCCAGGGCGGCCACGACCGAATCGACCCGGTCGGCTTCGACGTCGAGGACGATCATCTTCTGCTCGGCAGTGGTGCGCAGGCGGCCGGAGCCGTGCTGCTCCGCGATGTCCGCGATCTTGGTGAGGGTGGCACCGTCCACGCGGCCGACGCGGGGCGCGAAGCCGACGTAGAACCGGCCGTCCTGCTGCTGGTGCACGCCCACGTGGTCGCGCCACTGGCCGCTCGGCTGCTCGGGCGCCGGGCCGTCGGTCAGCTTCCGCTTCAGGTACTCGTCCTCCAGGACCTGACGGAACTTGGCGGCGCCCCAGTCGGCGACGAGGAACTTCAGGCGGGCACGGGTGCGCAGGCGGCGGTAACCGTAGTCGCGGAAGATCGAGATGACGCCCTCGTAGACGTCCGGCACCTCGTCGAGGGAGACCCAAGTGCCCAGGCGGACGCCCAGCTTGGGGTTGGTCGAGAGGCCGCCGCCGACCCAGACGTCGAAGCCGGGGCCGTGCTCGGGGTGGTTCACGCCGACGAAGGCGACGTCGTTGATCTCGTGCGCCACGTCGAGCAGCGGCGAGCCGGAGATCGCCGACTTGAACTTGCGGGGCAGGTTGGAAAAGTCCGGGTTGCCCACGATGCGGCGTTGGATCTCCTCGATGGCAGGGGTGCCGTCGACGATCTCGTCCTGGGCGATGCCGGCGACGGGCGAGCCGAGGATGACGCGGGGGGTGTCACCACAGGCCTCGGTGGTCGACAGGCCGACGGCCTCCAGGCGGCGCCAGATCTCGGGGACGTCCTCGATCCGGATCCAGTGGTACTGCACGTTCTGGCGGTCGGTGAGGTCGGCGGTGCCGCGCGCGAACTCCTCGGAGATCTCGCCGATCACGCGGAGCTGTTGGGTGGTAAGCCGGCCGCCGTCGATGCGGACGCGCAGCATGAAGTACTTGTCGTCCAGCTCCTCCGGCTCCAGGACCGCGGTCTTGCCGCCGTCGATTCCGGGCTTGCGCTGGGTGTAGAGCCCCCACCAGCGCATACGGCCGCGCAGGTCGTTGGGGTCGATCGAGTCGAAGCCCGTCTTGGAGTAGATCGTCTCAATGCGTGTCCGCACGTTGAGACCGTCGTCGTCCTTCTTGAACTGCTCGTTGCCGTTGAGGGGGGTGTGGTGTCCAACGGCCCACTGACCCTCACCGCGGTGACGGCCGGTCTTCCGGCGCGCGGCGGCGGGCGTTTCGGGGGTGGAGGCCATGGGGGTACGTCCTTCTTCGGCGGCTCAAGGCAAGGGCGGGGGAGCTGGGGTGGCGGCGCGCCCCCGTAACTGCTGCCGCTGAGCAGATGCGGCTGATCGCCGCCCGTTTCCGGTTGTGCCGGTGGTCAGGGCGGTGCTCGGCCTTCGGGGGGCTTGCAGGGGGTGGCGCCTCCGCGACGACGGTGTGCGGGGCGCTCTGCGGCGGTGGCTGGTTCGGTCAGCTCGCCGGACAGATGGCGCTGGACATGCGGCCGAGGTCGACGTGCCGCCGACTCACCAAGGCAATTCCAGCTCCATTCATGGCGGAAGCGTGTCATGTGCCGATTGGAGGAGTCCACTACTGTCCACCATGCGGACGATGCAGTCCCGCATAGTGGGACAACGTGACGGGGGTCACGTGCTGGGCCGGACTCCGGTGGCCCCCGGTCGTACGGTCAGTGAGTCCGGGTGGCGGACGGCGCGGACGGCGCGGACGGCGCGGGAGCGGCCGGGCGGAAGGGGGCCGAGGTCTCGATGCCGTCCGCGTCGGGGCCGCCCTGCCGAAGCCCGTCCTCGACGTCGGCGAGCTCGACCGGCCAGTGCTCGCGCTCGCCAGCCCGCCGGACCATCGCGCAGACGGTCGAGTCGGGGTCCAGCCCGCTGACCGTGCCCTCGAAATGGACGAATCCATCGGACGCCCGGGCGGCGGGATCGGCGTACTGCATGGTGAGGCGGGTGGTGACCACGGAGTGTTGGGGGTCTCGACGTTCTGGAGATTCGAAGGCGGTGGCGCCGGCTTCCGGGAGATGATCGCCACGATGTGGCTCTGCCGGCGGTATGAGCCGGACAGCCAGCGCGCTCGGCGCCTGGACGCCGCGGAGGGTTCCGCAGTTTTCGGGCGGTTGCCGGGCTCCCCGTCCTGCGGGGTGACCGGGTCCGGCTCGTCGGCCGGATCCGGTGGACGTGCGGCGCTCATGGACCTCGCCTGCGTTCGACGGACGTCCAGCATGCGCCGCTGGAGTCCCCGCCCGCCCGGCGCCACGCCGACCCACGGGGTCAGGCTCCCGGCCAGGGGCCCGGTGTGGGGGTGTCTTCCTTCTCTTCCGTCTCGGTCTTGAAGAGCTTGAAACCGCGCCGCAGGTAGTTGTCCATCGCCGTCGGGCCGTCCTGGCTGCAGGTGTGGAGCCACACGCGGCGGGTCGGTTCGCGCTCGGGCCAGCGGTCCGCCAGGGACCAGGCCGCGGCCACGCCCACCGACAGCAGGTGGCCACCGATGCGGCGCCCCCGGAACTCCGGGAGGAGCCCGAAGTACATGATCTCCACCGCACCGTCCGGCTGGGGGTCGAGTTCCACGTAGCCCGCCGGCGTGCCGCGCTCGTACGCGACCCACGTCTCCACGCCCGGCCGGCCCAGCTGCTCCACCCACTGCGCACGGGTCAGCGACAGCCGGTCCGTCCAGTGGATGTCGCCGCCGACCGAGGCGTAGAGGAAGCGGCTGAACTCCGGCGAGGGGACCTCCGCCCGCTGGACGTGGATCTCGGGTCCTGGGACCGCCGCCCGGACCAGGTCCTGCGCCGAGGTCATTTCCAGCGACCACGTGGTGAGTGTGATGGTGCTCATGCAGGTCAGGGAATCACATCCGCCACCCGCCGCCGGAGGGTACCCCCGGGCCCGAGCGGCCCAGCCGGGCCCCGATCACCGCCGGTGCGGTGGAGTGCGGCAGCAACGCCGCCGGGTCTTCGGGGCGGATCACCTCCACTTCCACATCGTCCGCGAAGCGGTACGGGCGGCGGGTCAGGACCCCGCCGAGATGCCGCCGTACCCGGGAGAGCTCCGCGCGGACCGTCACCGTGCGCGTCGGGTCGCCGAACAGCTCCGCGGACAGCTCCGCCGCCGAGCGTCCCCGCGGGCTCTCCGCCAGCAGGAACAGCAACTCCGCGTGGCGCGGGCTCAGCTCCTGCGACCAGCTCCCGGCGGCCCCGTACACCGTCACCGACCACGCCCGCGGACGGCTCAGGTCCAGGACGACCCTGCTCGCCGCCGTGGCCGTGCCGGGGACCTCCGCGATGCGCAGCAGCCAGCCGCCCGGCAGCGGCTCCACCACGCAGTCCCCGAGCTGCGGCACCCACACCCGACCCGGGCCGAAGCCCTTCGGCAGCGGGATCCGGTCCGTCGGGGCGAGGCCCGTGACCGCCGCCGCCCAACCGTGCGGGTCCACGGCCAGCGCCCGGCCCGGCAGCCGGGCCAGCAGCGGCGCCGCGATCGACCGCAGCCGCTCCAGGGACTCCAGGTGCCGGACCCGCAGCTCCCGCTCCGCGAGCCGGGCCACCGAGCTCACCCACGCCAGCGTGGCCGGGTGCATGGTGGCCAGCGGCCCGCTGACGTCCACCACCCCCAGCAGCTGCCCGTCCCGCGGGTCCCGCACCGGCGCCCCCGCGCACGTCCAGTCGTGATGGCTGGAGACGAAGTGCTCCGCCGAGAACACATGTACGGGCTGCCTGGTCACCAGGGCCGTGCCCACCCCGTTGGTGCCGACCACCGCCTCGCCCCAGTCGGCGCCCACCGAGAACCCGAGCCGGTCCGCCTTGCGCAGGATCGACGGGGCCCCCTCCCGCCACAGCAGCCGCCCGTCCGCATCGGCGACGACCAGGATGTGCAGTGCGGTGTCCAGGGTCGGCAGCAGCCCCTCGCGCAACACCGGCAGGACCTCCCGCAGCGGCGAGACCTGTCTGCGCTCCTCGGTTTCGGCCGCCGACAGCATCCGGGAGCGCGCGTCCCGGTCCGGGTGCACCCCGCCGGCCAGCATCCGCCGCCAGGACTCGGCGATCTCCGGGCGGGGAGCCGCAGGCAGCTCGTCCCCCGCCAGCACGGCTGCTCGTACCCCCTTGAGCAGGCGCGCCGCCTCCCGCGCGTCCATGGCCGAGATGCGTGCCACATCGACCGTGCTGCCTGCGGTGTGGGCCACCGGAAACCTCCCCGTGCGGAACAGGACGTACGAGGGAACCCGCCCGGGTCGTCCGCGCGTACTGCTTCCCCCGGCATGCGCGGCGGAGGGTTCCGACTCAGAGGGTTGCAACGGTACGCAACCCTCGCCAAGTCCCGGTCACCCGAATGAAACTGTCGGGACGTCGCCTTGCGGCGTGATGGCTCCTCCTCGGGGCTTTCGGATCAGGGGCGGTGCCGAGTCGGCGCGGCGCCACCCCTGATCTCGGTCAACGGGCTCGGATCCGGGCGCGGAGCGGTTTGGGGACCACGCCTAGTCCGCGATCCGCGCCCGTTCCACGATCGCGCCGAGCCCCAGACTGTGCGGCAGCGTGCCGAAGGCCGCGCCCCCGTCGCCGCCCAGGCGCGAGGCGCAGAACGCGTCCGCCACCTCCGGCGGGGCCCAGCGCACGAGCAGTGATCCCTGGAGCACCAGGGCGATGCGTTCCACCACGCGGCGCGCCCGCGCCTCGATGCCCTCCAGGTCCGCCAGCTCCGTCAGCAGGCCCTTGATGGCCGAATCCAGCCGGTGGTCGGCGCCGCGCGTCAGCCCGACCTCCTGGAGGAAGGCGTTCAGCGCCTGCGGCTCCCGCTGGAGCGCCCGCAGGACGTCCAGGGCCTGTACGTTGCCCGAGCCCTCCCAGATCGAGTTCAGCGGGGATTCGCGCAGCAGTCTCGGCATTCCCGACTCTTCGACGTAGCCGTTTCCCCCCAGGCACTCCAGCGCCTCTGCCACCATCGGCGTACAGCGTTTGGTCACCCAGTACTTCGCAGCGGGCACCGCGAGGCGCAGGAACGCCCGCTCCTGTTCCGTCCCCGCGTCGTAGGCGGCGGCGAGGCGCAGCGCCAGTGTGGTGGCGGCCTCCGATTCCAGGGCGAGGTCTGCCAGTACGTTGCGCATCAGCGGTTGCTCGATGAGCCGCGCTCCGAAAGCGGAGCGGTGCTCGGAGTGGTGCACGGCCTGCGTCAGTGCCTGCCGCATCAGCGAGGCCGAGCCCAGGACGCAGTCCAGCCGGGTGGCCGCGACCATCCCGATGATGGTCCGCACGCCGCGCCCCTCCTCGCCGACCCGGCGCGCCCAGGTCCCGTCGAACTCGACCTCGCTCGATGCGTTCGACCTGTTGCCGAGCTTGTCCTTCAGCCGCTGGATCGCGAACGGGTTGCGCGTGCCGTCCGGCAGCACCCGCGGCACCAGGAAGCAGCTCAGCCCGCCCGGAGCCTGCGCCAGCACCAGGAACCCGTCTGACATCGGCGCCGAGCAGAACCACTTGTGCCCCGTCAGCAGGTACTCGCCCGCCGCGTCCAGCGGCTGAGCCGCCGTCGTGTTCGCCCGTACGTCGCTGCCGCCCTGCTTCTCCGTCATCCCCATGCCGAAGAGCACCCCGGCCTTCTGCCCGGCCGGCCTGAGCCCCTCCTCGTACACGTGCGAGGTCAGCCGCGGTTCCCACTCCGCGGCCAGCTCCGGGTCCGTGCGCAGCGCCGGCACGGCCGCATGGGTCATCGAGACCGGGCAGCCGTGCCCCGACTCGGCCTGCGACCACACGAAGAACCCGGCCGCGCGCCGCAGGTGGCCGGCCGGCCGCCCCCACGCATCGGTGAGCCCGGCACTCACGGCGTGCCCGAGCAGCCGGTGCCACGCCGGGTGGAACTCCACCTCGTCGATCCGGTTGCCGTACCGGTCGTGCGTGCGCAATTTCGGAGGGTTCTCGTTCGCCAGCGCTCCCCACCGCTGTGCCTGCGCCGATCCGGTGGCCCGTCCGAGTTCCGAGAGCTCCTCCCGTACCTCGCCGAGGAGTTCGGGCGTCGCGGCCGACAGGTGCCGCTCCACGCCCTCGCGAAGGGCCCGGTCGCCGTTGTAGACGTCGTGGCCGACCAGGGGAGGAGCCTGGTTGGTGACTGTGTGGGTGGTGGCTGACATGCGGATACCGTAAGGACGTGCAGCCAGCAAAAGAAACACCCGAGCGGATCCCAGGGCGGCTCCACCGGGCCCGCGCCCTCTACCGCAACGTCTCCAAGCGCAAGATGGCGTGGCTGCTGCTGAAGGACACCGTCAATTCGTGCATCGAGTACCGCATCCTCGGTCTGGCGGCCGAGGCGGCGTTCTTCACGCTCCTGTCGCTGCCGCCGCTGTTCCTCGGCCTGCTGGGCCTGCTCGGGTACGTGGACGGCTGGACCGGTGGCACGTTCGTGGCCTCCATCGAAGAGAACATCCTGCGGGCGGTCGGCACGGTGCTCTCCGACCGCGGCGTCAACGAGATCGCGAAACCGATGCTCGACGACGTGACCCGGGGCGGTCGCCCCGACCTGGTCTCCCTGGGTTTCGCCTTCGCCCTGTGGTCGGGGTCCCGGGCCGTCAACGTCTTCATCGACACCATCACCGTGATGTACGGGCTCGACGGCCAGCGCGGCATCGTCAAGACCCGGCTGCTGTCCTTCCTGCTGTACGTGATCGCGCTCGTGATCGGTGCGATCGTGCTTCCGCTGATGGTGGCCGGGCCGGACGCGGTCGTCCGCTGGCTGCCCTGGAGCACGGAAGTGATCGCGGTGCTCTACTGGCCGACCGTCACCCTGCTGTCCATCGCCTTCCTGACCACGCTGTACCACGTGTCCGTACCCGTGCGCTCGCCGTGGATCGAGGACGTGCTGGGGGCGCTGGTGGCGCTGGCCATGTGGGTGCTGGGCTCGTTCCTGCTGCGGATCTACCTCACGAACACGGTCGAGGGCCCGACCATCTACGGATCGCTGGCCGCCCCGGTCGCGGTGCTGCTGTGGATCGGCGTCTCGGCCTTCGCGGTCCTGGTCGGCGCGGCCGTGAACGCCGCCATCGACCGGGTCTGGCCGTCCTTGGCGACCGCGGCGGCCCGCGAGGCGAACGAGCGGGCCCGGGAGGCGGAGGCCGCGCAACTGGTCGCGCGGGCCGCCGCCTGGCGGGCGCTGGCCGAGGGCGAGTCGGAGGACGACGAGGACGGCGACGGCGAGATGCCGTCGGAGTTCCCGGAGCGCTGGTCGAATTTCCTGCCGCCGGAGGACTACACCTCCCGTCTGCGCAAGCACTGACCGCGGCACCCGCCGTAGCCTGGCGCTGTGTACGAGGAGCGGCCGTCCCGATGGGTGCCCGGCGCGATCGTGTGGCGTGCCGGGGCGCCCGGCGGGCCGGTGCTGCCCGACGGCTGCATGGACCTGCTGTGGATCGACGGACGGCTGCTGGTGGCAGGCCCCGACACCGGGCCGCACCCCGCCGGTGAGGTACCGGGCGGCGCCTTTGCCGGGTTGAGGTTCGCCCCGGGCACGGCCCCCGCGCTGCTCGGCGTGCCGGCGCACGAGCTGCGTGACCGCCGGGTCGAGCTGGCCGACCTCTGGCCGGGCCCGCAGGTGCGCCGCCTCGCCGAGCAGGTGAGTGCGTACGCGTGTCCGTGCGAGGGGCTGGAGTGGCTGGCCCGCGGTCGCGCGGCCCGGAGCGCGCCACCGGACCCCCTCGCCGCACGCGTCGCGGCAGGGCTCCGCGCGGGGGAGTCGGTGGCCGCCGTCGCCGCGGCGGTCGGCCTCGGGGCGCGCCAGCTGCATCGGCGCTCGCTCGACGCGTTCGGCTACGGACCCCGCACGCTGGGACGGGTGCTGCGGCTGCAGCGGGCGCTGGCTCTGACCCGCCAGGGGCTGGCGCAGGCCGAGGTGGCGTACCGGGCCGGATACGCGGACCAGGCACACCTCGCCCGTGAGGTGAGGGCCCTGGCCGGCACCACCCCGGGGGCCTACGCGGCCTCCTACGCCTCGGCGGGGGCGAACAGGGAGACCCCGCAGCCGTCGGGGTCGAGCACGACGGCGTAGCGCTGCCCCCAGACGGCGTCCCAGGGCTTCAGGTGGCCCGCGTACCCGGCGTCCGTCAGTTCCGCGTACAGCGCGTCCACCGCGGCGGGGAAGTCGCACAGGAACGCCAGTTCCCGTCGGCCGCCCCCGGTCGGCGGGGTCCACGACGGGTCGAAGGAGCGGATCACGTCCTCGGTGTCCCAGGCGATCCGGAGCCCGCCGGGGAGGACGGCCTCCACGTGCGGCTGTTCGTCGGCCCCGGCCGGAACGTCCAGACCCAGGCGACGGTAGAAGGCGAGCGAGGCGGCCATGTCGGAGACGACCAGGCCGATCATGTCGAGTCGGGGAGTCATGCGGCCAGGCTAGGAGACGCCGGCTCGGCGGTCTTGAACGAATCGGACACGCGGCGGTGGACGCGAGCGCGTCGCGGAGATGGCCGGAAAGTGGAAGCGGAGGCGGCCGGAAAAGAATTGGCGTGCGCGGAAGGCCACTTGGTACGGTGAACGTGTTCCCGCCGATCGGCAGGGAAACATTCAGCATGTGTAAGACCCGGAGGTGAGTTCATTGATGACTGTCGTCATGCAGGGCACCGTTCGCGCCCAGAAGACCATCAATGTCACTTCCGTGGTCTCCGGCTGATCCCACACTTCTTCGCGCGCCACCGAGCACGCGCTGCCGGGGCCACCCTGTGAAGGGTTTCCTCTTGTCTTTCTCTTCTCCTTCCTCTTCGTCCTCGCACGCCCTCGCCCCCTTCGGCTGGGACGACGCGTGGGAGGCCGAATTCGCCCCGTACGCCGCACAGGGCCTGGTCCCCGGGCGCGTCGTACGGGTCGACCGCG
Source organism: Streptomyces sp. NPDC006430 (assembly GCF_040612395.1). Classification (NCBI taxonomy): domain Bacteria; kingdom Bacillati; phylum Actinomycetota; class Actinomycetes; order Kitasatosporales; family Streptomycetaceae; genus Streptomyces; species Streptomyces sp. NPDC006430. The sequence continues at coordinate 268,234 of NZ_JBEXQA010000003.1, forward strand.
GCCAGTGCGACGTCATGACCGCGGACGGCATCGTCCGCGCCGACACCGCCTTCGTCACCCCGCACGACCCGCTCCGCGTCATCTGCACCGGTGACTGGGCCGCGGTCGAAGCGGCGGGCAACCCCCGCTACGTGAAGGCGTACCTGCCGCGCCGGGCCGCCTTCGTGCGGTCCACCTCCTCCCAGCGGTCCGAGGGACAGATCCTCGCCGCCAACGCCGACCACGCGATCATCGCGGTCTCCCTGGCCGTCGAGCTCGACCTGGGCCGCATCGAGCGCTTCCTCGCGCTCGCCTGGGAGTCGGGCGCGCAGCCGCTGGTCGTCCTGACCAAGGCGGACCTGGTACCGGACCCGGTGACCCTCTCGCACCTCGTCCAGGACGTGCAGACCGCGGCGCCGGGCGTCGACGTCCTCACCGTCTCCTCCCTCACCGGGGAGGGCACGGACGTACTGGCGGCCGTCGTCGCGAGCGGTACGAGCGTGCTGCTCGGCACCTCGGGCGCCGGCAAGTCCACGCTGGCCAACGCACTGCTCGGCGCGGACGTCATGGCGGTCCAGGCCACCCGTGACGTGGACGGCAAGGGCCGCCACACCACGACCACGCGCAACCTGCTGGCACTGCCCGGCGGAGGCGTCCTGATCGACACGCCGGGGCTGCGGGGCGTCGGCCTGTGGGACGCCGAGGCCGGGGTCGGCCAGGTCTTCTCGGAAATCGAGGAGTACGCGGCCGAGTGCCGGTTCCCCGACTGCGCGCACGAGGCCGAACCGGGCTGCGCGGTGCTCGAAGCGGTGGAGAGCGGCGCACTGCCGCAGCGGCGGCTGGAGAGCTACCGCAAGCTGCTGCGGGAGAACCAGCGGATCGTCGCCAAGACGGACGCGCGGCTGCGGGCGGACATCCGCCGGGACTGGCGCATGAAGTCCGCCGAGGGCCGGGCCAACTACGCGGCCAAGCACAACGGCCGCTTCTGACCCCGCCCTGCTCGCCGCGCCCCGCGCCCCGCGCCCTGTTCCTGAGCACGCCCGGGAACGGGGGCGGGGCCGGGGCGGGGCCGCGGCGAGGCCGCCCGCGTCGAAGGCCTCAGTCGTCCAGGCCCCAGCTGAACACCCGCCGGGGTCCCCCGAAGGGGTGGGATCGGCGTACGCGTCCCCGCGCACGATCCCCGACGGAGGTCAGCCGGCCAGTACCGCACCCACCCAGGCCCCCACCACCATCAGGCACGCGAACAGCTCCACCAACACGCTCGTTCCCAGCGCCCGCATCACCGCCCGTACCGAGGCCCGGGCCTGCCCGTGCGTGCCGAGCCGCAGCCGCTCGCACAGGTAGATGCCCCCCACGAACCCCGGCACCGCCCCCAGCACGGGCACCAGCACGAAGCCGAGGAGCGCGCCGGTCCCGGCGTACACCGCCATCCGGGGGGTGGCGCCCACGCCCCGCAGCTGTCGGGGCGGCAGCAGCCACTTGATCACCTGCACCACCAGGAGCAGCGCCGTCGTCGAGACCAGCAGGGACCACGCCAGCACCGACCGCAGGTGGAGCGCCCACCACAGCACTCCCGCCCAGACCAGCCAGGTCCCCGGAACGCCCGGAATCATCACCCCGACCACCCCGAGCAGCAGCACCAGCCCCACCAGGAACAGCTGAGGCAGATCCATCTGCTCAGCCTGCCTGACCTGGGGCTATCGGGCCACCCAGCCCCGTTCGTACGCGTGCCAGCCCAGCTGGAGCCGCGTCGTGACCCCGGACAGCTCCATCAGGCCCTTGACCCGCCGCTGCACCGTCCGCAGCCCCAACTCCAGGTGCTTCGCCACGCTCGCGTCCGTCATCCCCGCCAGCAGGAGCGTGAGGATCTCCAGATCGGTGGTGTCCGGCCCACCCGCCGACTCCTCCGCCGCCCCCGTCGACCCCAGCCGCAGCGGCAGCGCCTCCCGCCACACCGCCTCGAAGAGGCCCATCAGGGACTCCAGCAGCCCCGACGCGTGCACCACCAGGGCCGCCGGCTCCGCCCCGCGCGCCGTCAGCGGGACCATCGCCAGGGACCGGTCAGCGATCACCAGCTTCGTCGGGACCTCTCCCGTCACCCGAACGCGTTCGCCCCGTGCGAGCGCCGCCGACGCCTCCCTGATTCCGGTCGGCAGGGCCAGTGCCTCCCGCTCGATCACCACCCGGTACTCGACACCCCGTACGGAGGCCCGTTCCTCCGGCTCGTTCTCCGTCCCCAGGACCACCTGCGGCCGGCCGCTGACCAGCGCGCACACCTCCTCCACCGCGCCCAGCCGGAGCTGGTGGAAGCGGTGCGCCAAGGCGCTCGCGCCCGTCACCACCTCCACCAGGTCGTGGACCGCGGGCTCGGATGCCTCCGCCCGGTACTCCTCGGCCAGCAGCGCCGCCGCCAACTCCGCCCGTTCCAGCTCGTGCCGCTGCTGCGTCAGCAGCGCCTCCAACGCCACCCCCGGCGGAGCCGCCACCCAGCGCCCCGGCCGGGTCGAGGACTGCGCCGCCAGACCGTGCCGCTCCAGATGACGCAACGCCCGTTCGGTGTGTGGCACCGGCAGCGTCAGCCGGTGCGCGAGGTCCGGCACCTCCGCCGCACCCAGCGCCACCAGCGCGCGGTACGCCGACTCCTGGCCCTCGTCCAGGCCTATCGCACCCAGCAACCCGTCCACCCCACGTCTCAACCCTTCCGCGCCGTCCCACGTTGGCGGGAAGCGGCCACGGCGCAAACCCGCCTCCAACATCATCGCCGTACCCCCGCATCTCTGCCAGGGTGTCACCACCGCATCACCAACATCCGCTGGTCAGAGGTCACTTGCGCGGCGGCTTTGCCGTGCAATGCAGCATTTGGGCGGTAGTTGGTGGGTATTCACCTGGGGAGTGCGATGCGTCCGATCTCGCGCCCGGCACGGGTGCCCGCCGTGGCCGTCCCGGCCGTCACCGGACACGCGGGGTACGCGCCGGGGGCGTTGACGAACTGACCGACACGAACGGCGCTGACGTCACCCGGACGGTGGTGCGTGCGTGCGACATCCGTGAGGTCGTACGAGGGATGCGGATCGGGTCCACCGGGCGGCGGCCCTGTGGACCCCATTTCGTGTATTCGGCGTTTTTCGCCGCTCCGGGGGGCCGAGAATGGGCCCATGAGTCAGCAGGGCGCGGACGACTGGTGGCAGAAGCTGTACGAGGACCCGGACGGGGGCACGGACCCGGACCCGGGGGACACGCTGGAGAGCCGGTTCCACTCGGCGTCGGTCCTGACGACCCCGCCGGCGGCCCCACCCGGAGCCCCCGATGCGCTGCCCCCGGTGCCGCCACCGCACGCCGTACTGCCGGGGCCGCGCCGGGAGGCCGCCCCGGAGCCGCCGCCCCGGGACCCCAGGGAGCCGGGTACGACCGGGTACGGCCTCGGGAGCGTGACCGTGCCCCCCGCGCTCCCGGAGGAACCGCCGGTCGGGCGCCGCGTCCCCCAGGAGGAGCCCCCGTACCCCGCTGCCGCCTGGGACGCGTCCCCCGCGGTCGCGGACCCCTGGCGCACCGCCGGATGGCAGCTCGGGGCGGGGCCCGTGCCCCGAGCGGGCACCGAGGGCGTTTCCCCAGCGGGAGCGGGAGCGGGAGCGGGAGCCGGGTCCCCCATGACGGCCGGGCCCGCAGCCGGGCCCGGACCTGGGCTGGAGTCCGGATTCGATCCGGGGCCACGGACTGCACCCGGTGCCGGTCCCGGGTTCGGGCCCGCGCCCGACGCCGGAGCCGGGCAGACCACGGTGGACGGTCCCGGGGGTCCCCGGCCGTGGCCCGGACCCGTGACGGCCGGGGGCGGCGCCGTCGGAACCGGGCCGTGGTCCGAGCCGGGCGGCGGCCAGCGGCCCGAGGTGCGCCACCTCGGGGATCGGGCGCCGACCTACGCCGCCGACCCCGGTGCGCTGCCCGTGGCCGATCCGGGCGCGTTGGACGCGTTGGTGCCCGATACCGTCCTCGAAGGGGCCCGGCACGGGACGTACACGCTGCGCGCCGCCTCGGTGCGCGGGGACTCCGCCCGCTTCCGCGGCGAGGCCCGTCGCGATTTCCTGCTCACCGCCCGCTTCGGGACCGGCGACGACGCCCTCGTGCTGGCGGCCGTCGCGGGCGGGGACCGGGCCGCTCCCGGGGCCGCCGAGGCCGCCGCGGAGGTGTGCCGCTGGATCGCGGCGGCCGTCGGCCGGAGCCGGGAGCGGCTGGCCGACGACATCCGTGCCGGCCGCCGCGAAGACCTGCGCTCGGGCCTCCAGCGGCTCACCGACCGTGGCTACGGCCGGCTGCGGGCACGTGCCATCGAGCTCGGGCTCCCGGAGGACGCGTACACCGCCGGCCTGCGCGTCCTGCTGCTCCCCATCGATCCGGAGTGCAGGACCCGGGTCTGCTTCGGCGCGGGTGCAGGCGGGCTGTTCCGGCTGCGGGCGGGCCAGTGGCAGGACCTGGAGCCGGCAGGGCCGGGGGAGGAAGCGGCCGAGAGCTTCCGGTTCCGGGCGGCGGTGGCCCGGCCCGGGGACACGCTGCTGCTCTGCTCCGGGGGGCTCGCCGACCCCCTGCGGGAGGAGGGCCTCCTTTCGGCCGAACTCGCGGCCCGCTGGGCGGGTGCGGAGCCACCGGGCCTCGCGGCCTTCCTCGCGGACACCCAACTCCGCCTCAAGGGGTACGCCGACGACCGGACGGCCGCCGCGGTCTGGGAGGCGTAACCGCACGGAACGTGCATGGATGGAAGGCGTACACGGCAAGGGCAGCGGCAGAGCCGAACCGGAAGGGCGCCTTCTCCATGGCCAAGCAGAGCGTGTCGGATCAGTTCGTCGACATCCTGGTGCGCGCCGGCGTGCGCAGGATGTACGGGGTCGTCGGCGACAGCCTGAACCCGATCGTGGACGCCATCCGCCGTACGGACGGCATCGAGTGGATCCAGGTCCGGCACGAGGAGACGGCCGCCTTCGCGGCCGGAGCGGAGGCCCAGATCACCGGCCGGCTCGCCGCCTGCGCCGGCTCCTGCGGTCCCGGCAACCTGCACCTGATCAACGGCCTCTACGACGCCCACCGGTCGATGGCCCCGGTGCTCGCCCTCGCCTCCCACATTCCGTCCGGCGAGATCGGCCTCGGCTACTTCCAGGAGACCCACCCCGACCGGCTGTTCACCGAGTGCAGCCACTACAGCGAGCTGATCTCGAACCCGAAGCAGATGCCCCGGGTGCTCCAGACCGCCATCCAGCACGCCGTCGGCCGCAGCGGAGTCGGCGTGATCTCGCTGCCCGGCGACATCGCCTCCCTGCCCGCCCCGGACAAGAGCGTCGAGCACGCGCTGGTGACCGCCCGGCCGACCGTGCGTCCCGGCGACGGGGAGATCGAGAAGCTGGTCCGGCTGATCGACGAGGCCGACCGGGTCACGCTGTTCTGCGGCAGCGGCACGGCCGGGGCGCACGCCGAGGTGATGGAGTTCGCCGGCCGGGTCAAGGCGCCGGTCGGGCACGCCCTGCGGGGCAAGGAGTGGATCCAGTACGACAATCCGTACGACGTCGGCATGAGCGGGTTGCTGGGTTACGGCGCGGCCTACGAGGCCACGCACGAGTGCGACCTGCTGATCCTGCTGGGTACCGACTTCCCGTACAACGCCTTCCTGCCCGACGACGTGAAGATCGTCCAGGTGGACATCCGCCCGGAACACCTGGGCCGGCGTTCCCAACTGGAACTCGGCGTCTGGGGAGACGTACGGGAGACCCTGCGCGCCCTGAACAGCCGGGTGCGGCCCAAGACGGACCGACGCTTCCTGGACCGGATGCTGAAGAAGCACGCGGACGCCCTGGAGGGGGTGGTGAAGGCCTACACGCGGAAGGTGGAGAAGCGCACCCCGATCCACCCCGAGTACGTGGCCTCGGTGCTCGACGAACTCGCCGACGAGAAAGCCGTGTTCACCGTTGACACGGGCATGTGCAACGTATGGGCGGCGCGCTATCTTTCCCCGAACGGCAAGCGGCGCATCATCGGCTCCTTCAGCCACGGCTCGATGGCCAACGCCCTCCCGCAGGCCATCGGCGCACAGTTCGCCGACCGCAGTCGTCAAGTGGTGTCGATGTCGGGCGACGGCGGTTTCTCCATGCTGATGGGAGATTTCCTCACCCTGGTGCAGTACGACCTGCCCGTCAAAGTGGTCCTCTTCAACAACTCATCACTCGGAATGGTCGAGTTGGAGATGTTGGTTTCCGGACTTCCCTCGTACGGAACGACGAACCGGAAGACGGATTTCGCGGCGATCGCCCGCGCCGCGGGTGCATTCGGGATCAGGGTGGAGAAGCCCAAGCAGCTCAGCAGTGCTTTGAGGGATGCGTTCCGGCACAAGGGCCCCGCTCTGGTGGACGTGGTGACTGACCCCAACGCCCTGTCCATTCCGCCGAAGATCAGTGCCGAGATGGTGACCGGTTTTGCACTTTCCGCCAGCAGGATCGTGCTGGACGGAGGGGTGGGCCGGATGATCCAGATGGCTCGATCCAACCTGCGCAACGTGCCTCGCCCGTAAGCCCGCAGGAGTGCCGGGGGCACCGGCGGGCATGCATCCCGTAGACCAGTTCGAGAGCCATGGGACACGGGGGAGGGGCATCGCCGTGCGGGTGGGGGCGAAGACCGGAAAGCAGTGGAGAAGAGGGTGGCCCGTACCGCGTGAACCGTCCGTCGAGGACGGGGGAGCGGTGGACGTGCTGGAGATCACCCGTAGCGTCCGTCGGGCGGATCTCAAAGCGGTGGGCGAAGTCCGCAGGGCGTTACGGGAGTTGATGCGCCACCGATGTCGGGCCGACATCGCGGAGGTGGCCGAACTGTTGATCACCGAGCTCGTCACGAACGCCCTCGTCCACACCGACCAGGGTGCGGAGGTGTCCGCCATGCTCGCGGCCGACCGGTTGCGGGTGGAGGTCCGGGACCACGCCGCGCGCCGGCCCCGACCGTACGTACCGACCGTCGACGACGGTACGCACGGCCGGGGACTGATGCTGGTGCAGGCCCTCGCCGCCGCGTGGGGCGTGGATGCTGCCGCGCAGGCCGGCGGCAAGGTGGTCTGGTTCGAACTGGACGGTGCGTTCGGCGGGGCGTACGAAGGAGCGTGAGGCGCCCGAAGCGATGGAGGTCCCCGCCCGGCCGGGCGGGGACCTCCATCGCTTCGGGTAGGGCGCTCCGGGTCAGGGCCGGTCAGCCGAACTGCTGCTCAAGGTCCTTGAGTTTGCGCTCCAGCGAGTCGAGTCGGGGAATCGTCTGGGTGTCGTCCTCGGCGGTGAGGTCCACCGTCCGGGGGCCGGTCACCTCAGCGATCTCGGTTCCGGTCACGGCCTGGAGAGAGGGCCGGCGGCGCGGTGCGGGCAGTTGTCCCGTTTCCGCTATGGCCGGCTCCGCGCCGACCGGCGCGGAGCCCGACCCGGGGGCCAACCCCGGCACGTCGACCTGGCGGGCGCGGGCGCGCCCGAATGCTCGGTTCTGCCGGCCCAGGGCCTTGATGCGGGCCCGGTCCAGCCTGTTCTGGTCCCGCCGGCGGTGGCGGTCCTGCTCCCGCTCCCGCTTGTCCTCGCGCACCTCTTCCACGGCCTCGTCGAGGGTACGGACTCCCTCCAGCAGCATGAGCGACCAGGCGCCGAAGGTCTCCCGGGGCGCCCGGAGCCAGCGGACCATCCGGATCTGCGGCAACGGCCGCGGGATCAGGCCCTGTTCGCGCAGGGCCGCCCGGCGGGTCTGCTTGAGGGCGCGGTCGAAGAGGACGGCCGCCGACAGCGACATCCCGGCGAAGAACTGGGGGGCGCCGTCGTGGCCCATGCCGCGCGGTGCGTGCACCCAGTTGAACCAGGCGGCCGCGCCGGCGAACAGCCAGACCAGCATGCGGGAGCCGAGGGCCGCGTCACCGTGGCTCGCCTCGCGGACGGCGAGCACCGAGCAGAACATGGCGGCGCCGTCGAGGCCGAAGGGGACCAGGTACTCCCAGCCTCCGGTGAGGTTCAGGTTCTGCCGGCCGAAGCCGACCAGTCCGTGGAAGGAGAGCGCGGCGGCCACCGCGGCACAGCAGAAGAGAAGGACGTAGGAGGCGGTTCCGTAGACGGCTTCCTTGCGCCGCCGCCGTTCCTCGCTGCGCTCCCAGGTGTCCTCGGCCGCGGCCTTGTCGCCTTCCCTCTTGCTCCGGGCCAGTACCGCAACTGCCGCAAGTACGCCCAGGATCAGCAGGCTGCCGGGCAGCAGCCAGTCCAGCGATATGTCGGTCAGTCTCATGCGGATGTCCCTTGCCTCTGCCTCGCGTATGCGGCCTTCCGGGTGCCATGGTTACGCAGGAGATCGCCTCGGCATGCAGGTTTCGGGGCAAGTGGACGCCATCGAGGGGCGTGGCCCGCCGGATAGGGCGTTGTGGCTCGAACTGCCGTACGTGCGGACCTAGTTGTGTTCGATTACGGTCAGCCGTACGAGTGGGTTGAGAGGTCAGGCGGCAGCCGTGAGGCGGGCGATGCGGTCCGCGTCGCAGGTTCGGGGCCAGGTGGCGCAGGTGTCCTCGGGGCGGACCGTGTGGAAGAGGCAACAGCTGGCCCGGTTCCGGGTGAGCAGCGGCTCGCCACCCGGCCCGCGGAGCGTCCGGAACCCGGCCCCTCCCGGAGGCCCCGACCAGTGACGGCCGGCGGAGTGCGGGGCCGCCCCGCGGGGCAGCAGCGACTCCGGTTCGGTCGTGGCTCGGCGCGCCCCGGGCGGGCGTGCGTACGCGTCCGCCACCGGGGAGCAGGCCGGGGCGGGGCGTTGATGGAGTCGTCGGGCATGGTGGAACCACCGATTCGCGCAGCCACGAGCAATGAAGGTAAGCCTTACCTTGCTCGACCTTGAATGTGCCGTGCCCCCACCTGCCGGACCGATTCGCCTATCCTCGGGACCGGCCAGGTCGAGACCCACAGGAGGACCGAGTGCACGGAGCGGCCCACGTCAGGGTGTCGGCGCTGATCCCGACGCAGAAGGTGCTGCGCCATTCGGTGCGCGGGCAGGTCCTCGACGCGCTGCGCGCCGCGCTCGTCGACGGGGACCTGGTACCCGGCCAGATCTACTCCGGCCCGGCGCTGGGAGAGCGCTTCGGTGTCTCCGCGACGCCGGTGCGCGAGGCGATGCAGCAGCTGGCGCTGGAAGGCGCGGTGGAATGCCTCCCGAACCGGGGCTTCCGGGTGCTGTCGCGTACGCCGCGGGCCCAGGCGGAGCTGGCGGAGGTCCGCGCGCTGCTGGAGGTCCCGGTCATGTTGCGGCTGGCCCGCACGGTCCCGGCGGAGGCCTGGTCGGCGCTGCGCCCGGCGGCGGCAGCCACGGCCGAGGCCGCCGCGGCCGGTGACCTCCCGGGCTATGCGGACGCGGACCGGGCCTTCCACCGAGAAGTCCTCGCCCTGGGCGGCAACGACCAACTGGTCCAGGTGGCGGAGGACCTCCATCGCAGGGCCCAGTGGCCGCTCCCCGGAGCCCCGCGGATCCGCCGCGCTGATCTCGTCGCGGATGCGGCGGAACACTCGGCCCTGCTGGAGGCCCTCATCGCGGGTGACCTTGCGGTGGTCGAATCCCTGGTGCGCGAACACTTCGCCGGCGCCTGACCGCGCCGCGGCGGCGTGCCGCGGCGGCGGGCGCAAGCACGGTCGGCCGGCCGCTTCAGGTGGCCGGAGCCGGGTGGAGCTGGTCCGCGAGCCAGGTGGGGATGCCGCCCAGGAGCTGGAACAGGCGGCGGGCCTCCGCCCGGAGGCGGGCGGCCTCCGGTTCCGGCTCGGCCTCGGCCAGGGCGGCCAGCGCCGGCGCCGTACCGATCAGGAAGCCGAGCTCCTCCCGGATGCGCAGGGATTCGGCGAAGCCGTGCCGGGCCTCCGCCACCTCGCCGTCCCGCAGGGCCAGCGCAGCGAGGTGGCGCCAGGTGAAGGACAGCAGCAACGTGTCCCCGTGGGCCACCGCGCCCGCATGGGCCCGCCGGTACGCCGGGCGGGCGGACTGCGGCGCGTCGGCCAGGTGCTCGGCGATCAAGCCCCGGCGGAAGTCCAGCAGCGGACGGGTGCGCGACCCCGGCGACAGCAGCGCCGCCGCCCGGCCGAGCGCCGAACGGGCCTCGTCCGCACGGTCGCGGACCCCGAGCAAGGTCGCCGCGTACGCCAGTTGCCCCCGCTCGCAGGCCGCCGCGCCCCGTTCGTCGTCGTCCCGGGCCACCGCCTCCGCGATCCGTAGCGCGTCCTCCGCCTCCGCCCAGCCCTGGCCGGTGAAAAGGCACCGTTCGACCAGCAGCGCGGTCCGCTGCACGGCCGCACCGGCGTCGTGCACGTGCGGCGTCAGCAGCGCCGCCGCATCGGTCCAACAGCCGCGCGAGCGCAGCCGCCATATCGCCCGCTGGAGGGGGTCGTCTCCCCCGGTAGATCCGGCACCGGACATGGCGGTGTCCGCCACATTGCCCTCCCCAAAGCAACCAAGCAGCACGTCTTCGAGCCCTGGGGCGAAATGAGAGCACGGATCGACGGCTCCGGCCAAGGGGTCGGGTGAACTCTTTCACAAAGTCCGGACGTCGTGTCAGGCTTTCGCCACAGCCCCCTGGCCGAATCCGCTCAGCTCATCCGCAGTGCCAGGAAGAAGTCGAGCTTGTCCTCCAGCCGGGAGAGGTCACGCGACGTCAACTGCTCGATTCGCCCGACCCGGTAGCGCAACGTGTTGACGTGCAGGTGCAGCCGCGACGCACAGCGCGTCCAGGAGCCGTCGCAGTCCAGGAACGCTTCGAGGGTCGGGATGAGCTCCGCGCGATGGCGGCGGTCGTAGTCGCGCAGCGGGTCCAGCAGCCGGGCCGTGAAGGCGCGGCGCACGTCGTCCGGGACGAACGGCAGCAGCAGCACGTGCGAGGCCAGCTCGTGGTGGCCCGCCGCGCAGACCCGGCCGGGGCGTGCCGCGGCGACCCGGCGGGCGTGCCGGGCCTCCTCCAGCGCCCCGCGCAGTCCCTCGGCGGAGTGCACGGCCGCGCTGACGCCGAGCGTGAGCCGGCCGTCGTCGGCCAGGCCCGCCTGCAGGGGGTCCCGTACGGTGGCGAGCAGCTCGTCGGCGTGCAGGGCGCCCTCCGGGCCCTTGTCCTCCCCGGACTCCCCGGCGAGGGCCGGCAGCGGCACCAGCGCGATGGCCTCGTCACCCACGTGGGCCACCGCGATCCGGTCGGAGGGCTCGGGCCCCGAGACCGACGGGTCGACCAGGATCTCCTCCAGCAGCGACTGGGCCACCGGGCCGCCGGGCACGTCCCCGCCCTCCCAGTCCACCCGCGCCACGACGACCTGCCAGTGCGGGGCCGTGGCCAGCCCGGGCAGCAGTACCGGGGCGGCCACGCGCAGGCGGGCGGCGATCTCGGCGGGTGCGGCGCCCGTCTGGACCAGCTCCAGCACCTCCTGGGCGAGCCGCCGGCGCACCGTACGGGCCGCGTCGCGCCGTTCCCGTTCGACCGCGATCAGCTGGGTCACGCCCTGGAGCAGGTCGAGCCGCTCCGCGGGCCAGTCGCCCGCGTCCGCCTCGACGGCCAGCAGCCAGTCCGAGAGCACGCTCTCGCGCACGTCACGGGCGCCCTGACCGCTCGGGCCCCGGCCCGCTCCCCTGATCGGGAACAGGGAGTAGGTAATACCCTGGACGGAGATCCGGTGCGGGCCCCTGCGCCCGGTGCGGACCGCCGCCAGGTGCTCGCCGGCCAGCGCCGCACAGACGCCCGGAGCCAGGGGTTCTCCTGCCCCGGCGATCTGCCGGCCCGTGGGAGACAGCACCCAGGCGTGCAGATCGAGGTCGGTGGTGAGCAGATCGAGCACCACATCGGGTCCACCCCCCGCGGGACCCGAGGTCATCAGGCGGCGGTGGCGGTCCACGACGGCCGCCAGATCGCCCGCACGCTCCCCGGAGACCTGTCGCACCACGTACTCGGTGATCGTGGCGAATGCAACGTCTTCGTTCACGGCGAACAGGGGCAGTCGGTTGCGCCGACAGGCTGAAACGAGATCGTCGGGGATGTTTCCCAGCTCCGCCTCGCCGGCCGCCAGGCCCGCGACGCCCGCGCTCGCCAGGATTCGTACGAACGGCTCGGAGTCGGCCGAATTTCTTCGCCACGCCAGGCCGGTGAGGACGAGTTCGCCCCCGGTGAGGTATCGGCTGGGATCCCTCAGGTCGGTCGTCATGACGCCGCGGACCGTCCGGTCGAGTTCGTCCTCGCCGCCCAGCAGCCGCAGCCCCAGCGCCTCGGTTTCCAGCAGTGCGCGCAGCCGCATGGTGTCGCCGCCGATCTGTCTCGAATGTTGCCGTTGGAAATCGGGCAGGTCGTTGCATCCTGCCTTTCATACGAATCTACAAGACGAGGGAGGCCGCCAGCCAACTCCTTCATGGTTTCGGTGACTGCACCACGGGGACGCGCTGCTTGTGTACTGACCCCACACCGCATTAACACCACGTGAACGACCAGTCGAGGGCCTTTAGGCCTCCTGGCTTGAAGCGAACGACCCAATGAAGAAGAAGAGAGCCGCTCATGGACTTCCTTCGCCCCGCCAGCTGGGAGGAGGCGCTCGCCGCTAAGGCAGAGCACCCCACAGCTGTGCCGATCGCGGGTGGCACCGATGTGATGGTCGAGATCAACTTCGACCACCGTCGGCCGGAGTACCTCCTGGACCTGAACCGCATCGGCCTGCTGCGGGAGTGGGAGGTCGGCGAGGACGTGGTCCGGCTGGGCGCCTCCGTCCCGTACACGCAGATCATGGAGAACCTCCGCACGGAGCTTCCCGGTCTCGCGCTCGCCTCGCACACGGTCGCGTCCCCCCAGATCCGCAACCGCGGCGGCGTCGGAGGGAACCTCGGTTGCGCCTCGCCGGCCGGCGACTCCCACCCCGCGCTGCTCGCGGCGGGCGCCGAGGTCGAGGTGGAGTCCGTACGCGGCTCCCGCCTGATCCCGATCGACGCGTTCTACACCGGCGTCAAGCGCAACGCGCTCGCCGCCGACGAGCTCATCAAGAACGTCCACATCAAGAAGGCGGACGGCCCCCAGCAGTACTCCAAGGTCGGCTCCCGCAACGCGATGGTCATCGCCGTGTGCGCGTTCGGTCTGGCACTGCACCCCGAGACCCGCACGGTCCGCACGGGCATCGGTTCGGCAGCGCCGACCCCGATCCGCGCGAAGGCCGCCGAGGAGTTCTTGAACGCCGCCCTCGAAGAGGGCGGCTTCTGGGAGTCCGGAAAGGTCATCACCCCGTCGATCGCCAAGCAGTTCGGTGACCTCGCGTCCGGCGCGGCCAACCCGATCGACGACGTCCGCGGCACGGCGAAGTACCGCCGCCACGCGGTCGGCATCATGGCTCGCCGCCAGCTCGTCTGGACCTGGGAGCAGTACCGCGGTACCGGCAACGGCCGCTCGCTTGAAGGGGCTGCGTAACCATGCGCGTCAATTTCACCGTCAACGGCCGTCAGCAGGAAGCGGATGACGTCTGGGAGGGCGAGTCCCTCCTCTACGTCCTGCGCGAGCGGCTGGGCCTGCCGGGTTCGAAGAACGCCTGCGAGCAGGGCGAGTGCGGTTCCTGCACCGTCCGTCTCGACGGCGTGCCGGTCTGTTCCTGCCTCGTCGCCGCCGGCCAGGTCGAGGGCCGCGACGTCGTGACCGTCGAGGGCCTTGCGGACTTCGCCAAGCAGCGCGAGGAGCACGGCCACGGCGGTGCCTGCGGCACCGGCACCGGCAGTGGCTGCGGCGGCAGGGCCGGCGTCTCCCTGGACGAGGCCAAGCAGTGGCAGGCGCACGGGTCCGCCGGCGGGCCCGGCCCGCGGGCCGGCGACTCGCAGACCGGCGAGGGCGCCCCGCTCTCCACCGTCCAGCAGGCGTTCATCGACGCCGGCGCCGTGCAGTGCGGCTTCTGCACCCCGGGTCTGCTCGTGCAGGCCGATGCGCTGCTGGAGACCAACAGCTCCCCGTCCGACCAGGACATCCGCGAGGCCCTGTCCGGCAACCTCTGCCGCTGCACGGGCTACGAGAAGATCCTCGACGCGGTCCGCCTGGCGGCCGCCCGTCAGGGAGAGGCGGTCTGACCATGGCTCAGAACACCCGCACGGTTCCGGCCGGTACGCCGACGAACGTCACCCAGAAGCACAACAAGGGCGGCATCGGAGAGTCGACGCTCCGCCCGGACGGCACCCTCAAGGTCACCGGTGAGTTCGCGTACTCCTCGGACATGTGGCACGAGGACATGCTGTGGGGCCAGACCCTGCGCAGCACCGTCGCCCACGCCGAGATCGCCTCGATCGACATCTCCGAGGCCCTCGCGATGCCGGGCGTCTACTCCGTCCTCACGTACGCGGACCTGCCGGCCGAGATGAAGAACTACGGCCTGGAGATCCAGGACACCCCGGTCCTCGCCCACGGTCGGGTGCGCCACCACGGAGAGCCGGTCGCCCTCGTGGCCGCCGACCACCCGGAGACGGCCCGTCGTGCAGCCGCCAAGATCAAGATCGACTACCGTGAGCTGCCGCTCGTCACGGACGAGGCCTCCGCCCTGGCCGCCGGCGCGCCGCTGATCCACGAGGGCCGCGACGACCACCACGCCCGTCACGTCCCGCACCCGAACATCGTGCACCGCCAGCCGATCGTCCGCGGCAACGTGGCGGAGGCCCGCAAGCGCGCCGACGTGATCGTCGAGGGCGAGTACACCTTCGGCATGCAGGACCAGGCCTTCCTCGGCCCGGAGTCCGGCCTGGCCGTACCCGCCGAGGACGGCGGTGTCGACCTCTACGTCGCCACCCAGTGGCTGCACTCGGACCTCCGGCAGATCGCCCCGGTCCTCGGTCTCCCCGAGGAGAAGGTCCGCATGACGCTCTCGGGCGTCGGCGGTGCCTTCGGCGGCCGCGAGGACATCTCCATGCAGATCCACGCCTGCCTGCTGGCCCTGGCCACGAACAAGCCGGTCAAGATGGTCTACAACCGGTTCGAGTCCTTCTTCGGCCACGTGCACCGTCACCCGGCGAAGCTCTTCTACGAACACGGCGCCACCAAGGACGGCAAGATCACGCACATGAAGTGCAGGATCGTGCTCGACGGCGGTGCCTACGCCTCGGCCTCCCCGGCCGTCGTCGGCAACGCCTCCTCCCTCAGCGTCGGCCCGTACGTCATCGACGACGTCGACATCGAGGCGATCGCGCTCTACACGAACAACCCGCCCTGTGGCGCGATGCGCGGCTTCGGAGCCGTCCAGGCCTGCTTCGCGTACGAGGCCCAGATGGACAAGCTCGCGGCGAAGCTGGGCATGGACCCGGTCGAGTTCCGCCAGCTCAACGCCATGGAGATGGGCACGATCATGCCCACCGGCCAGGTCGTGGACTCTCCGGCGCCCGTCGCGGAGCTGCTGCGCCGGGTCAAGGCCCGCCCGCTGCCGCCGGAGCGCCAGTGGGAGACGGCCGGCGAGGGCGCGGACATCCGCGCGCTGCCCGGCGGCCTCTCCAACACCACCCACGGCGAGGGCGTCGTCCGTGGCGTCGGCTATGCGGTCGGCATCAAGAACGTCGGCTTCTCCGAGGGCTTCGACGACTACTCCACCGCCCGGGTGCGCCTGGAGGTCATCAACGGCGAGCCCGTCGCGATGGTCCACACGGCGATGGCGGAGGTCGGCCAGGGCGGCGTCACCGTCCACGCGCAGATCGCCCGTACCGAGCTGGGCGTCACGCAGGTGACCATCCACCCGGCCGACACGCAGGTCGGTTCCGCCGGTTCCACGTCCGCCTCGCGGCAGACGTACGTGACCGGTGGCGCCGTGAAGAACACCTGTGAGGCCGTGCGCGAGGCCGTCCTGGAGATCGGCCGCCGCAAGAACGGCTCGTACCACCCGGCGTGGGCGACCGCGGAGCTGCTCCTC
Organism: Streptomyces sp. NPDC006430; assembly: GCF_040612395.1. Lineage (NCBI taxonomy): Bacteria > Bacillati > Actinomycetota > Actinomycetes > Kitasatosporales > Streptomycetaceae > Streptomyces > Streptomyces sp. NPDC006430. Next base: position 284,106 of record NZ_JBEXQA010000003.1, read on the forward strand.
GAAGGCGGCAAGGTCGTCACCGACGGCGGCGAGGTCCTCGCGGACATCGCGGACGTCCTGGAGGGCGAGGACGCGATCGACCTCGAACTCGAATTCCGCCACCGCCCGACCGTCCCCTTCGACCTGAAGACCGGCCAGGGCAACGGCCACGTTCAGTACACCTTCGCCGCGCACCGCGCGGTGGTCGAGGTGGACACCGAGCTCGGCCTCGTCAAGGTCGTCGAGCTCGCGACCGCCCAGGACGTCGGCAAGGCCCTGAACATGCTTTCCGTCGTCGGCCAGATCCAGGGCGGCACCACCCAGGGCCTCGGCGTGGCGATCATGGAAGAGATCATCGTGGACCCGAAGACCGCGAAGGTGCGCAACCCCTCCTTCACGGACTACCTGATCCCGACCATCCTCGACACCCCGACCATTCCGGTCGACGTCCTGGAGCTCGCCGACCCGAACGCGCCGTACGGCCTGCGCGGTATGGGCGAGGCCCCCACCCTGTCGTCCACCCCTGCCGTCCTCGCGGCGATCCGGCAGGCGACCGGTCTGGAGCTCAACAAGACGCCGATCCGTCCGGAAGCCCTCACCGGCACCCTCTAGGACTGCGCCCTCCGGGGGCCGCAGGGCCCCCGGACCCCAGACTCTCCGGGCGGTGCGACACGGGAACGTCACCCTTCCCGTCGCACCGCCCGGAGCAAGAAGTCCGGCGTACGGGAATCCGCACCGCTCGCGGTCCGTTCCGCCGGCCGTACCCCCCAGGAAGACCCGGTGGCCCCGGCACCCCGGAGCCGCCATCCGTACCGCAGAACCCCCGCAGTACCCGCAGTACACGCAGTGCACCTTCGCGTCGCCTCGGGCCGTCACCCCGGGTCGTGCAGCCGAACGGCATTTCCCAAATCCCGCGTCTCCAGTCTTCATGCGGGTGCCCCTTTGAACCTTGGGAGTTAGGCACCATGACCCAGTCGTCTGTGGAGCCCAGGACCACCGCGGAAGAGGCCGGCGACGGCTCTCGCAACCCCGCCGGGCGTTCTTGGCTCGACCGGTACTTTCACATCACCCATAGAGGGTCGAGCGTCGGCAATGAAATTCGTGGCGGGGTCACGACCTTCATGGCCATGGCGTACATCCTCCTGCTCAACCCGCTGATCCTCTCCGGCAAGGACGTCGCCGGAGACACCATGAGCCAGACGGCCCTGATCACGGCCACCGCCTTCGCCGCGGCCCTGACCACGCTCCTCATGGGCTTCGTGGGCAAGGTCCCGCTCGCCCTGGCCGCCGGACTCTCCGTCTCCGGCGTGCTCTCCTCGCAGGTCGCCCCGCAGATGACCTGGCCGCAGGCCATGGGCATGTGCGTGATGTACGGCGTCGTGATCTGTCTCCTGGTCGTCACCGGCCTCCGCGAGATGATCATGAATGCGATCCCGCTCGCGCTCAAGCACGCGATCACCATGGGCATCGGCATGTTCGTCGCCCTGATCGGTCTCGTGAAGGCCGGCTTCGTCGGCAAGGGCTCCGAGTTCGGTCCCCCGGTCCAGCTCGGTTCGGTCGGCGAGCTCGCCGGCTGGCCCGTCCTGATCTTCTGCGTCACCCTGCTCGCCATCTTCGTGCTGCAGGCCCGCAAGGTTCCCGGCGCGATCCTGATCGGCATCGTCGGCGGCACCGTCCTCGCGGCGATACTCAACGCCGTGGCCGACATCGACCCGAAGGCCTGGAAGAACGGTGCGCCGGAGCTCGCCGGCCCCGCGGTCTCGATGCCCGACTTCTCGCTCTTCGGCAAGGTCGAGTTCGGGGGCTGGGGCGACGTCGGCGTCATGACGGTCGGCATGATCGTCTTCACCCTCGTCCTCGCCGGCTTCTTCGACGCGATGGCCACCATCATCGGTGTCGGCACCGAGGCCAAGCTCGCCGACGACAAGGGCCGCATGCCGGGCCTGTCCACGGCCCTGTTCATCGACGGTGCCGGTGGCGCCATCGGTGGCCTGACGGGCGGCTCCGGCCAGACCGTGTTCGTCGAGTCCGCCACCGGCGTCGGTGAGGGAGCCCGTACCGGCCTCGCCTCCGTCGTGACCGGCCTCTTCTTCGCGCTGTGCCTCTTCTTCACCCCGATCACGCAGATCGTCCCGGGTGAGGTCGCCTCCGCGGCCCTGGTGGTCATCGGCGCGATGATGATGCAGAACGCCCGCCACGTGGACTGGTCCGACAGCGCGACCGCCATCCCGGTCTTCCTGACCGTGGCGATCATGCCCTTCACGTACTCGATCACGCCGGGCGTCGCCGCCGGTGTCGTCTCCTACGTGGCCATCAAGGTCGCGCAGGGCAAGGCCCGCGAGATCGGCGCCTTCATGTGGGTCCTGACCGGTGTCTTCCTGGTCTTCTTCGCCCTCCACCCGATCGAGGCGTGGCTCGGCGTGAAGTAGGCGGCCGGCAGGTGACCGTACCTGACCCACGACGCCTGACGCACGGCGCCTGACGCACGGCGCCTGACGCACGGCGCCTGACGCACGGCGCCTGACGCACGGCGCCTGACGCACGGCGCCTGACGCACGGCGCCTGACGCAC